>JARHYY010000080.1 GCA_029258405.1 Helicobacteraceae bacterium | reverse complement strand
TCACTGTTTCATATTTATAGATATTTATAGGTGAAGTAAGTCGCACAGTTTTTAGGTTTATGGTTGGATAGAGTATATATTATTGAGTCTTGTTGGGTATTTATGGGTGGGGGAGTTGTACCTACTTATATTCTTTCCTTATATATACTCATTTTATGAGTGTTGTTGTATCCTTAAATTTAATGTCAAAGAGAAAAACAACATATATTTATTGGTTTTTATGTGTGTTTAAAGCTAATTTGGCAATAATAAAGAAATTTTTTGCAGGGAGTTACATAGCTATGTTGGATAGAGTTTTTAGTATTGCTGGTCTTATTTCTCATGATAAAAGTTTTGAAATCGGTTTTTATACTGTTTTAGTTGCAGTTCTTGCTTTAGTTTTAGCACGTTCTGTAACTCGCTCAATGCAAATTGTGCCCGGTGCTCTACAAAATCTTTTTGAAGCTGTTTTAAGTGGTATTTTATCATCAGCAAGAGAAGTTATAGGCGAGGAAAAAGCAAGATACTATCTCCCTTTAACAGCGACTTTAGCTATTCTTATTTGTTTGAGTAATCTTTTAGGTATTATACCGGGTTTTGAGTCCCCAACTTCTAATCTTAATTTTACGCTTACATTGGCATTAGTTGTGTTTTTTTATTATAACTATGAAGGTATCAGAACATTTGGTGTGGTTAAGTATTTTGCTCATTTTGCAGGGGAAGTTAAAATACTAGCACCTTTTATGTTTGTCATTGAAATTATTTCACATTGTTCAAGAGTAGTTTCTCTTTCTTTCCGTTTGTTTGGAAACATTAAGGGTGATGATATGTTTTTGATTGTGATGCTTTTTTTGGCTCCTTGGTTTGCACCACTCCCAGCATTTCTTATTTTGACTTTTATGGCTTTTTTGCAGGCTTTTATCTTTATGATTTTGACTTATGTGTTTTTGGCTGGAGCAGTTTTAGCCTCTGAAGAAAATCATTAATATAAAACCTTTTAAAAAATATTTTATATCTCCAAGTTTTTGGAAAATAGGAAAGTTTGAAGAGGAATTTACCTCCAATCTTTCTTTGCATGCACCTCATGCATGCTTATTGCGAGGATATGAGTATTCAGATGAATATTATGCTCTGTCGCGAAAATTTTTAGAATTATGTTCCAGTCCTCTATGCTTAATAAGTACTGATATTGCTTTAGCAGAAGCATTAGGTTTTCATGGTGTTCATCTTAAAGGCAATCAAATTAATTTTATTGAATATGCAAAAAGAAAGAATCTTGTTGTTTTTTATAGTGCCCATAGCTTAGAAGAAATGCTTAAGGCGGATATGTTGGGTGCAGATGGTATTACTATAAGCCCAATTTTTTATACCCCAAATAAAGGCAAACCTTTAGGGGTAAAATGGCTTAAGGCAGTCAGCTCAAATTATAACTTTAAAGCTGATATTTTTGCATTAGGTGGGATTATTTCAGAGCAAGAAGTTGCACAGCTTCATGAATGTCGCATTGATGGATTTGCTTCTATTCGTTATTTCACATGAATAAGATAATAATTACAATGATTCTTTAGGAATATGGATTTTAAAGATTAAAACAAAATATTTGCTGACTCTCACATTCTATACGAATTTTATATGCTTTAATGTAACGAGAAAAATTTTCTTCACCTACACCGATAACTGATGGTAAGCCTAATTCAGAAGCACGAATAGCCATGTGAGAGTTAGCTCCACCATAGCATGTAATTAAACCAACAATATCTTTTGTGAAGAGGTAATCAAAACCGGGATCTGCTGATGGTATAAGTATAATTTTTCCTTTAATATCTCTATCATTTTGTGTGGCTGTTTGTGCAAATACACTTTTTTGTGTAATAAAATTAGGAGAAATTTTAGGAGCATAAAAGCTAAAGACATCTGCTCCTTTTAGAATGAGCGGGGGCAATTTAAGTGCTGTTGTAAGTTTGAATTCTTCCTTATGAGCCCTAATTTCATTTAATAATCGTTCTTTTGGACTGTCTTTATAAAGACTTGAATAGAGAGAGAGGATATTTTTAATGTCTAAATGTGCCATATCTTCTGCACTTATGCCAAGATTTTCACCAAGTTCCTTGATAAGCTTAAGGCTTTGTGAAAGAAGTTTAGAAAAAGCAAACTTTACCTTTTCTCTACCTTGTATAGTCTCTTTAAAAAATATAAACAAATCTTTAGGCTCAATGTGCAAACCATTTTCATTGAGAAGTTTCTTAAGTTCTTTGAGGCGAATCTCTTCAAGATGAAAAATGCACTCTTGGTTTTGTGTTGCTTTGCTGTGTTGAATATTTTCAAAATAAGTTTCAAATGATTCATCATAACGAGGTGAGAGTATATCATAGCTTCCAGCACGAAGATGTCCATATTTTTGCAAAAATTCTTCTTTATTATTATTTTTAAGCTGTTGTATATCGCGGGTAAGTTCCTTGCTTATAGTATTCAAAGAGAGCAAGAAGCAATCTTTTTCTTCTTGTGTTAAAAAATCTATTTCTACAAGGGCATTCAATATTTGCATGCTTACAAAAGCGGCTCTTGCTATTCCTGCAAAAGGCAATGTTCCAAATCGTTTGCAATCTTCTATGAGCCAATAAATTCTATCATAGATAGAAAGATTCGCATTCATAATAGCATCATAGCGAGATGATAGCAATTCTGCTCTTGTAAGATCTTTATGGTATAGCCCATTAGTTGGATTGAGTATGCTATTAGTGAGTTCAAGCAATGCAAATTCAATCCTTTTTATCTCATTATCATTAAAACCATGCGAAAGGAGTTTTTTAAGTTTTGCTGGTGTATTTAAATCATAACAGGAAAATATTATTTCAAATTCTATTTTATCATGTAGTTGTGGAGCTGCTGCAAGAGTTTCTAAATAATAATCAACTAATTTTCTTGCGATATTTTCATCAAGTTTTTTGGGTATAAATGAGTTAAAAGATATACGCACATCAATATATGGAATGCCCAAAAAAGAGTGCATAAGAGGATATGAACGCAAGTTTCTGTATCCATAATTATCTCTTTGATATGCCCAAATATTATCTGTTATAATTTCTTTATAAAGACTTAAAGCTAGTCGTTTAGGTTTCAAGCCTATCATTTCTGCAGGATTCCAATCAGGCATTACGCCATAAATAGCTCGTTTTCCTAAAATGTGAGGATGGGCTTGATTGAGAAAATCAATACGCTTAGAGAGTCGTGAAAGTGCATGCTCTGTAACGCAAGAATAGAGGTTTGGTTTGTCTTTCATAACAAGAGGGCGTACTTGTAGGCAGTATAATTTTTTTTCGCTAAATGCAAATTCAATATCAAGGCTTTGGGTATTAAACAGTTGTTCAAGCTCTCGAATTAGGGCTACTACAGAAGCCATTGAAGTATCAGCAGGTAATGGAGCATGGCGATAATGACAAAAATGTACAATTTCAGTATTTTTTCCACTTGTAACACCATCATTGAGACCACTTTTATCATAACTAATTGTATAGTAGGGGGCAGAATTTTCCTTATCTATGCTAAAAGCTACACCACATAAGGTAATGTTTTGAAGCATGGGTTGAATAAGGATTTCATCATCATGAGAGAGCATGGAATCGCCCACTTTTTTAATGGCTTCAAGAATGCAACTCTGTGTGTTGGGTATATGTGATAAACTCAAAAATGCTCCAGCAAATGATTGATAGGTACTGTCTTCGCAAGATGATGAACTTCGTACAATAAGGGATTTTGTGTTAAGATTCTTGATATTAGAGAGTACTGTTTTTTTGTTATGCTTTATATCGTTTAATGAGGTGATAACAAATGGTAAAATCAAAGCACTCTGAAGTATGTTTTGTAAAGATTTAAGATTTTGAGCTTTGCTTTTAAAAGCAATGTGTTGTTTCATGAATAGCCTTCTATAAAATACTCAAATACCTATATAGCCCTTGCCTATACAGCAAGAGCTATGTTTTAAAGAGCAAATTCTTCAACAGTATCAAAGTTGAGATAACGGTAGATATAATCGTTTTTTCCTTCAATTTTTTTAGGAATAAGAGAGAGATATTCTTCTTTTGAAGGAATTTTTCCAAGCATTGCACATAGTGCCCCTAGCTCTGCACTTCCAAGATAGACTTTTGCTCCTTTACCCATGCGATTATCAAAGTTTCTTGTTGATGTGGAAAATACAACTGCATTATCTCTTACTCGAGCTTGATTACCCATACATAAACTACAACCGGGGACTTCAATTCTTGCTCCAGCTGCACCAAAAAGAGAATAATAACCTTCATTAGAAAGTATTTTAGCATCCATTTTTGTTGGCGGTGCTACCCATAGAGTCGTAGGCACCATTCCTTCACCGCGCAATACTTCACCCAATGCTCGATAATGTCCAATATTTGTCATACAACTTCCAATAAAAACTTCATCAATCTTATGTGGTCTTTGGTTATTGGAGAGAATCTCGCTAAGGGTAGCTACATCATCAGGATCATTTGGACATGCCAAAATAGGTTCAGTAATTTCATTGAGGTCAATTTCAATTGTGGCGGCGTATTCCGCGTTGCTATCTGCTTGTAATAAAACAGGATTATCAATCCAATCTTGCATTTTTTTTGCCCTTCTTTTTAGGGTTATTGCATCATTATAGCCAGCCTTTATCATAGCCTCAATGAGTGCGATATTGGATCTAAGATATTCTATAATAGGCTCCTTGTTGAGAGCAACAGTGCAAGCTGCCGCACTTCTTTCAGCACTTGCATCACTAAGCTCAAAGGCTTGCTCGACTTTTAAATCAGGCAAACCTTCAATTTCTAAAATTTTACCGCTAAATATATTTTTTTTACCTTTTTTCTCAACTGTGAGTAGTTTTTGTTTTATAGCGTAATAAGGAATGGCATTCACAAGATCTCTTAAAGTGATGCCTGGTTGCATAGCACCTTTAAAGCGTACGAGTACAGATTCTGGCATATCAAGAGGCATCGCTCCTGTTACTGCTGCGAAAGCTACAAGCCCGCTACCTGCAGGAAAACTAATCCCAATAGGAAATCTAGTGTGTGAATCGCCCCCAGTGCCAACAGTATCAGGCAATACCATACGATTAAGCCATGAATGAATAACGCCATCACCCGGTTGCAATGAAACACCACCTCTGCTGCTCATAAAAGAAGGTAATGAGGCATGATTTTTAATATCTGCTGGTTTAGGATAGGCAGCGGTATGACAAAAGCTTTGTAAAACAAAATCAGCACCAAAGCTTAATGAAGCGAGTTCTTTTATTTCGTCTCTCGTCATAGGACCGGTTGTGTCTTGGCTGCCTACTGTTGTTGCTATAGGCTCGCAATATGTACCAGGTGCAATTCCTTCGACACCGCAAGCCCTGCCTACCATCTTTTGGGCAAGAGTGTAGCCTTTTGGTTGTTGTTTTGGGTTGGTAGGGTGGGCGAATATTGAATCATCTTTGATGCCTAATTCTTCTTGAGCCTTTATTGTAAGTGCACGACCTATGATGAGGTTAATTCTGCCTCCTGCACGAATTTCATCGGCAATGGTATTTGGAGCAAGTTGGAATTCACTTACTGTGGCACCATTTTTAAGTATTTTGCCTTCAAATGGACGCAATTCTATCTCATCTCCTTCTGTAAGTTGTGATACATCTGCACGGATAGGGAGACAGCCACTATCTTGGCAGGTGTTAAAGAAAATAGGAGCGATAATGCCGCCAATAACTACACCGCCAGATTTTTTGTTGGGTATGTAGGGTATTTCTTCTCCCATGTGCCATACAAGAGAATTGCATGCTGATTTTCTTGAGCTCCCTGTGCCTACAACATCACCAACATAAACAAGCGGATTACCTTTCTTTTTGAGCTCCTCAATGCGTTTGAGTGCATCTTGTGTCCTATTTTTGAGCATTGCTTGAGCGTGCAGAGGTATATCACTTCTTGTAAAAGCATCTGCTGCTGGAGAAAGATCATCTGTATTAGTTTCACCATCGACTTTAAACACTGTAAGTTTTATGCTTTGTGGGAGCGGTTTTTGCTGGGTAAACCACTCTGCCTTTGCCCAGCTTTTTATAATTTCTTTAGCATATTGATTATTTTGAGAAAGGCTCACAATTTCATTAAATGAATCATAAATAAGTAAAGTTTTTTTAAGTGCATTAGCAGCTTCTTGTGCAAGCTCTGGTTCTAGCTTTAATGCTGCTATTAAAGGGGTTACATTATATCCACCTAACATTGTTCCTAAAAGTTTAATTGCTTCTTTTTTGGTAAATGCTGTACAAGAAATTTTGCCCTGTATTATTTTGTTTAAAAAATCTGCTTTTACTTCGGCTGCTTCATCTACACCCGGGGCAATGCGATATGCAAGAATATATTTTAATTCCTCAATTTCTTGTGGATTTGTACTTGAAATTAGTAGCTCAATAGCCTTTGTTGCTTCTGAAGCATTAAGCGGGAGAGGCGGTACATTTTGTGTCGCCCGTTCTTCTTTGTGCTTATTATAGGAATCAAAAAAACTCATCGTTGTCTCCTTGTTATTTGATACAGACGTATAATAAATTTCGTCTTTATGCCTATTGTATCATTTATTTGCTTCAAATCCCAAATGATTTTGAGAGAAATACAGAGCAAAAAGGGTATAAAATAAAGTTGTTATGAAAAATAAGTGCCATATTACATATAAGTTTATTAATTTAATAAACTTTAAAATAAACTTGACAATATTTTTTATATATTGTAAAATCCGCATGCATAAAAGATAAAGGCAGTTATATTTAAGTGCTTAATCTAAATATCTCTTAAATTTATTAAGGATTACAACAATGAAAGTAGCAAATAGTTTTCAAGAGTTAATAGGGAATACACCGATTGTGCGGTTAAATTTTGCATCTCGTGAAAGTGGAGCAAATATTTTTGGAAAATGTGAGTTTATGAATCCTACAAGTTCTGTTAAAGATAGGATAGCATTAGGAATGATTCGCGATGGAATGCAAGAAGGAAAAATAACTAAACAAACTGTTATTATTGAGCCAACAAGTGGCAATACAGGTATTGGTTTAGCTGCAATGTGTGCTTCGCTGGGCATAAAGTTGATTTTAACTATGCCAAGCTCTATGAGCCTTGAGCGAAGAAAACTATTATCTGCTTTGGGAGCAAGATTAGAGCTTACCCCCCCAGAAAAGGGCATGAAAGGGGCTGTTGAAATGGCTGTGGAGCTTTCAAAAACAATTCCAAACTCTCTTATTTTGCAACAATTTGAAAACCCTTCTAACCCTAAAATCCATCGTGAAACAACTGCACAAGAAATATGGGAAGATATGGATGGAAGAATTGACATTTTTGTAGCAGGAGTAGGCACAGGAGGGACCTTAATGGGTTGTGGAAAGGTTCTTAGGGAAAAGAATCCAAATATTAAAATTATTGCTCTTGAGCCTTTTGATTCGCCTGTGCTTTCAGGTGGCAACCCAGCACCACATAGGATACAAGGCATTGGTGCAGGTTTTATTCCGGGAGTTGTTGATACAAATATTTATGATGAGGTTATTAAGGCAACAACAGCCGATGCATTTGAAACATCAAGAAGATTGGCTAAAGAAGAAGGGCTTTTAGTAGGAATTTCTTCAGGGGCTAATGTTTGGGGGGCTATGGAGTTAGCTAAAAAATATAAAAATAGAAATATTGTAACTATGCTTTGCGATACAGGTGAGCGGTATTTAAGTACAGATCTTTATAGCTGATTGAGCAGCACCTTTGGATATTAAAAAAAAGCTCTATACCCCATTATTAAAAGGGGCAGATTCAATAAAAAAGGGGATAATTCTCAAAAAAAATGTGCTCTATTGCGATTGGACTGCTTCTGGGCTTGGCTTTAAAGAGGTAGAAAAGCGGATAGGACTTATTTTGCCTTATTATGCTAATACGCATTCTGAATCGAGCCAACATGCAGCTCTTATGGAAGATTTATATCAATGTGCAAAAGAGCATTTAAAAAGAGATTTAGAGCTTGATGATTCTTTTGCACTCATTGCTATTGGGAGTGGTTCTAGTGGAGCGATTAAACGCTTTCAAGAAATTCTTGGAATCTATGCTTCTGCACCATTAAAGAAGCGTCTCAAATCCCTTGTTGGTAATTTTCCTTTGGTTATACTAGGTCCTTATGAGCATCATAGTAATGAAGTAAGCTTTCGCGAAGCATTATGCGAGGTTGTTCGTGTGCCTTTAGATAAGCAAGGGTTAGTTGATCTTTGTGCTTTAGAAATGATTCTTAAAGCACATAAAGACCGTGAAATAATCGCCTCTTTCAGTCTAGCCTCAAATGTAACAGGTATTATTGTTCCTTATGAAGAAATTAGTACTATAGTCCGTTCTTATAACGGTGTTATGGCATTTGATATGGCAAGCTCTTCAGCTTATATGAATATTCCTTGTCATTTATTCGATGCAGCCTATTATTCTCCTCATAAATTGCTTGGTGGCGTGGGGAGCTGTGGTCTTTTGGCTGTGTCTAAAAAGTTAGTTGATACTTCTTTGCCCCCAAGTTTTGCTGGTGGTGGAAGTGTTAGTTATGTTTCTCATAAAAAGCAATTCTATATTCATGATATACAAAAGCGAGAGGAAGCGGGTACGCCCCCTATCACACAACTTATAAGAGCTTCTTTGGCATATCGTTTGCGTAATGAAATTGGGTTAGAGTGGATAGGGAAATATAAAGAAAAGTTACATCAGTACTTATTGGAACATATTCAAAACATTCCCAATATATGTATTTATGGAAACCAAAAAGTAAAAAATATAGGGACAGTTAGCTTCAATATCGCTCAACACTCGCCTTATGATATAACACGCATTCTTTCACAAAAATATCTCATAGAAACAAGAGCTGGATGTAGCTGTGCTGGACCTTATGGGCATGAACTTCTAGGACTCAAAGATTTACCATCTCCCCCTGTGCATAAACCGGGCTGGGTTAGAGTGAGCACCCATTTTACTCATACTCAAGATGATATTCAAAATATAATTAATGCTTTAAAAGAGATAAATCCCTAAGTGCAACTCATCTACCCACAAGTACAGTTTCATGCACATATCAAAACTAGGCAATTACTAAACCCAAACAATAAAATGTAAGTGTCCTTAAAGTGCTTTAGGGGTAAGAATATATAACAACATTCATAAGATGAGTAAATATATAAGAGTAAAAGGATATAAGGAGCAGTGCTAACATTAAGAGCATAATAAATAAGAATATGAAATATTTTAGTGTTATAGAGACATATATAGAGACTCATATACTCAGGTAAAACTAAGATATATGGATAAAGTGAGATTCATAAAACACATTGAGATAAAAAGATAAGAAGTAAATAGATTCATAACAAGATTAATATATAATAGTCTCTTAAAATATGTAAATCTCATTGATTCAAGTATAAACGTTAAGCTCTTATATAAGAGTAGAGCAAAAAACCTTGAGAGATTTTATTAAAGAGTGCATACTCTAAAAAGAGAGTGAGCACTTTTATAAATAAAGAATCTCTATAAAAAGATTCTTTATTTATCTTATTAGATAAATAAATATTGCATATGGCAAACTATATTGAAATACTTGTTATGGTTTAAGAGAGGAGAAAACCTGGAAACAATATCAAAGGGCTAAGTATCACAAAAGGGGCATTGGTAAACTCTTTATATTATCGCTTATTTGTGTTGTGCTTACTTCTTTTTAAATATTTTATAAACTTTTATCACATTATTATGTTTGCATGTGATGTTTCACAATATAATTTATTATATAATGGGGTTTTGTATGATGTGCTCTCGGGTAGTAGGATGTGCATTGATTTAATATGGCATATTTTTTAAAAATAATTCCAAAAAAGCACATAAATAATACCGTTCCTTTAAACCTATAAAATCTTATAAATAGATATAAGAATCTACAATCTACAAATAGAATTTCTGTTAGATTCCTGTTTCAACCTTGCTAGTTGCAATATTATTTATTGCTAAATCATAACACAGAGAAAGAGAATGGAGAAAAATACGCAGCGAGAAAAAAGCGTGCTTTTACACTTCTGCTCCACTAGATTCACATAATGAGTTTTTCGTTTGCGGAGGGATTTGCAACTACTAAAAGCGTGGAGATTTTGCTTGATAAGCCAGCAATTATGGCTGTCGACTCTGAAAGCTTAATTAGCTTATACGAAGCATTGCTTGAAAAATATCCACAAATCCACATTGTAAAGCCAAGTATAGCAGGCAGATGGTAATATTAGTGATTTTAACGACTTAATGCAGTTTACAGGCGTAGCAGTCGCAAGAGCAGATATGAAATCGCAATCAGCAGTAGAGAAAATGGATAAAAGTTCTACGGTAAGGAGCAAAACAATGAGATTTCAAAATTTTGATTTTAGAATATGGGATGATGAATTAAAAAAGTATATTCCAAACAAAATAAACACATCGCATAGCAGATCGTGTGAAATAGAAAATAATCCTAATGAGTTGGGGGCTGAATACAATCAAACATAATCTTTTAATTATATTTGCTTGTGAATATTTTTACAATATTCTAATGTCCTCTATCTTTGTTCTTATTTCTCTTGTTTGTGATTTTATTAAGCTTATCGCTTTTTTTCAAGCTCTGTAATCTTTTGCTTCATAGATTCTATGGCTTTGGGATTTAT
>JARHYY010000123.1 GCA_029258405.1 Helicobacteraceae bacterium | reverse complement strand
TATCTTCACTATTAAATCTTAATAGCCCATCTGCAATATTCCATTTATAAAGCACTCTGTTTGTTTCATCAGCAACTTTTGCTACTAAGGCATCAATGCGTTCCCATTCAAAACTTACAATTTGAATGATATTTACAGATTCTAATATCTCAACAAGTTCTTGTTTTTGTTGCATTTATATACTCCATGATAATTTCTAAAGATTATAACAAAAAAGAGCGATTAAGAAAAGAAAAATTTATATCTCATTATTCTCATGTTTAGAATTTATTATTACAGAGAATAATTAATTATACCTTGTCTTAAGATTAGAATCTTGGCAAAGAATAATATGTATGTTGTGTTGTTTATGGTAGTGGTTAAAATAATAGTAGTGTAATGGTGCTGTTATAAAGAAAAGCATGAAAAGCTTACAGGAGCTATAAAAGATTCTTTAAACTGAAATTTGATTTTTTAGTCATTGGAAACAGGATATATACAAGCTATTATAGGGGATATGAACCTTTGTTTATCTGTTTGGTTAAGAATTATAAGCTACAAGCCTGTTCTTTTGATATGCCCCATGAATTCTTCTCTTGTTTTTGCATCTACCTTAAAGCGTCCTCGAAGAGCACTAGTAACCATCATGCTATTTTGTTTTTGCACACCCCTAAGGAGCATGCACATGTGTTTTGCTTCGGTAACAACCATTACTCCTTTTGGGCTTAATACATTCATAAGCGTATCAGCAATTTGTGCAGTCATTTGTTCTTGGATTTGTAGCCTTCGTGCAAATAGCTCTGTTAATCGTGCTAATTTAGAAATGCCTACAACTTTTTTATCAGGCAAGTAGCCAATATGCACTACACCAAAAAAAGGCAACAAATGATGTTCGCATGTGGAATAAAATTCTATGCCTTTAAGGATTACCATCTCATCGCATGCCCCTTGCTCAAAAACTGTGCCTAAAATTTCTTGTGGATTTTCTTTATAGCCTTTAAAAATAGTATTCCAAGATTGAAGTACCCTTTTTGGTGTATCTCTAAGACCTTCGCGATTTTTATCTTCACCAATATATTCAAAAATAAGCTCAAAGGCTTTGTAAATGTCTTCTTCTTTCATGTTGCTCCTTATTTGCCCATTAATGCCCTTATGCGATTTTCTATGCTTGGATGTGTGCTTAACATCTCTGCTGTGCTAAAGATATAGGCTGCTTGGCGAGTGGGGTTGTTGTCTATATCTCTAAAATCATATTGTTGATAATTACCACTAATTTTTTGCAATGCCCTTATCATTGGGCGATTATCTTTCATGATATAGGCTGCACCGCTATCTGCCATATATTCTCTTGAGCGGCTTAAAAACAGCTGCAATACAAGCGTGATAAGTGGAAGTATGAAAGTAAGTATCATAAGGATATTTCTTGCTAAACTTGCCCCTTGGTTGCGATGAGATCCAAAAAATGCCATTGAAATAAAATTAACCGCTAGTACCATAACATTGCTTAATATACCTACACAAAGTGTTAAGCGAATATCTCCATGTTTTATATGGCTTAGCTCATGGGCAACAACTGCCTTTATTTCATCTCTTTGTAGTGAATTGAGCAAAGCAGTTGTTACTGCAATAAGTGAGTTTTCACTATTCCAACCGCTTGCAAAAGCATTCATGTAAGGTGCATTCATGATATATAACTTTGGCTTAAATGGGGTATTTGATTGGCGAAGCACTTCATCAAGTATTTGTACTAACTCTTTTTCTTGTTTATTGATGGCATTAAATTTATCTATTTCTCGATATTCGCTGCCACTAAGCATGATGCGATTAAAATTTGACACACTATAGAGCATGATTACAAAGGCTGCACAACCCATTATGATGGTAATAAGCGGGAATATTCTAAAGGTTATCAAAGCAAAAAAAGCACCCCCAAAAGAAGAGGCATTAATCCGCACTATATCTCCCAAAATGCCTACAAATATAAATATAATAGTATAGAGCACAAGCACCATTGTTGTTTTTATATGGTTTTGTTTTATAATTTCTTCAAACATTATTTTCCTTTATTGAATGTAGTATATCCACTTCCCAAAAGAAATCTATCCAACCTGTTGCTTGATGGATATAATAATCAGGCATGATTGTTGCTGTGGGTTTATAGAAAAGAACAGCGGTTTTAAATGTAATATCTGGATTTATTTGTTGTAAAATCCTACTTATTTTTTGCATGCTTTCTCCACTATCAACAATATCATCAACAATGAGTACTCTTTGAAAGATATTTAAAGAAGGTATATTAAAGATTTTTAAATCTTGTTTTTGTTTATGAAAATAAGAAGAAACATTGATGGTAAGCACCTCTTTAATATCTAATGCGATACCTAAAAAATGCCCCATAGTCATGCCACCTCGTGAGATAGCAATAATACAATCAGGTTTGTAATCAAGGTTAATGATAAATTTTTTCATATCTTTTTTGAATTCATCATATCCATAATATCGCATGTAAAACTCTTTTAGTATGTTTGTATTTCATTATAAAGGGTATCTCGTTCAACAGGGATAAAACCAGCATTTTTAATTTGAAAAATTAAAGCATTTTTTGTGATACCCTTAGAGCTATTTGAACCACTTGCACTTTGAATAGATTCTTTTTGCAAAGTACCATCAAGATCATCTGCTCCAAATTCTTGAGCTACCATAGCAAGATTTATGCCCAATGTAGCCCAATAGGCTTTGATATGGGGGATATTTTTTAAAATAATTCGTGAAAGAGCGATAGTTTTAAGAATTTCTTGCCCTGTTGGGAATGTTTTAACCTTTAAAAAGTTATTCTCTCGTTGATACACTAAGGGTATAAATGCGTTAAATCCATGATATTCATCTTGTAGATCGCGTAATTGCAAGAGATGTTCAATGCGATGAATGCGGTTTTCAATATGCCCAAAAAGCATGGTGCAATTACTCTTTTTGCCCAATTTATGCCAATAGCGATGAATAGCAAGCCATGTTGGCGAATCAACCTTGCCTTTGCATATTTTTCTTCTAATATCAGCATCAAAAATCTCTGCTCCGCCACCTGGCATAGAATCTACGCCCGATTCTATCATTTGCTCTAAAACTTCTTGATAGCTTTTTTGAGATTCTTGTGCAAGATAATTGACTTCAGCAGCGGTAAGTGCTTTAATATGTAGTGTAGGATAAAGTTTTTTAATGCTTTTAAATAAATCACAATACCATTCTAAATTACATTGTGGGTTATGAGCCCCTACGATATGTACTTCTAGCGCTCCTTTATTGACATATTCTTCAATGCGACTTAGGGCTTCTTCTTTGCTCATGGTATAAGGGTTGGGATTTTTCTGGTGGGCTGAAAAGCCACAGAATTTACATATATCTACACATTGATTTGTAGGGTTGAGATGAGCATTTGAATTAAAAAAAACTTTTATTCCAAAAAAGTTTTTGCGAATTTGGTCTGCCTGTTCTCCAATATCATAAATATTTTGAGCATAGAGCTTAAGTGCTTCATCGCAATTCATTGTTTATGTTCCATAGATAATATCATAGGCACTCCTGAAAAAATAATACGATATTAACATAAAATTTCTAATAACATCTCAATATTAATATTTTTAAAATACAATCATTTTAAATGCTAGGAGTAAAAAGTTCAATTGCATATTCTAATCCTTCATGTAAAGTTAAGGTTTAAAAGTAGGCTAAAAAGCACCTATACAGTCCTAAGCACCCCTTTTTTAAACTCATGTGTAATCACCAAAAAAGCAACTACGCTTGAACAAGTCATGCCTAAAGCATAGCTTGCCCAAACGCCACTAATACCAAAATAAGAGGGTAAAATAAATACTAATGGGATTGTAAAGAGCAAGGTAGATGACAAAGTAACAATTAATGAATGAAAAGGCTTTTGAATGGATTGTAGCAAAGTTGCCACCACCAAGTTAAACCCTAAAAAAATGAACCCTATATAATAAATTTTTAAGGCATGGCTAATATCTCCAACTAAGAATGTATCGTTATTTATATCATTATTGTTTATAAACAAATGAATGAGAAAAACATCAAAAACAATAGCCAATACATAAAGCACTATCCCTACAAACAAGGAGAACAACGCACTAAATATCAAAACTGACTTTACCCTATCAAGCCTATTAGCTCCATAATTAAAGCTTGAAATGGGTTGTACTCCTTGCGCACTTGAGAGCAGAATAGTAAAAATAATAATTCCAATATACAGTACTACACTATAAATGGCATTACCTCTATCACCAGCAATATCTTTGAGTACATGATTAAAAATAAGTATCATAAAACTTGCATTAAGTTCAGAAGCAGCATGCGGGATTCCATTTTTTGCCGATAAAAGTAGTATTTTAAAGTTAAAATAAGTAATAAAATAAATATCACCTTTTTTAGTTATAAAATGATTGAGGAGCATCAAAAAGCCTATACAGTGCCCAAGAATAGTTGCCAATGCTGCCCCAAATAAACCTAACTCTAAAATAAAAATAAAAATATAATTTAAAATAATGTTAGCAATAGAAGAACTTACCATAGCGACCATGGCTAGTTTTGGTCTGCGATCATTAATAGCAAAAGTATCGAGCAAACCTTGCAAGCAAATAAAAACTCCACCTAGAAAAATAACACCAATATATTCTACGACAAGTGGTAATAAATTTTGTGATGCTCCTAAAACAACAGCCATTTCATAGCGAAAATAATAAAATATACAACCCATAATAAAGCCACTAGTAGCTATAAAATAACAAGAAGAGCTAAAAATCATGCGTGCTTTAAATGGCTTGCCCTTTCCAATATAATAAGAGCTCAATGATGCAGCACCAATATTAAAAAGCAATTCAAAAGCAATAATAACAGGATAAATTGCCCAAGAAATACCTATAGCCGCTAAAGCATCTTTACCCACCTTATGCCCTACAAATATCCCATCTATAGTAGAATTTGTAGAAAGGGCTAACATAGCACATAATGAAGGAATAAAATAAGTAAAAAAAAGCTTAGGAATAGAATCTGTTTTTAGGTTAATAGATGAAGAATGTTGCACTGCCATTATTATTCCTTACCATTAAAGCTCTATAGTTTTTTGTTTAATTAATATTTTCTTACACAATATAAATATCCTTGATTATTATTCAGCAATAAAAGTATCATTATAGTATAATAAACTTTAAAAGTTTTAAGCAAGTCTCATTATTGGCATTGAAAACAAACGCTTAAGAATTTTGAATTTAATATATTAAATATATCTTTCGACTATAATATTTATTTATACAATAAGATTAAATTTCAATAATAGGGTAGTGTTCTTGTTGAAAATATATGCTTTCATGCACTAACTTTATCAGTGTTTTGGTGCATTTTATATTATTAGAGCACCTTAATTTACACTTTCTTATTATTCCTAGTTTATATTTGTTCATTTATCACACAGGGGTTTAGAACTTTAGGCTATGGGTAATTGAGCATTGTTTGTAAATCTGCAGGGTTATAACTCACTTGAAGTGCATTTTGCAAAGTAATAGTTTTAGAGTGTATTAATTTTTTTAAAGCATGATTTAAGAGTTGCATTCCTGTTGCACTGCTTAATGATATGTGATTATCTATATGGTAAAATTTTCCTTCTCTAATAAGGTTGGCTATGGCTGGATCATTGCACAAAATTTCATAGGCAGCGATTCTGCCACCTTGTGTACTGGGTATTAATGTTTGAACAACAATCATAAGCAAGGTTTCTGCTAATTGAGAGCGAATTTGAGGTTGCTCTTCGCCTTTATAAGAACCTACCATACGAGTAATGGCTGCCACAGCTGATGAGGCATGCATAGTAGAAAACACTAAATGCCCACTTTGTGCGGCATTAAGGGCGAGAGAGCAAATTTCATTATCTCTTATTTCTCCTATAGAAATAATATCTGGATCTTCTCTTAAGGCGGATTTTAAGCCACTTTGATAGCTCTTTGTGTCCTTGAACACACAGCGATGAGAAAAATACGATTTTTGATTAATATGGATAAATTCTGTTGGGTCTTCTATGGTTATAATATGCTTGTTTTGTGTTTGATTGATATGATGAAGCATGGCAGCAATAGAGCTGCTTTTTCCGCTTCCTGTTGCACCGCAAAACAAGATAAGCCCTTTTTGCCTTTGGATAATATTATAAAAAAGAGCTGGTGCTGCGATGTCTTCAAGGGTTGGAGGGGTAAGCTTGATAAAGCGAAAAGCTAGGGATATATGCCCTTGTGTATAATAATAATTTGCACGGAATCGACTTACATTAGGTATTTCAAAAGAAATATCCACTTCTTGATGATTATAGAGCAAATGTTTTTCTTCTTCATTGAGCAATTCAAGGGCTATATTTTTCAGCACAGTATATGTTGGAGCATGAGATAATGCCTGCAACATACCATTAATGCGAATAGTAGGTGTTGCATTGTATATTAAGTGAAAATCACTAGCACCTTTTAATACAATATCTTCTAAGAAATTATAAAAATTGTTGAGAGTCATTTGGCTGTCTTTCATATTAAATGTTGCTCTTGTTATAATTTTACCAAAACTTTAAATAAAATTTTGATTATTAAATTTAGCATAATAGTACTTCTTTCAGACTTAATATGTGAATGAAAAAGAGAAAAATGACTTATTTCCATTGTATTGTACTCAAATCGCATTTTAAAGGAGGAAAATTTGATTCTTGTTTTTTGTATAGTGTAGAATCATAATTTTGTAATAAAATCCCATTGGGCAATTGAGCAGAAATATAAATTTCAATACAATAAAAATGCGTATCCATTTGGACAATATTAAACTTTAGCTGATACAAAGGTTCAAAGAGCAATGGAAGTTCAGAAGAAATAGAATCTAAGCTCATAGGCTTGCTTGTGGGTATGATTATATTATTATCAATAGCTTTTTTGATAAAGGCAAAAGCATTTTGAGCATATATATGTAATTGCATTGAAGCTTGCATGTATATATTATTGTAAGAGCTATAATGTGTTGATAATAGTATGGAGTAGAGCATAAGAGATACTATTAAAAGCACAAATACTGATTGCATAAATATATAGCTTGGTAGTTTCATAAAAAAAGCACCCATTCAATACATTGTTGTTGAACACAAAGAGAAAATGTAAGTTTTTCTTTATTGTGCATAAATGCGAAATGCTCTACTTTATAGAGCGTATGCCCAAAGTCAATTATTGTATCAGAATAATTTAAGGTATGTATTTTTGCGTTGATTATATAAGCTAGAGTACATTTTGAAGCAGGGCTTGCAAGAGAAAATACAGATGATTCTAAAGAAATAATCTTATGCAAACTATAATCATTAATGCAAAAAAGCTCGCTATATTGAGGGAGCTTCAAGGAATGAGGCAGGTTTTTGCCTATTAAACGCGTTTGAGTATTAGTGGCTTCAAGTATTATAGGGTATTTAATAATATATCGTTTCCATTGTATAGAATTAGGCATAAATGTAAGTGAAGGATAAAAAGCATCTGTAAGATGATTAATGATTTGTTGTCTTATTTGGCTTATTACAATATTTGTTTCTTGAAACTTTTTTTGGAATCTATAAAGATTAAAAACATCTAAAGAAAGCGATGAGAGAGTGAATACAAAAAAACTACCTACAATAATAATAAATAAAAACTCTAAAACACTAAAAGATTTAAGGTATTTTTTCACAGATTATGCTCTATAATCTGTGAAAAAGCATTATCATCGACTTGCTTTTAAGCTAATATTAATATTTACATCATCGCCTACAGCATTGTCTTGAAAAACATTTTCCCAGCTAATGCCAAATTCGCTTCTTTTTATTACTGTTGAACCTTCAATAGTAATATTATTGCCACTTTCAGCAATCTTTGAATCAAGAACAATCGCTTTTGTTGTTTCCTTTATGGTAAGATCGCCATAGATCTTATTATTTTCAAATTTTGTCATCTTAAAGGTTATATAAGGGTATTTTGCAGAATCAAACATATCTGGTTTATTGAGATGAGAATCTCTATCTTGATTTTGTGTATCAATAGAAGAAATAGCTACTTTGCCCTCTAAAACATTGAGTTTCCCAGAATCATAATCAATAGTGCCTTCAAATTGCTTAAAAGAACCATCTACCGTACTAAGTTTGAGATGAGAAACACTAAAATTAACAGCAGAATGAGCAGTATCTATTTTGTATATAGCAGCTTGCATGCCTATGGTTGTTGCCGCTAAAAAAGCCATGCTTAAAAACATTTTTCTTGTCATTAATAAACTCCATGTAAAATTGATATTTTATTCTATATCTATTTTGTGAATTTTGTATGAGATCAACTCTTAAATATTACAATAACAGTATTAATAAAACAATAAAGCATGAAATAAGAAATATATTTTTAACCCCAACTTCCTCTTAATTTTTTTAATTTTAAGTGGGCGAGCATATATTAAACTGTGTAAAAATGAGCAATTCTTATTTATGTGCAATAAATTATTATAAATAATATTCATAAAATAAGAGAAATGACATATAATATAATATATCAAAATAAGGAATAAAATGCTTATATTACGAAGTAAAAATGACAGGGGGCATTTTAATCATGGTTGGCTTGATACCTATCACAGTTTTTCATTTGCTGGTTATTATGATCGCAGATTTATGGGCTTTAGCTCATTACGCGTCATAAATGAAGACAGAGTTGCTCCAGCACAAGGATTTGGGACGCATTCGCATAGTGATATGGAGATATTAACCTATGTGCTTCATGGTACAATAGCACATAGCGATAGCATGGGCAATGAAGAGCGTGTGCCAAGTGGGGAATTTCAAATTATGAGTGCTGGTAGCGGCATAACACATTCAGAGTTTAACGCTTCAGATACGCATGAATTGCATTTTTATCAAATTTGGATTATACCAAATGAATTAGGCATTCAACCTAGATATACACAAAAAGCATTTAGTGATTCTAAAAAAACTCTTATATTATCGCCAAATGCAGAAAATGGATCTTTAAAGGTTTATCAAGATATGAAATTATGGAGATATAGAGATTTTGAGCATGAAAGCTTTAGTGTGCAAGATGGGAGGAGAGCATATATACAAGTCATAAATGGTGCATTAGAAATATCATCACAGCATACAAATCCATTTAACATTAGTGCTTCTGATGGTGTTATGATGAGTGGCGAAAACACCTTTAACCTTAAAGCAAACAATAACGATAAGGTAGAAATACTCATTTTTGATCTACCTTAAGAAGTATCCGCTCATAATAAATCTATTTTAAGACATGAAATAAAATTAAGAACAACCCATTATTGCAAAAATTCCACATTTTATTACCCATCAACCAAAGTATTTATTTCTATACTATATATTTTATCTAAAATATAAAATAAAATTTAAACAATTTTATAAATTCCTCTTGACTTGCAAAAAAAAAAAAACGATATAATCTGACATTTAAATTCTGTGGAGTTTTTATGCATTATATTGTTTCTGTTGTTGGATATGCAAGTTTTGATTGCCTGAGCGATGAAGATAGTTGCATTATTAAAAATTTAGCCACAGAGTTAGGAAGAGCATTAGTAGATAAGGGTTATATTATTATAAATGGTGGTTTGGGCGGAGTTATGGAGGCTGTTTCTTGTGGTGGAAGAAAAGCAACCCATTATACCAAGAGCTCAATTGTAGGACTTATTCCAAATTATGATAAAAATATAGCTAATAAATATATCGATGTAGCATTACCGCTTGGCTTTGATGTAGCAAGAAATGTATCAATTGCAAGTGCTTGTGATGCCATGATTGTCATTGGCGGTAGAAGTGGCACACTTAGTGAAATGGCTCTTGCATGGCAATTAGGCAAACTTATTATTGCACTTGGTGATTATGGCTATGGCGGTGCATTTAAAAATAAGGCATTAGATTCTAGACGAAATGATAAAATATATTTTGCAGAAAATGTAAGCGATGCCTTAATGCTTTTAGAGCAAAAATTGCCTTATTATAAGAATGTGTCTAAGGGCATTAATAAAACTCTAAGTGCAATAGAAGCAAAAGAGTTGATACAGAAATATTGCAAAACTACAGATAATCTTAGCATTCTTGGCAGAGGCAGTGAAGGTTTTGTATTTTCAGATTTTAAAAAAGTATATAAGATTTTTTCGAGCTTTTCAAATCTTTCAAAACTTTATTTCCATTTGCAACCACTCTCACAAAAGCTAAAATATACCCCATTTCTACCACATTTTGATGTGCATTATCAAGATAATATCTTAATAATTTCTTATGAATATTTTAACACAGAAGTTTTTAAACCTATGCCTTATTGTGCCTATGTGGAATTGCTTTCAAATTTTTATTATGCTGGTGCTGTGTATTGCGATATGCAACCAAAAAATCTTTTAATTAATGATAAGCAAGAATTTTTTATGTGCGATATTGGTTGGGATTTTGCACTATATAGCGATGAATTATTTGAAAGCATGTGTAGAAGAACCTTTGCAATCTATAAATTGCAGGATTATATAAGTGAGATTGAGAATATTAAGACTTTTCTTAGCCCACTTAATACAAAAGATGATTTTAGCAAAATAGAATATTTTTTAGGTTGTGGAGCTATTGCAGAGGAATACCAACATTTCAATAATGAAGTTAAAACATTTTCATTACATAAAAAATTAATAAAAGATTTTTATGCTTCATTACCGCATATAAAGAGCATTTTTGATTATGGTGCTGGGAGCGGTGCAATAAGCTATGCCTTAAAAAATCTTGAGAAGATGGTTGTAGGATATGAGATTACTAATGAAGTAGTTAAAGAGTATTATTTTTGTTGTTCCTTAGATAAAAGCATAATAGGCAAAAAGGCTTTAAAAGATTATATAAACGCAAATAAAAAATTTGATTCTGTATTATGTTCCTTAGTATTATGCCATCATTTAGCAGATAATGAACAAGAAACATTAGAAATAATTGATGAGATAATGAGCGATATAGTAGCCTTGAGCAATGGGCATATTTTCATTGTAATTTGCAATCCACTTTTTCTCCATGCAGATTCAAAAATACAAAAGCGTATAAGCACTATGCCATATAGTTCGCCACATATTATTACAAAAAAGATGTATTCCACAAAAAGAGAGAGATTTGATTATCACCGCCCTTTAAGTTTCTATGAAAATCTTTTTAGAAAATTTCATCTCACTATACAAGATATTTTTCAAAGCGGTGATTTTAAGGCAAATCATTACAAAATATATAACTCTGATTTTATATTCTTTAGTCTTATGAAGGAATAGCATGGTTGGTATTATTGGCTATGGCTATGTGGGGAAAGCATTTTATAATTTTTTTAAAACCCATTTTGAAATTTTTGCATATGACAAAGATATATCATTAAGGGTTAAATATCCTTTTTTAGAATCTGATTTAAATTTTATCGATTCTGTTTCTTTGGTGGTTATCTGTGTGCCTACAAATGCTCTAAATAATGGAGCAGTAGATATGCAAAATGTGCATCAAGCACTTAGTGCTATCAAGCAAGAAAAACTTGTTTTAATCAAATCAAGTATCCCACCCCTTAGCACACAAGAATTATCGCTGAAGTATCCTCACCTTAAAACAACAAGCATTAATGCTGAAGTATGTAAATACATGGAAAATACTTTTTTTGCGACAAAGATTATTTTTTGTAATGAATTTGCCAATATTTGCAAAACTTTTGGTGCAGATTATGATAGCGTTAGAGAGCTATGGCTTAAAGATCCTCGCATAACGAAAACCCATACGCTTATATTTGATAATGAAAACAAGCAATGTTTTGGTGGCAAATGCCTCCCGAAAGATTTAAGTGGTATTATTATGCAATCTTTTAAATATGGTTATAAAGCAAATTTTTTAGAAGCTGTGCAAGATTCAAATAGTAATTTAAGAAGCAATGCACAAAAACCCCATATTTTATGTTTTCATCGCATAGCCTATAAAGAGCATGTAGAATCAATTTATTTTGAACGAAAAATGGCAATGGGCTATTTAAAACTAGAAGAATATATAGAATCTTATCTTTCAATGGGCTTTGAATTTGGGAATATCACCCAATGTTTGCAAGAGCCAAATAAATATTTTTGTTTGAGTTTTGATGATGGTTTTAAAGAACATTTAGCAATTGCTAAAAAATTACATGAAAATTATACGCTTCCTAGTGATTCGCTTATTTTTTCTATCAATGTCTATCATACATTAAGACATGCTTTTTGTGGTATGGATTTGCTTTATTATCTTGTTGAACAAGGTAAGATAAAAGATATTTTTGATTATTTCAAGCTTACATTCACGAAGCAAGCAACACTTCATAACATTGCAATACTTAAAGAGCATTATGTAGCACAAGATTCTCAACAGCTTATTGATTTTCATCAGGCATTTAATGTAGATTTATCACATATTTTTTTAGATTCTATGGAGGTAAGAGCACTGAGCAATTATGGGCTTATTGCTTCTCATGCACTTATACACAGAGATTTAACACAGCATAAAGAAGAAAGTAAAAAAGAAATACAAGAATCTAAAGCTATTTTAGAGCAAATCATACAAAAAGAAATTGATATTTTTTGCTATCCAGAAGGCAAAAATGACAAAGAATTACAAGAGATATGCAAACAAATTGGTTTTAGTTTTGCACTTTCCTTAGCTCATGAATCTTGTAATTATTGCATAGGAAGAAGAGTTGCAAACATTTAGTATATATGTCATTATCGCTATAAGCAATAATAGAATCAATTTGTTTGCAAAAGCATTAAAAAGTGTTTATATGCAAAAAATACCATTAAACATGAAACAAAATATAAAAGTGATTTTATCATGCGATGATTGCACAAGAGAACAAAAAGAAATAATACATAAAAATATAGAAGATTTAAGAAAAGCACACATTAATGATACATTTTTAACACAAGTTATTGATAATACTCGAACAAAGGGGCATTCTGGCACAGGGGCATGGAATAGTGCCGCTTTTTTATGCCTAAGTGCATATACAAGAAAAGAGCAATGCTTTCTTGCTTTTTTAGATGATGATGATAGCTGGGAAGAAGAATATTTACAAGCATGTATTGATATTTTAACAAAGCATGATAATATAGGTTTAATTGCAAGTGGAATATTTTACCACCAAGATGGCAAAAAAGAAATATTGCTACCAAATAAAGATACATTACAAAGAGAGCATGTATTTATACAAAATCCATATATTCAAGGAAGCAACCTCTTTATAAATTTAGAAGTATTTTTTTCTTTAGGTTGTTTTGATGAAAGTATGCCAAGCACAACTGATAGAGATTTGATTATGCGTTATCTTGAATATATCCAAGTAAAACAAGATATCCAAACAAAATTTATATACAAACCATTGGTGCATCATTTTGCTGATAACAATAGAGAAAGAGTTACAACCAATATGGATAAAAAACATAAGGGTTTAGAGCAATTTTATCGTAAATATAGCCATGATTTCCAACCAAATATACAAGAGCAATCATTAAAAAGAGCAAAAGAATGCTTTGGCTTTATAAAGAATAACAAAGATTTATCCCATAATGAAAACCTAATGCAACCAATACAAACAAATAATGTTGTGGCACTAAATCGCATGAATCTCATACTTGCTTTTTCATGTTTTGATAGCAATAATGCAAAAAAACTCATAAACTCATTTGTAAAACTCAAGCCACATGCAAGCAAAGCACTCAATGATTTAAAAATTTGTGTATTAACTACTCAAGAGCTCCAACCGATATTGCAAAATATTTTTAAGCCTTATACATTTAAATTCTATATTAAAAGTCTTAAAAAATGTTCAAGCATAGCTATTTCTCGCACAAAATTACAGCTTTTTGCATATAAGATTGGAACACATTCCTATGGCAAAAATTTTGTAACTTGGATAATTGATGATGACTTAAGATTCTATGGATTTGATGGAATACAAAAATATAAAATAGATTATTTCTCACATATATCAAGATATGTAAATGATAATATTGATTGTGTGTTTGGTGGCGTCGTGGGGCAACCATCTATACCATTTCTAAGCACCCTAAGAACACAGCTTTTAGATTTATTATATGCCTTAAAACCCCACACAAAAACTATAAATGAATCGTATGGAGAATACTATTATGATTTAAGTAGCAAAGATTTTTCGTTTTTAGAATATCCATTTTTAGATTCTATGAATCCAAAAAATATAATAAGACAATTACAAAAAGGTTGTGTCGCTACAAGAAAACTTGCTATGCAGCAAAATAAAATAGGTTGCATACAAAACGATTCAATCTATAGAGGGGGCAATAGTATTATTTATAACCCCGATTTATTAAAGCTACCAAACTTTACCCCATATAAAGGCTATAATCGCCGCAGTGATTTTAATTGGGCTATAACGCATAAAATATTACATGGTTATACACTAAAGAATATAAATCTCCCATTATGGCATATGCGTAAAGAAATCACATTAAATTTAGAATATCAAAAAATTAAAAATGATTTTATTGGCATGGTATTTTATCGTGTATTTATGTGCCTTTGT
>JARHYY010000131.1 GCA_029258405.1 Helicobacteraceae bacterium | reverse complement strand
TAGCAGAAGATTCCTTTGCAAAAGAATCTTCACCAGAGGGCAAAAAATGGACACCGCTTAAGCCAGCTACTATAAAAAGCTCCTACAAACGCAAGGCTTACACCAAAAAAGGCAAGAAAACAAAAGGCTTTGAACGATATGAGCAAAAAAGAAAGATTTTGCAAGTAAGCGGAATGCTTAAAAACACATTACAGGCACAAACAAGCAAGAGTGCCTTAAAGATAAGCAGCCAAACACCATATGCAACCGTGCATCAATTTGGCTTTAAAAATATCCCTAAACGCCCATTCTTGCCTGTTACGCAAAATGCGCTAACACAACAGGCAAAGAAAATTATTCATAAACGATATAAGGAGTATATGGGGTGATCAGTGCTCAATTAAAAAAAAATATCTTGAATGATATAATCACTTTAGCTATAACCCTTATGCTCTCCATATCGCTTATTTCTATGGGCAGATAATCTTTATTATCACTAAGTAGGCGTATTTTAGGGTATTTGTGTATCCTTTTTACAAAAATCCCACCATCATACTCCACGACATAAATAGAGCCTTCTCTTATATCTTGATTTTTTTGAACCAGCAAATAATCCCCATCATCAATCGTTGAGGACATGCTATCCCCGCTACATTGCAAAATAAATAAATCTTTAAAGTTAGTCGTTTTACAAACTTCTATTAAGTTTTTTTTGAAACGGGAATGTAGGATATATCAGTGTCATAATTGATTACTCCAAAGCCAGCGGAGGCTATATTGTCTTTCAAAAAAGGTATATTTATTATATCATTATATTCATTCTCGTCAACAAATTTTTTTGAAACAAAAAACTCAATATCTACCCCTAGAGCAGCAGCTATCTTGCTTAAATTATCTATGGTTATATTGCTCTTTAAAGATGACTCATAACGCTTAATGCTCTGTATCGATACACCGCTAGATTTTGCTAAATCCTCTTGTCTCCAGCCTTTACTCTCTCTGGCAGCCTTTATTCTCTGATTTAGTTTCATAAATTAAATTTTCTGAAAGAGTCCGACGACAACGCCTATAATCTCATAATCTTTACCCTCTAACTCTATATCATCATAGCACTTATTATCGCTTATAAGCTTGTATTTGGGGAGTTTCTGGAGGCGTTTGACATAAAGCTCATTATCAATTCTTGTAATACATATTTGACCATCTCCAACCTCTTTTTTTTGCATAAGGAGTTGTGAGTTTTCGGGGATAACTGGGTGCATGGAATCTCCCCTTGCGGTTATGACTGATAAATCTTTACAAGAACTTAACCCGAAATAATGTTTTAAAAGTGCTTTGTTTAAAGATATGTGCTGCATTAATGTTTCTTCGTTAATATAGCCCTCGCCCGCGGAGGCATATACATTATATATGGGAATATGAATGATGTCATCATCGTTTAAGGTTTGATGTGTGTAATCAGAATTATCTTCTTTAAAAAAATACTCAGGAGAAATAAAAAAAGTTGCACTTACCTTCTGTATAAAATCAATTGTTGGGGAGCTCTTCCCATATTCATAATTCTGCAATGTTCTAAAAGATATCCCCAAGCGTTTTGCGAAATCCTTTTGGGAGAGTTGAGCATTTTCTCTTATCGCTATTAATTTCGTTTTTATCATAAAAAAACACCCTCATTTACACATTATTATGTGCTTTTTATTGACAATACGAAAAATTATGTGTATAATATCTCGTGTTAAAATTATCATAAATATATGATACATTATTTTTTTTTAAATGATGTTTGTGTGTTAAAAAAATGTTGTTTTTTGTTGATAAACTCAAAAAAAGGATGCGTTATGAAAAAAGGAGAAATTAGGAGTAGAATGGAAGCCAAAGGCTACACCATGACTTCGTGGGGTCGCAGCATGGGTTTGAGCGACAAGGATATTTCTCTTCTCATAAAAATTAACAATAAAGGTTCTTACAAGGGTAACAGGGGGAGATGCGGAGAAATTAAGAGGATGCTTGCGGAGGCGGGTTTTACAGAGGAGGGCGACAAAGGTGTGGCTAAATAGCAAAGAATTTGCACAGCAAAACACAGTATCAGTTAGGACGATTCAAAATAAAATAAAAAAACTGAAAACTCAAAAATTTTTATCCATAAATGCACATTTTTATGTGCATTTACACACCGATGGAATTGGGGGCAATTCTGGCAAAGTCTTAAAGATATGGTCTGAACCATTCGCTACAGAGGAGGAGGCTCAAGCCTTTATTAATGGCGATGGTGCTTCAGCCACAAGCACAGCTTTGCTAGAAAATGTAGAGGACTTCAGTAAGGCGGGGCTTAAAAAGCAAAACTTTGCCCTTAGTAAAGAACATATTATTAAGCAATGGGAAAAAGCTAAGAGAAAAGGCATAAGTGCAAGAAGTTTTATTGAGTCTATTAATGCTGGTTTAGATTCAATAAAGTTTCCCTTGCCCCCAAAGCTCCTCCCTTTGAGCGAAAACAAGCTTTATGCTTGGCAGAGGGCATACAAAGAAAAGGGCTTGCTTGGGCTTTTGGACAAAAGAGGGAGCAAGAGAGAATCTAGCGTTAAAACTTTAGGTATTGAGCCTTTGGTGGTGGAGCTTTTAGAAGCTAGGCGGGGGAGCATTAACATATCATCTCTGCATAATATATTGCATATGAGGCTAGATTCTATGGGGATATTTGATTATAGAACTTATATCGCCAAAGAGGGTGAGTATGTGAGCTACACAGCTCTAAGGGCTTATGTTCAGAGATTGTACGAGGCTGGTAAAGGGAATATCACTTTAGAAAATTTAAACAAGATTGCAAGGGCACTAGATATTAATATGGCGTATTTCTTGTCAGATTACTTGTCGTTAAGTCAAAACAAAAGTGTCGTTAAGTCTAACTTTGCCCCCCAAATCTTAAACAAGAAAACATTCCAAAACATTGCGTCAATATAAAAAAAATGATTGCGTCAATGTTGCGTCAATCTGATTCCATATATCAAACTTTAAATGAGGACGACCTTATCCAGATTCCTATATATAATGTATATGCCTCCGCTGGCGATGGATATGTTAATGAAGAGGAAAAAAGCCGAGTGTGTAACGCTGGATAGGGCATTCCTAAGACAATATTTTGGCTTGGTTTCTTTTAAAGACCTATCAGTGATTACAGCTAAAGGGGATTCAATGTCCCCCACAATCCCTGAAAACTCCCAGCTTATCGTGCAAAAAAGACAGGTAAGCGATGGGCAGATATGTATTACAAGAATTGATAATGAGCTTTATGTTAAACGCCTGCAAAAACTCTCAACATGATTCAATATATTTTTTGGCATCATATAAAAATTTTGTAGATTTTTATGTGCTTATCCCTGCATGTTGTTTAGATGGCGTGGCATGAAAAGTACAAAACCAATATTGCTTTTATATTATAGCGATGCGTAAATTTTGTTAGTAGCCTATTCTCACCTAGGGGGGGGGTAGAAGTATCGCACACATAAACTCTTTTGACTTAAAACATTCAAGATTCTTAAGCCCCCCTTTACGTCTATAGATTATGAGATGAAGTCAAATTTTAGTGCAGCTATCAATGTAAGAGCTAGTCTAGGGCTTTTATAATTTTTGTGGTGAGTACTTCGAAGAGAAATGTGCATCACCGATAACCGATATATGATACAATGTACACTCAAATCCTAAGTTTTTTAGTGGGGTATTACTTGAAAGGCTAAAAGGTTTGCTATAT
>JARHYY010000091.1 GCA_029258405.1 Helicobacteraceae bacterium | reverse complement strand
CGCTATGGGTGCAAATGCAAACAGAGCCATTGCTGGAGATAATATCGATGGAACTTCTGCTGGGGTTACCACTCTTAGAGGGGCAATGACAGTTATGAATGTAGCTGAATCTGCTATTAGACAGCTTAATGCTATTCGTTCAGACTTAGGTTCAGTTCAACAACAAATGGTAAGCACATTGAACAATATCACTATTACACAAGTGAATGTAAAATCTGCTGAATCTAATATTCGTGATACTGACTTTGCTGAAGAGAGCTCAACTTATAGCAAGTTGAACCTCTTGGCACAATCTGGAAACTATGCCTTAAGTCAAGCAAATGCTACACAGCAAAATATCTTGAGACTCCTTCAGTAGTTCTAGAGCCTTTATCCCCCTTGCGGGGGCTATAACTTATATCTTACAAACTCATAAACTTTCTTATTTTTATTACTGTCCCATTTCAAGCATGGCAATGGCGATAATGACCATTATGATGCCTACCCAACCTATTGGCTTTAGCCTTTGTTTAAAAAAGTAGTTTGCACCTAATGTTGTTCCTATGATACCAATAGCACCCCATAGAGTATAGGCAATGGCGAGAGGAATTTCTTCAATTGCTAAACTTAAGAAAAAAAATGCGATAAAGACAAGTATTATAGCTGCAATTCCATAAGCTACTTTTTTGAATCCATCTGATATATTTAGTAGGAGATTGGCTATAATGTCAAGTATGGCGGAAAGAATAATGTATAAAAAGGTTACTAAGCTCATTTTTCTGCCTTTTTATGCTCTTCATGCTCTTCGCCAAGATTAATAAGGATAATGCCCACTCCAGCTAACAAAAGAGCAAAAACTTGCCATAATGTAAGACTTTCTTTAAAAATTATCAAAGAAACTAGCACAACAAGGCTAAGCCCTACCACCTCCCATATTGCATAGGCAATTGCAACAGGTATTTTAACAATGGCAAGTGCCATAAAATAATATGAAATTGCCAGCATAGAACCCATTATGCCGTATTTTAAGAGAGGCTCATCAAAAGCTTTCATAAAACTTACTCCACCTACTTCAAATATTATAGCAAGTATTAAAAAAAGCCATGCTTTCATTAAATGTTAGCTCCTTCCTCCCCCAACAAAATGCAATAATTCTAATTCATCTCCATTTTTTGGAAAACATTCATCCCAATGTTCTTTTTTAATAACTTCTGTGTTCAGTGCAAGGGCTAGTACTTTATCACTTATTCCTAGTTCTTTAATAATTTCTTTGATATTTAAATCTTTGGCAAATTCTTTCCATTCCCCATTAACTTTTATTTTTTTAAGGTGGTTGAAAAAGGTGTAGTAGAATCCATCTTTAATAATTTGTGGTTGTCTTGAAAGGGCTAGAGAACCTTTGGGTACATCTTGTGTAATAGTGCTACCAGCAGCAATAATGCTTTCATCAGCTATACATACAGGAGCAATAAGTTGTGTATCACTACCTACAAATACATTCTTACCTATTTTAGTAATGTGCTTTTGTTTTCCATCATAATTACAAGTAATAACGCCTGCTCCTATATTTGTTCCAGTCTCTATTTGACAATCACCAAGATAGCTTAAATGGTTAGCCTTTATTCCGCTTAAGAGTGCTTTTTTAGTTTCTACAAAATTGCCTATATGTGTTTTTGAAATATGGCTTTGAGGGCGGATATGGGCAAATGGACCTATAGTGCTCTCTATGATTGCACTCTCTTCAATAACGCTATAAGCCTTTATAAGACTATGTGCAATTTTACATTTACCTATAATTTGTACCCCTGCTTGTAATTCACATTCCCCTTCAAAGACTGCCTCTTCATCAATATATACAGTTGATGGCTGATGAATAATAATTCCTTTATTCAACCATTTTGTGCGGATTCTCTCAAGCATTATTTCTTCAGCAATGCTTAAATCTTTTTTAGTATTAACCCCTTTAAAATGCTCTTCTTTTACTGTTAAAGGTATTAAAGTGCGAGAATCAGCTAGAGCTAAAGCAATAACATCAGTAAGATAGTATTCATTTTGGGTGTTATTATTATTTAAAAGTGGCAAATATTGTTGAAGAAATTCACATGGAAAGAGATATACTCCAGCATTGGCAATTGTAATTTTTTTTTGTTTCGATGAGGCATCTTTTTCTTCTATGATTTTTACTACTCGTCCTTTTTTAGAAACAACTCGCCCATATCCAGAAGCATCACGAAGCTCTAAAACGCTCATGATTATGCTCTTGCTATCATTGTAAGATTGGGCTATAAATTGCTCGAGTTCATCATGTTGTATTAATGGCATATCAGCATTAAGCACAAGAAGATGAGAATACTGAGGGGTGCATTGCTGCAAAAAAGACCATATTGCTCCGCCTGTGCCCGGAAGGTTTTCATAATCTTGAATAATGCAATTGACATTTTTAAATTCTTCTTGAATAAGATTTTTTATTTCTTGTGCCTGATGATATATTATCACACTGACATCATCGCTTATTTTTTGAGCCTCTTTAATGCTGTAATATAGCATTGATTTGCCACAAATTTTATGGAGTACCTTAAGAGTACTTGAGTGCATTCTGCTTCCAGCCCCAGCAGCAAGAATCGCTACTGAACATGCCCTATTTTCTGACACATAACCTCCTTTAACTGCTATTTGCTTATTTATGAATAACTCATTTAGCTTTGTATGTATGCCTCAATGGATTATCTACACTATGTTTTCATAAGGGACATTATAGCATAATATCACAAATAGCTTATGAAGGTATCTTGTATTTATAGTTTGGCAAATTGTAATAGTATTTATTCTTAAAAAGTATGAGCCATGCTATAGCCATATATGACGCAATAGAATTCAATAATTGTCATAAAAACAAGTTATCAATTAACATAAATCAATTTTTTATTGATGATTTTGTTCTATTATCTCATTTGTAATTGTTGTAGTATTTCACGGTGAGATAATATAAATGTGCATTACTATTCAAAATATCTTTTAATAAGGAGTTATTATGTTTCAAGAAATTAATGAAGACTCTATTTATAGTCTTATGAATATTTTTTACAACAAAGTGCGTGCAGATAAAAATGGATTAGGGGATATTTTTAATAACGCAATAGGGACAGATGAGGATAGCTGGGAAAAGCATAAGGCAAAAATTGCAAATTTTTGGAAAGGCATGCTCCTTGGTACAGGTGATTATAGCGGGCAACCTCTAAAAACTCATTTGGAATTACCATCTTTTCCACAAGAGCTTTTTAATGTGTGGCTTACACTTTTTGAGGAGAGTCTAAGAACAGTGTATGAAAAAGAAGAGCATATTTCATTTGTTATGCAAAGGGCACAAATGATAGCACAGCGATTCCAATATATGCTCTATGAAGCAAAGCATGCACATTAATTATCACATAATTGTATTTTGCCTTTATATGTTGTAAGAATCCCTTGATTTTTAAGTTTTTTAAGTATGCGAGAAAGGGATTCTGGTGCAACATTTAGGCTTTGTGCGATATGCTTTTGGGAGAGTTTATGTAATTTATCCCTATGTGTATGAATATAGCTTAAAAGCCTTTCTTGTAGATTTTGGTTTTGGGTAGCAATATATGATTCTAAAATGCGAATTTTATGACATAAAGAGGAAATAAAAAGTAGAGATACCCCATCGTTTTTTAAATAGTTATTGAAAGTATTAAAGTTTATTTCAATAAGCTCACAGAGCTCTATACATTCAGCACTTGCGGGATAATATGTTTGCATAAAAAAGGGCATTTCAGCAATAAAACATGGGGCAGATGCAATATGTAGGGTGTATTGCGTTGTATCATCTATATCATTCTTGTTTTTATAAAGGCGTACCTTTCCTTTCATGAGTACAAAAAGCTTATGTGCTTTTTCTCCTTCGAAGAACAAAATTGTCCCTATGCCATGGCAACTTTTATGCCCAATATGTGATAATGAATAGAATAATTCTTGCATTTTTATTTATGTATAGATATTAATGTGAATCGAAGTATAACATATTTTTGAAAAATGAATTCATCGTATTGTAATGAGCAAAAGTTTTTAAAAATATTTATGTCAAAAATTTTAATTTAGGTTACTATATCTATGTTAAAATGTCAAGAAAGAGAAAAACAAGAGGTGGAGCTTTGCGAAAAATTGCCGCTGTTATTTTATGTGGGGGGGAGAGCAAACGAATGCAACAAGATAAAAGCTATCTCTCTTTTGGGGCAACCTATTTGCTTGAATATCAATACCAGCGGCTTAAAGAATGGGGGTTTTTTGCAGAAGTATTTATTTCAAGCAAAAAAAACCAAAAGGGCATTTGGGGTGATAATATTTTTATAGATAATATACATATCTCCTCTCCTCTTTCTGGGTTAAAAACTATTTTAGAGTGCTCTCCTTATGATGAGCATTTTATCATTACAGTAGATAGCCCTTTTGTTTCTGCACAAAGTGTTCATGAGATTATGTGCAATGAACAAGCTTATGATATCCTTGCTTTTTGTGATTCTCAACATAAGCATCATCTTATTGGCATATATAAAAAAACAGCACTTAAGGGTATTGTATCTATGATACAGCATAAAATATATCGCTTGCAAGAAATGCATCGCTTTGTAAATATAAAATATTTTTTTTGCAATAAAATAGAGGAATTTACCAACCTAAACACCTTAGAAGACTATATACTCGCACAACAAAGATTATAAAGGATAGCTATGGCAGATCAAGACGAAAAAACAGAAGAACCCACCGCCAAAAAGCTTGAAAAAGCACGCGAAGAAGGAAATGTCCCCAAAAGCCCGGAGGTTGTTGGCTTTTTTGGTTTGCTCGTTGGTTTTGTGCTGCTTTACATACTCTTTGGCTATATTGTAGAACGAAGCATGAATATTTATATCTTTGCCATGCAGCTTTTTGGAGTGGAGTTAAATGTTCCTAATATCATTTCTATTGGTTTGCGGTTTATACAAGAATTAGCCCTTATTGTTGCTCCTTTTTTTGCAGCTCTTATTATTGTGGCATTTGCAAGCAATGTAGGACAGTTTGGTTTTTTGCTCTCAAGCAAAGCTGTTAAATTCAATTTGGCAAAAATCAATCCTATAAGCGGCATGAAAAACCTTTTTTCACTCAAAAAAATTACTGATGGCTTTTTGCTTACTATAAAAGTACTCGCGGCTTTTGGTATTGGTTTTTGGGTGTTTTTATTGTTTGTGCGAGAACTTACCACAGTAGCCCTCATGCCCCTTTTTTCTCAAATGCGTTGGCTGGCTGATAAGGCATTAATACTTGCAGCTATTTTGTTGCTCTTCTTTTTTGTGATGAGTGCTATTGATTTTGCGATTAAGAGGAGGCGCTATTTCAAAGGACTTAAAATGACCAAACAAGAAGTTAAAGATGAATTCAAGCAACAAGAAGGTAACCCAGAAATAAAGCAAAAAATTCGTTCTCTCATGTTTCAAGCCTCAAGAAAGCGTATGATGCAACAAATACCCGGTGCAAGCGTGGTTATCACTAACCCTACACATTATGCCATTGCCCTGCGATTTCATCAACCTCAAGATAGTGCACCTGTAGTTGTTGCTAAGGGTATTGATCATTTAGCCATGCGTATTAAAGCTATCGCATATGAACATGATATTGTAGTAATAGAAAACCCCCCTTTAGCTAGAGAGCTCTATAAAATTGTTGATATTAACCAAGAGATTCCAGAGAGCCTATTTGAAGCAGTTGCCCAAGTGTTGGCTGAAGTGCATAGGATTAATGAAGAAAGAGGTAGGCTACAATCAAGATTCTGATATTGGTGTAATATATTCATGTTTAAGAGCCTTAGGAATGCTCTTTTTTTCTGGTATTTTTAAAACTTTAAAAAATTTTGGTTGCTCTAAATAGGCAATTTCAATAATATCGCCAATTTTGATATTATGGCTTGCTTTGATTGTTGCTCCATTAATCTTAACCACATTATGAGCAATCATATCTTGAGCAATGCGGCGACATTTTGTTATATTGGTTATATTCATAAATTTATCAATACGCATTATAGTCCTTTTGTGTTAAAATTATAGCATAAGAACCATCGCAGGAGGAAACTTTGAAAAAAATCAAAAAGGTTGTTTTGGCATATTCTGGTGGATTGGATACTAGCGTAATTTTAAAATGGTTAGGCGATACCTATAATTGCGAGGTTGTTACCTTTACAGCAGATATTGGACAAGGAGAAGAGCTAGAGCTTGCACGAGAAAAAGCCCTTAAGCTAGGCATAAAAAAAGAAAATATTTTTATAGAAGATTTGCGTCAAGAGTTTGTATCTGATTTCATTTTTCCTATGTTTAGAGCAAATGCACTTTATGAAGGAGAATACCTGCTTGGGACAAGCATCGCCCGCCCTTTAATCGCCAAAAGGCTTATAGAAATTGCTGCTCAAGTTGGAGCAGATGCAATATCACACGGGGCAACAGGAAAAGGCAATGATCAGGTTCGTTTTGAATTAGGTGCTTATGCACTCAATCCTCATATCCATATTATTGCACCTTGGAGAGAATGGGATTTAAATAGCCGAGAAAAGCTTTTAGAATATGCTCAAAAATCAGGCATAGAGATAGAAAAACAGGGTACAAAATCGCCCTATTCTATGGATGCTAATTTATTGCATATTAGCTATGAAGGACAAATCTTAGAAGACCCAAATTGCGAACCACAAGATGATATGTGGCGTTGGAGCGTATCTCCATTCAACGCACCAGATGAAGCCGAAGAAATAAGTATAACCTTTAAAAAAGGTGATGGAATTGCCATTAATAACACCATGCTTAAAGCAGCAGAATTTTGGGAAACTTTGAATACATTTGGTTGCAAACATGGAATTGGACGATTGGATTTGGTAGAAAATAGATATGTTGGCATGAAATCGCGAGGTTGCTATGAAACACCCGGGGGCAGTATTTACCTCAAGGCACATCGTGCTATTGAATCGCTTTGTCTTGATAGGGAAGAGGCTCATTTAAAAGATGAGCTTATGCCAAGATATGCCGCATTAATTTATAATGGCTATTGGTTTTCGCCTGAACGAAAAGCATTGCAAGAGCTCATAAACCAAACACAAAACAATATAGAAGGTACAGTAAGGCTTAAGCTGTATAAGGGTAATGTTATTGTCGTAGGGCGAGAATCAAAAACATCTCTTTTTGATTCTGCTTATAGTACCTTTGAAGAGGATAATGTATATAACCAAAAAGATGCCGCAGGCTTTATCAAGCTCAATGCCCTACGGTTTATTATCGCCCATAAAAAGCATAAAAAATAGGAACAGAAATGCCAAACAAGATAACATATATTGACTCGGGAGTGAATATTGATGAGGGCAATAAACTTGTTGAGTATATCAAACCTCTAGCAAAACAAACAGCTCAAAAAAATGTTATTGGCGGTATTGGCTCTTTTTCTGGTGCTTTTGCTCTGCCAAGTGGTTATAAAGAACCTATTTTATTAGCTTCTGTTGATGGCGTAGGCACAAAGCTACTCTTAGCCATACAGGTAAATAGACTTGATGGTATTGGCATTGATTTAGTAGCTATGTGTGTCAATGATCTCATCTGTGATTTTGCCATGCCTTTGTTCTTTTTGGATTATTATGCTTCAGGCAAGCTTGATGCAAAATCTGCAGCTTGTGTTATACAGAGCATTGTAAAGGGTTGTTTAGAAGCTGAATGCTCATTAATAGGAGGAGAAAGTGCTGAAATGCCGGGCATGTATGACAAAGGGCATTTTGATATTGCAGGTTTTAGTGTGGGCATAGCTGAAAAAAGTGATATTGCAAAACGAGCACAAATAGGCGATACGCTTATAGCCTTGCCTAGTAGCGGTTTGCATTCTAATGGTTATTCTTTGGTGCGTAAAATTCTTAAAATGGGTAATTATAATGTAGAACAAAAAATATGCAAAAAACCTCTTATAGATATCTTACTTGAACCTACATGTATTTATGTAAAAATATTTAAAAAACTCAAACCATATATCCATGCCTTAGCCCATATTACAGGAGGGGGGATTATAGAAAACCTTCCTCGTATTTTGCAAGAAAACCAAAGGGCAATTATAGAAAAACATAAAATCCCTAAACATGAAATTTTCAACCTCATTTTAGAACATGTTGATGAAAAAGAAGCATATAGAACATTTAATATGGGTGCTGGAATGATTTTAGCTGTTGATAAAGCAAATGCCAACAAAGTAACCTCTATAAGCGGGGGCTACATTGTTGGTGAAATCTATGAAGGAGAAAAAGGGGTGGAACTCATATAGCCCTTAGAAGAAAAATGATAGCACAAATAGACAACAAAGGCATATTTAAAAATGCATTCGAAAAAATAGTTTTACTTTCAAGGATTTATTTTATACCTATTATGATCCTACTTGCAGGTTTTGGTATATATTATGCCATATTTGAAGTTTCTTATAGTCTAAAAAATCAATATTTTGTATCTCAAAATATTACACAAGAAACATTGCAGCACCATCAAGAAGCATTAAAAATACAATCTGCACCAACTGAACCAGAAATAATTCACGAAGAAATAACAACAGAAACCACCCAAGAAGCCCAAACTCAAGCCTCTAGCGAGGAACAAACACAACCACAAAACAATATCCAGCACCAACAACCAGCATATCCCTTATATAAAGTCAATGTACGCTCATTAAATGTAAGAAAAGAGCCTAAACAATCAGCACCTGTTGTTGGCTCTGTTGTGCATGGGCAAGAAATTACCGCATTAGAAATACAAGGAGAATGGGTAAGAATACATAATGGTTGGGTTGTTAAACGCTTGCTCATAGCTCTTGATAACAATAAGCAAGAGGGCATTCCCTATGAAGTGCTCTCTGTTTCGCTCAATGTCCGACAACAGCCCTCATTGCAATCACCCATTGTAGCGAAAAAAACAAAGGGTCAAGAAGTATTTGTGCAAGAAGAAAGAGATGGTTGGCTTAAAATAGCTGAAGGTTGGGTATCTCAAGCATTTTTGAAGCAAAAAGGAGAAAATTAATGAAATATTTTGTAGTTTTTGGAAATCCTATTACTCACACAAAATCACCACAGCTCTTTAATACCTTTTTCTATTCAATGGGTATTCCTGCTCGGTATAGCCCTTATTGCCTAGAGCTTTCTGGCTCTCCTGTGCAAACTTTAAAGAAGTTTGGCTTTTTGGGGGCGAATGTAACTATACCTTTTAAAGAAGTTGCCTTTAAAGATTGCGATGAAATAAGAGGTGCAGCAAAAGAAATTGGCTCTGTAAATACCTTAATTCAAGAAGGCAATAAAGTTATTGGCTATAATACAGATGCAGAGGGTTTTTATCGTACCATTGCTCGGCGATTTATCCCTAAGAATGCCCTTATTGTAGGTGCAGGAGGGAGTGCTAAGGCTATTGCTTATATTTTAAAGCAACATGGAATCAATATCATTGTTGTAAATCGCTCTTATGAAAAACTTGAATTTTTTGCACAAAATGGTTATCAAACCGCCCTTAGTGATACCTTTAATCCTACAATTACTTTTGATTTAGTGATTAACGCTACTAATGCTGGTTTGCAAGATGATATACTGCCCTTATCTACCTCAAAAGTAACTGCTCTTTTTCAAGACATGAAAACACTTAAACAATGTCTTGTGTATGATATAGTATATGGAAAAACAACACCTTTTTTTGCCCTTGCACAGAGCTTAGAATTACCTGTAATAGATGGTTCAGAAATGCTTGTAATGCAAGCTGCATTGAGCGGTTATCATTTTCTTTCTGCCATGAATATCAAAAGCGACAAAGAAGAAATCTTTCAACAAATACTCAATAACGCATCATAATAGAATCAACTTCATCCCAAGTTAATTTTTTTTGAAGCTGATGTTGTTTGTAGATATGTGCTAAAGAGCGAACGATAATATCTGTTTCTATATTTACCCTTCTGCCAATGTGATAATGGCAAAAATTGCTCTCTTTAAAAGTAAGCGGGATAAGCGTAAGGCGAAATGAATCATTAAACACTTCATTAACTGTAAGGCTTACGCCATCAATGCCAATACTTCCTTTAGGGACTATTAAATGTTGTATGTTTTTGGGCATTTGTATCAAAAAATCTACCCCTACATCATGCTGCTTAATGGAGCGAATTATCCCAATAGCATCTATATGCCCTTGCAATAAATGCCCATCTATTTTGTCCCCTAATTTCATAGCTGGTTCTAAATGTATAAAACCTTTGAAATTTTCAGATGCAATATGCTTTAATGTCTCTTCGCTCACCATAACACTAAAACCATTATCATGTAAAGCACTCACGCTTAAGCACGCCCCATTAACCGCTATACTATCGCCTAAATTTGCTTTGAGTCTAGAGACAATCCTAAGCTCTTGTGCTTGAAATTCAAGCACCTTGCCTACTTCACGAATCAATCCATTAAACATAAGCACACTCCTAACATAAACAGATACAAGTATAACATAAGAATCTAGAGATGACAAAAACACTTCTTAAAAAGCTCTCTATTTATCTCGATATATGAAATGAATGTTAATTTGTAAATATATATATACATAATTTAGAACTTTTTATAATAATTTATAATATTTTATGCAATAATAAAAAATCATAATTTGAAATTTTAGGGGGCATTTATGTTGAGTTCTTTAAGTAGCAAGCTT
>JARHYY010000075.1 GCA_029258405.1 Helicobacteraceae bacterium | reverse complement strand
AAAAGATTCTTTGTTTATTGTATTGAATAAAATGATATATCTTATGAGATACATGAATATTACATATGGCAAGCTCTGTTAAGTGCTTATGTATTAAAATGGTTATGTGGTTTTGGGGGTAAAGCTTGGAGATAACTTCAAAGGGTTAGGTATTGCTAAAATATGCTCGGGCAAAATTAAGATATATGTAAAGTAAGATTTATAAAAACACATTGAGATAAAAAGATAAGAAGTAAGAGACTCATAATAAGATAATTATTATAATCTCTTAAAAAAGTAATCCTAAGTAGCTTAAAAGAACAATAAAAGGTTTGCAAGAGAGTGAATGCTTCGTGAAAGGAGAGTAGGTTTTTATAAGTAAAGAATCTCTATAAAAAGATCCCTTATTTATCTTAACAAAAAATGAATATTACATATGGCAAGTCGTAATAGTTAAAACTTAATATATATGAAATAATTAATTTTTATATAAAAATTTTAATTATATAATTAATTATGAATAACTAAAGTATTTTTAATGTGAGCACTATTGCTAAAAACACAGGCTTACTTTATGGGTAAGCCCGGAGTTAAATCTTGTTTTATGTACCTTTTTCTAAAGCTTTATTAGCATGATATTCACCGCATTCAAAAGCTTTTTTGTTGAGTTCTACAACCTTTGCAGGTACTTTTTTAATCATGGTATCAAATACAAGATCTCTATCAACACATTTTGTAAGTGTTACTGTAACAGCAAGAGCAACTACTGATTGAGTTACAACATTGCCTACCTCTTCTTTGGCAATAGAAATAATAGGAATATTATATATTTTAAATTTTGATTGATCTTCACTTTGAGGATGCACTAAATTAGGTTCGATAACAACAATTCCACCCTCTTTAATGCCATTTTTAAACTGATGGTAACTAACATCGGCTGTTGAAAGCATAAAGTCAATTTCACCTTCATTTGCATAGGGATAGAGTATTTCTTTTTCGTCAAGAAGAATATCTACCTTTGTTGGTCCCCCTCTTACTTGAGAGGTATAGGTTGCTGCTTTAACGCCATAACCTTTATCGCAAATCTTTGCTTCTGCAAGAATTTCTCCTGCTAAAAGAACACCTTGTCCCCCTACGCCTGTAAAACGAAGTTGTGTTCTCATTTTATCTCCTTGCCTTTGCTTGAGCCTTGGCAATAACTTCTGCATAGGCTTTGCAATATTCTACTTGTGAGGTTTCATGTTTGAGTATTCCTGCAGGAAACTTTCCTTTTCTCTCTTCCTCGCTTAAAGAATCAAATTTTCTCTTTGATGTGATTCGAGATTCAATCCAGTTTAATGTTTCTACAGCTTCTCCCATTTTATTTTTTCTTCCTAGATTAATATGGCAGTTGCTGAAAATATCAAAAAAGCTAAAGCCCTCATGTTTAAAGCCCTCTATAAAGATTTTTTCCATTTTTTTAGGATCAAGCACGCTTTCTCTAGCAATAAATGTTGCCCCTGCAGCATCAGCTAAGCGGCAAGGATCAAATTCTGGATCAACATTGCCATATTGTGCTGTTACTGTCCACATACCTTTAGGGGTTGTAGGTGAGGTTTGTGAATTTGTTAGCCCATAAATAAAGTTATTGATGAGCACATAATTAATATCAATATTTCGGCGGCATGCATGAATGGTGTGGTTGCCTCCAATAGCTAAGCCATCACCATCTCCTCCTACTACGATTACTTTTTTGTCTGGATGTGCTAACTTGATACCAGTAGCATATGCGAGGGTTCTTCCATGTGTTGTGTGGACAGTGTTGCAATTAATGTAAGATGAGAATCTTCCGCTACAACCAATGCCACTTACTACGCATACATTATCCATATCCCAACCAAGTGAATCAATAGCCCTAATAACACTTTTGAGAATAATTCCATCTCCACAGCCCCAGCACCATAGTGTGGGCATCTTATCTACCCTTAAATATTCATTATAATTAAATGCCATTTTAAAGCTCCTTTAAACTTTTTGTGATTTCTCCCGGAGAGAGTGGGCGTCCATTAGCCTTGCCTAAGAATTTTACTTCTCTTCTCATTACTCTTTCTATCTCTTTAAGATATTGTCCTTTATTTAATTCTGCAACAAGAATTTTTTTGTATTTCTCACCTATTTCTTGAAGTTTTTTTGTGGGTGATGGCCATAAAGTAATGGGTCTTAATAGTCCTACTTTGATGCCTTCATCTCTTAATCTATCAACAGCTTCTTTTGCACTTCTTGAAGTTGAGCCATAAGCGATTAATATCCTATCTGCATCTTCGCAATGATATTCTTCGTATTTTTCGATTTTTTCCCTATTTTTGAGTATTTTATTAAATAATCTATCAATTAAATTTTGGGAAAGTTTGGCATCTTCTGTGGGGAAACCTAAGGGACCATGATGCAAACCTGTAATATGGTAACGATAACCTTTGAAAAAGGGGTTGAGTATGGCTGGCTCGTTTTGTTGTCTTTCATATGGTTTGTAATCATCAGCATTGCCATCAAAAATGCGACGATTAATGATTTGAATTTCTTCAGCATTAGGAATCATTGCCTTTCCATACATATGCCCTAATGTTTCATCAAGAAGTAAAAAGACTGGTGTCATAAATTCTTCTGCTAAATTAAATGCTCTGATAGTTTCTGTATATGCTTCTTCTAAGCTCCCCGGGCAAAGTGCTATGGACTGATAATCTCCATGTGTAGGATTAGCTGCTTGTAAGATGTCTCCTTGAGCAACCCTTGTAGGCAAACCTGTTGAAGGACCTCCTCGCATAACATTGACTATAACTAAAGGGATTTCTGCCATAAAGCCTAATCCAATTTGTTCTGCTTTTAGAGAAATGCCAGGTCCTGATGTTGCTGTCATGGATTTTGTTCCAGACATAGCTGCCCCTAATGCAACAGAAATACCGCCAATTTCATCTTCCATTTGTATGAAAGTCCCTCCTTTTTGTGGAAGGTGCACACTCATTTCATGAGCTACTTCACTAGAAGGTGTAATGGGGTAGCCACCAAAAAACTTGCAACCAACATCTATTGCTGCTAAAGCTACTAGTTCATTTCCGCTTGCAATCTCCTCTCTCATTTTTTTCATTCTCCTATAACATCATAAAACGATTGTCTTTGATTTTTTGAGCTCTAGCTTTAGACTCTGGAGTCAGCTTTGCAAACTTATACTCTTCTTTTTCTGCAACATGTATCGCAAAATCTGGGCAATGAAGCTCGCAATCATTGCATCCTATACAACTTTCAGGTTCTATTACACGAGCGATTTTACCCAAGACATATTCACTGCCTAATTGCATTGCTAATGTTCCGCTTGGACATAATGAAACACAAAGATCGCAAGCTTTGCAGCGACTATCATCAACCCATACTGGTGTATTGGGTGGTGCACTAATTTTTGCCATTTTTTTTCCTTATATTGTTGAATTCTAAAAAGCCAATTACACATTATAGCTGTTGTGGAATTAGCCCAAAAACTCCTAGTTAAGAATCTTTGGGCTAATTCAGTTGCTATTGAGCAAATTTCATTCTCAATCTTTTTTGGCATCTGAAGTATGTAAGTTTCAAATAGTTTTCCTTATAATATCATTAAAAATGTTTACTATTTAATATTTTTCAGATGTTCATTATAATTTCGTGTAAAAGTGTGTGTTCCTTGGGCATTTTTTACAAAAAAAAGATAATCTACATTTGCAGGAGAAATAGCTGCTTTAATGGCATCAAAGCTAACACTACCTACAGGATTTTGTGGAATTCCTTTATATTTGTAAGTGTTGTATAATGTTGTATCATTGCGAATCCTTTGAGGTGTAACTGTGGTATGGGAATATTTCCCATAATTTAAACTTCCATCCATTTGCAATGGCATTTTTTTCTTAAGGCGATTATGGATAACAGCAGAAATTAAAGGCATCTCATAGAGGTTTGCTGCTTCTTTTTGTATGATGGAAGCAATAGTGATATATTTAAACCACTGTACTTCATCATATTCACCTAATATTTTTTTAGCAAGATTTTCATGCCTTTTAAGAGAATGGTCTAGCAAATAGAGTATAAGATTTTCTTCGCTTATGCCCATAGGAATATTATATGTATCAGCAAGAATAACTCCATCAGCGTAATGGGCATGTTTGTTGTATGTTTCTTGTAAAACTTTTTGAGATAGGGCAAGCTCTTTAGCGAGTTCTTGTGAGAAAAAGTAAAAAGTTTCTCCGGGTATGAGTGTAATTTGTTTAACAGCTGCTTTAGCTTTGGTGAGTTTGTAGAAAAAATCACCTCTGCTAAGGAGTGTAGAACCAATATCTATCCATCCGCTTTGTGGGTATCCTAGCATTCTGATAAAAAGAGCATCAAAACCCCATATACCTAAATTTTGTTGTTTCAAATGTGCTATAATGTTTAAAGTACCTCCTTTAGGGAGAAACACTACACGATGAGAATAAACCGCTGTTGCTAAATAGCAAGAGCAAGTGATTAAAAGAGCAAAAATAATGTCTAAGACTATATTGAAAACTTTTATCTTCTTTTCTGTTGTGCTATTTATTTGTTTTGGTGTGTATAAACTTTTAAAGGGTGGCATTTATTTTCCTCATATTTCTTTAGGCTCTGTTGAGATAAATGAATTTTATCTTGTTTTAGATAAAAAGCTCAATATATATATCCAAAAAATAACACTAGAAGAACAACAGCAAGATATTCAGCATTTTAAAAATATTGAAGAAGAGATGCAATTTGTTTTAAGGATTGTAAAAAATATTAAAATGTTTTTAAATATAATAGGTGAAGTTGATATTAGAGCAATTGTTGTTGATGATTTTGTTGGTACTTTATCTCTAAAAGACCGTGTCATTGTTGGGCGTTTGCCTCATTGGAGGTTAGAAATTGCTCTTTATGATGATACTGATTTGCAACATTTGCAAATTCATATCTCTGAACTGACCTATACCCCTCTCCAGCTTAGTATAATGGGATTAGTTGATTATGATTTTAATCAAAATGTAGCTAACTTCTATACCCTTTCTTCTTTGGGCGAAGATTTTAAATTTTATAGCACCATTGCTACTGATTTTAAAAGCATAAGTGTTGAGGGCTTTTCAGAAACAATAAAGACATTAGATTTTCTTAAGCCGATTTTGCCAGATTTAGAGCCTGAAGCACAAGAATGGTTATTTAAACGCATTAAAGGGGATTTTATTCTTTCTAAAGTAATTTTTAAGAGTGAAATCAATAAAAATGCTATTATAAAAGCTCTTAAGGATAATCTCTTTATAGATATGAAGATAGCACAAGGGGCTGTTTTGTATAATAATGCTCTCCCTCCTGCTGTTTTTAAAGAAGCAAATATTATTTATCATAAAGGTGAGAGCTATGCTGTTCTTGTAGAGCCAATGTATGATAATATATCTCTTGCGGGGAGCAATGTTCTTTTAAAAAATCTTTTTGAAAATCCAATTTTAGAGATTAATATTGCAACTTATACAAGGCTTGATAAAAGAGCAATGAAAGTGCTTGAGGCATATAATATTTTCTTGCCTTTGGAGCAAAAAAGTTCTGGTGTTGATATAAATCTTACTCTTTCTATACCATTTGGCAAGGAAGGCTTTGATGTTTCTGGGCGCTTTGTGATTAAAAATAGTCGTTTAAGCCTTAGCGGCTTGCCTATTCATGTAGATTTTGCGGAAATTTTTCTTAAAAATGATAAAATAATATTTGATGATGTTCCTATACGGATACAAGGAGCAATAGTAGCAGATGCTCGCTTATCCTTGCTTGTTGATACAAAGGCAAAAACCTTAGAAGGCATTGCCAATCTTAAGTATTTTAATATTCAACCAGAACAAGGGATATTGCAAATAACTCATTACCCTTTAGCAATTGTTGCTGATTTTAAAGATGATTTTCAGCTTAATCTCCCTTCGCTAGAAGTTTCTCTAAGCATAGGTAATCAATCAATTATTAATATATCAAATCTTGCCCTTTTATATCCATATTCTTCCTTGTTGAAAGAATATGGAATATCTCAAGGTTCATTAACCCTAAGCACTAAAGATTTTAAAAATATTGCTCTTAAAGCTTATGTGCAAGAGCATAATATTCCCGTGAAAAGAATCGATGGTTCATCATTCAAGCCATTGCAAATCAATGGTAATATCCATGCAGATAATAATTTTAATCTATATATTGAAAACCTTATTCAAATTTTTTCACAAAAGAATTCTATCAATATTAATGCTCAACAAGTTCTTTATGATTTAGATTCTGTTGAACTTGGAGGAACACAACAAAAAGACAACAAGGAAAAAATGCCTATTAATATACAAGGGAAGGATTTAGCGATACAAATGAAGAATAAAAAAATTTTTGCTGAAAATGTTTCTCTGAAATTTGATAAATGGCATAATATTCAAGGAACGGTTAAAAATAAAAATACAGACTTGAATATAACCTATCGGCATAAAATACTTACATTGTATGGCAATAGAATCACTTCTCGCATTATTAATGATTTTCTTGGTATAGATGCACTTGATGGCGGTATCTATACATTGCTTGCAGAATATAAACAAGGAGTGTTTAAAGGAAATATAGTGCTCAAAAAAAGCACCATCAAAAATCTCTATGGCATACAAAATGTTATCGCTTTTATTGATACTGTCCCCTCTTTACTCATTTTTAAAAATCCCGGTTTTGATCGTAATGGGTATAAGGTAGAGAGCGGTAGTATAGACATAGAAATTTCTGATGGTTTTTTAAAGGTGGAGCAATTTCAGCTTGATGGAATTTCTATTGATAGTTATGGAGCAGGAATTGTACGGCTTGATGATGGTGCGATAGAGTTTAATATGAAAATAACTACTTTTAAAGCTCTAAGTACATTATTGAACAATATTCCCATAGCTGGTTATATTATTACAGGAGATGATGGCTCTTTTTCAACATTTATAAAAATAACAGGCACCATTAATAAACCATATATTAGCACAGACCTTGCGAGCCAAACTATAAGAACCCCAGCAACACTTATTGAACGAATTATTAAGATACCGCTAAAGCTTATGTCTCAATAGTTGGGTAAAGTTTTTGTCGAAAAAAATGTTTCTTTTTGTGCTAAGATGTATTTTTAAACATTTAAAAATCTTGTTTTATACTTCTAAAAGTATTTTGCTGTTATCATTGTTTGTATTTTTAGAAATAGGTTTTGATTGTTTGCAAAAGTAATGATACAATCACAAATAAAGGAGCTATTTAATGAGCCATATGGACTTTGCACACCCATATTTTGGTGTATTCTTTTTGCTTGTATTTACTATTGTTATTTTTACAGCTATTATGATACTCTCTCGTGTAGTGGGTAATCTTATGGCACATAAACGAGAGGAAAAGCTCAAGCTTTCCCCGTATGAGTGTGGCCCTTTACCCAATAAGCAACCAAATAGAATCTCTGCACAGTTTTATCTCATTGCTTTGCTTTATATCCTTTTTGATGTAGAGATACTTTTTATGTATCCTTGGGCTGTTGATTTTAAGATATTGGGTGTTTTTGGATTTATTGAAATGGCTTTGTTTATTTTCATACTAGGTATTGGTTTTATTTATGCATGGAAGAAAGGAGCACTTGAATGGCAAAAGATCAAGTAGATTGGCTAAAAAGCGGTGGTTTACCTGTTGTATTAAGCACAATAGATCATCTTGTTAATTGGGGAAGAAGTAATTCTCTTTGGCCACTGACTTATGGGCATGCTTGTTGTGCCATAGAGATGATGGCAACAGGGGCTGGACGGTATGATTTTGACCGTTTTGGTACTATTTTTAGGGCATCGCCTCGACAAAGTGATGTAATGGTTGTTTCAGGTACAATCACCAAGAAACATGCAGAATTTTTAAGACGGCTTTATGACCAAATGAGTGAGCCAAAATGGGTTATTTCAATGGGTAGCTGTGCGAATACAGGCGGTATGTTTAATACCTATGCCACTGTTCAAGGCTGTGATAGGATTATCCCTGTTGATATTTACTTGCCCGGCTGTGCGCCACGACCAGAAACTTTGCAATATGCTCTTATGCTTTTACAGCAAAAAATTAGACGCAATAAAGCGAGCATGAAAACAGCACAAAAAAGGTTGATATAATGGCAGTATTAAATAAACAAGCGGTTGAATTTACAAAAAATAAGAATCGTCAAAAGGCAAGTTATTATACCCCCCCATTTTGGCAACCAAAGAAAATACCACATGGAGCTATTGAGAATGAGCATTTTAAAGATGATAAAAATTGCCTTTTAGAGCATGAAATAGAAATTCTTGATGCATATATGGAGCGTACAGATTTGGTTATTTGGATAAAATCTTGTGCTCTTTATCGTGTTTTGGAGATTCTCAAAAACAAGCGACAATATGAAACATTGAGTGAAATGAGTGCTATAGATTATTTGGATAAAAAAGGAGGGTTTGAGCTTTTTTATCAGCTCTTATGCTATGAAAGAAAAATGCGTTTGCGAGTGCGAACATTTATAGAAAAACATGAAAAAGTGCAAACTGTAAGCACTATTTTTAAATCTGCTGATTGGAGCGAACGAGAAATGTATGATATGTTTGGCATTATCGTTGAAAACCATCCAAATTTTAAAAGGATATTAATGCCAGATGATTGGTATGATCATCCTTTATTGAAGACTTATCCTTTACATGGTGATGAAGCTGCACAATGGTATGAGGTAGATAAAATTTTTGGCAAGGAATATCGTGATGTTGTTGGTCCTGAAAATAGGGATTCTTCGAAAATAGAACGCTATGATACAAAACGCTTTGCAAGAATAGGGCATGAAGTGCCCTATGGTGCAGATATTACGCAAGGAGAACAAACACAGCAAATTCATTATCAAGAAGAAGGTGGAGTATTTCTTGTGAAGCAGTTAAAGCCTGAAATGAGCAAACAGCTCAAAGAGAGGAAGTAATGCAAAATCCTAATCGTTTGATTCCATATTATGAGAATCTCCATTTTGAGCGTGAAGATTCTTCGATGATTATCAATTTTGGTCCGCAGCATCCTTCTGCGCATGGGCAGCTTAGGCTTGTTTTGGAGCTTGATGGAGAGTTGATTACAAAGGCTACGCCAGATGTAGGTTATTTGCATCGAGGCATGGAAAAAATGGCAGAAAATATGATATACAATGAGTTTATTCCTACAACTGATAGAATGGACTATATTGCAGCGAGTTCTAATAATCATTCTTTTGCATTGGCGGTAGAGAAGTTGCTAGGCATTGATGTGCCTAGGCGTGCTCAGGTTATAAGAATGATTCTTGTAGAAATTAATCGCATTATATCGCATCTTTTTTGGTTGGCAACACATGCACTTGATGTAGGTGCAATGAGTGTTTTTTTGTATTGTTTTCGCGAAAGAGAATATGGAATGGACCTTATTGAAGATTATTGCGGAGCAAGATTAACGCATTCAAGTATTCGCATTGGTGGTGTGCCTTTAGATATACCTAATGGATGGTTAAATGCAGTCAAGAAATTTATTGATAATTTGCCAGAGGCAATAGCACTTTATGAAGGGTTGTTGAAAGAAAATCGTATTTGGCGTATGCGTCTTGAAGGCGTTGGAGTGATTACGCAAGAGATGGCAAAAAGTTGGGGTTGTAGCGGTATTGTATTGCGTGGAAGTGGGATTCAGTGGGATTTGCGTAAAGAGCAACCTTATGAATTATACCATGAAATTGAATTTGATGTGCCATATAGCAACCGTTGTGATAGTTATGGCAGATATGTTCTTTATATGCAGGAAATGAGAGAGAGCATAAGGATTATTAAGCAGCTTATAGAGCTCTATCCAAAAACAGATAGTATTATTATGACAGAAAGCCCAGAGTATATTTCTGCCCCAAAAGAACAGATTATGACTCAAAATTATTCCCTTATGCAACATTTTGTGTTAGTAACTCAAGGTATGCGCCCACCTGTTGGTGAAATATACAGTGCTGTAGAATCTCCAAAAGGAGAATTAGGGTTTTTTATTCGCTCTGAGGGGGAAACTTATCCTTATCGTGTAAAAATAAGGGCTCCTAGTTTTCAGCATACTGCTATTTTGCAAGAGCTTTTAGTTGGGCATTATCTTGCTGATGCTGTTGCAATTATTGGTAATCTTAATATTGTGTTTGGTGAAATTGATAGGTAGGATAGCGATGAAAAGATATGATTTGCGTCATTTGCATGAAAATTTTGAACAAAGAATGGGTGAAATTATTGAAGAAATCAACGAAGGGGAAACTGCTATTTTTTTATTTGAAGTAGGTGATTTTAGCTCTGTGCAGAAAAGTGCTGATTTGGTAGAGAGCAAAGGCTGTGTATTAATGAATTCTTTGCGATTTAATGAAGCGGATTGGACTATTGTTGTTAAGAGGGAAAAGACATGATTCACACAAAATGTGATAGAGATTCCATTGATTTTTCTTCTTTTAATTTTATTTTGAGCATAGGTGCTTATAAGGAAGAGGTTTTAGCCTATTCACATAAAGAGCTACAAAGCCTTTTGCAAAAATGTAGATGGATATGTTTGCACCCCTTAAATCAGAGCTATGAAATTGGAGCAGAAGAAGGGGTTATTGCCATGCTTGTTGCAATGTTGTATGCATCTTGTGCTCATTGTGATGAGCATACGCTTGAAATATTAAAAAAGTTTGATATAGGTTATTTGAGTGCTGAATCGAATTTTTCTGAAGAAGAAGCTGATGAGATTGTGCAGTGTATAAATAATAGTTTTACATTGCTATTGCTTGGTCGAGATTTATTTGAGCATAAACAAGCACAAAATATCTTAGCATTGCTTTTATTACTTAAGCCCATAAGTAATATTGTTTTATATGCCGAAGAGATTTATTTAAAAGAGCTAGACTTATGCTATGCAGATCATTTAGGGACAGCTATAAAAAATGTTGAGTCCATTGATGATTATAGTGGGATTATGCTTTATGAAAGCCTTTTATTCACGGGGGAAAGTTGCTTGTATGCCTCTTCCTTATTTGCTATGGCAGCTCAATTGAAGCATAACTCTTCTTATCTTTTAGAGATTCAGAATGCTCAACATTATAAAAAGATTCAAGTAAAATTTCTTGAACAAAAAAATATGAGTGGAGTAGTCGGGGTATTACAGCTTGCAGAAACTTTTCGCACAGCAGAATCTTACCCCTTTTGGATAATGAGAACTAAAGAGGAAATAATATGAGTACAATTACTATTTATATTGATGGACAACCTATTGAATGTGAAGAAGGAGAATATCTTTTGCAGGTTGCGAGAAAAAATAATTGCTTTATCCCAGCAATCTGTTATCTTACTGATTGCTCTCCCACATTAGCATGTAAATTATGTATGGTTGAGGCTGATGGCAAGCGTGTTTATTCATGTAATGCCAAAGTTAAAAAAGATATGAAAGTTGTTACGGACACTGAAGAAATAGCTACTGAACGCAAGGCTATCATGAGTGTTTATGATATTAATCACCCACTTGAATGTGGTGTGTGTGATAAAAGTGGTGAATGCGAATTACAGAATTATTCTTTAATGATGAATGTAGATCATCAAGAATATGCCGTTAAAGACAGCTATAAAAAAAGAGGGCATTGGGGACATGCACTTTATGATCCTAATTTATGTATAGTATGTGAGCGTTGTGTTACTGCTTGTAAAGATAGGGTTGGTGATGCATCGCTAAAGACTGTTAAAAGAGATGCTGATGCTCCAGATAAGAGCTATAAGGATTCTATGCCAAAAGATGCATTTGGTGTTTGGAATAAGTTGAGTAAATCGCTCATAGGGTTTGTTGGCGAGGAAGGAAGCTGTGAGGATTGTGGTGAGTGCATTTCTGTTTGTCCTGTTGGAGCATTAGGGGAAGATCATTTTCATTATGCAAGTAATGCATGGGAGCTTGATAAGATATCAAGCTCTTGCCCTCATTGTCCGTTGGGTTGTGAGCTTACTTATGAAGGAAAGCATGGAAAAGTGTATCGTGTAAGCAATGATTGGAATGCTAATTCTCTATGCGGTGCAGGACGCTATGGATATGAGATTACCTTAAGCAATACGCATTCTAGCAAGGAACATTTCAATAAAGCCTTAGAAGCTTTTCAGAAAGCCCATACCATTAGTTTTGGTAATTTTATAACCAATGAAGAAGCCTTTATTTTGCAAATGCTTAAGGAAAGACATGGTTACGCTCTTTATAATCCCACTGCATTAGAATATCAAAATTTTCTTAAAAACTTTACTGAAGTAACTGGAGCTCTATATAAGGGCGATAGTCAATTTATCAAAAAAAGTGATTGTATTATTGTGCTTGGTGGGTCTATTCGTCATGATATACCTGTTCTTAAGTATATGATAAATAATACCTTAAAAACTCTTAAAGGTTCATCTCTGTTTGTTTTTCATCCTGTGAAAGATTTGGCATTATTAGAATTAAGTCGTAATGTGCAACATTTTTCTCATAATATAGGCGATGAAGAGTATTTAGCTTTTCTTTTGACACAGCTTTTGGTGCATGATAGCACAATGATGCCATCTATTATTGCAGAGTTTTTGCAAAAAGATCAAGAAACAGAAACAGGAGAGAAACAAAACAATATTTTATCATATCTTGGTTTTGATGATAAATCAATACAAGCATTGAAAGAAAAGATTAATAATGCACAGAATATAACTCTCATTGTAGGAAGTGATTTGTATCATCATGTTCATAGTGCAAATATTGCCAAACTTTTAGGCTTGATTGATAAAACAGAAAAAACAAATGTTATTTTATTGCCCCCTGAAGGCAATGCCTTAGGTGTTGCTCTTATTTGTCAGCTAGATGAAGAAAAAGAAGGCTATACTATTGGCTACAATAAGAAGGCTGATTTTATGCTTTCATCGCTTCCTGTATTAGATGGAAATCGTGATAGCAATGAATATAATCAACTTACAATGCCATCTTTATGGCAGCAATTTGGAACTTTGACGACTCTTGATAAAAAGCTTGTGCCTTTACTTCCTGCTTATGAATACGAAGGTTTTGATCTTAGTGATATTGCATCGGCATTAGGATGCACACAAGCATTTAAACAAAAAAATGTTAAAAGAGATATAGAAGATTACACTAGTATTTTGCCGCAATCGCATGGGTATAAGCCTATGGATTTGAGAGAGGTATTAGAGCATGGTGGATACAAATTAGACGATGTATTGCCACAATTTATGTTTTCTTATCAGGAAGTAGATTTTTCGTTGCCCAAAAAGTATAACCCTAATTTAAATACTGATAATATAATAGTCTATGGAAGGGATTCTGTTTCTCAATTTTCTGTGTGGTCTCATAATTCTTCTTTGTTGCGTTCAAAAGGTGGAATGTTTTTATCAAATTCCTTGCTTGAAAAATTACAGCTTAAAGATGGTGCAGATGTTGAAATTCAAACGCAAGAAGGCTCTTTGCGAACTAAAGTATTTATAGATAGTACTCTTGAAGGAGATATTGCCACTTTAAGTTTGGGGCTATTTATGCGAGATGAACATCCAATTTTTCAGGCAGGAAGTCGTTTTGCTCAAGCAACAATTAAAGCTGTAGAGTAGGGGATATTGTATGGTAACACTCTATATTATAGAAACTATTATTAAAGCAATATTGGTTGTTGCTGTGTTAGCAGGTATTGCAGGGTTTTTAACTTATGTAGAAAGAAAAGTTTTAGGGATTATGCAAAGAAGGCTTGGTCCTATGTATGTAGGACCGTATGGAGTGTTGCAGATTTTGGCTGATGGTATCAAACTTTTCTGTAAAGAAGATATTATTCCTAGCACTTCTAATCGTTTTTTATTTATGCTTGCTCCTTTAATTTCTGCTTCTACAGCATTTATTGCTATGGCTTCTGTGCCTTTTTTCCCTGAATTTTCTATTGGGGAACATGTTGTTCGTCCAATTATTTCAGATATTAATATTGGTATATTATTTGTTCTTGGTGTGGGAGCTATTGGTGTTTATGGTCCTCTTTTAGCGGGGCTTTCTTCAGGTAGCAAGTACTCTTTATTGGGTGCTGCTCGGGCAACCATTCAGCTTTTGAGCTTTGAGGTTATCTCTGGGCTTTCTCTTTTAGCACCATTGATGCTTGTGGGCTCTTTATCATTAGTTGATATTAATAACTATCAAAGCAATGGTATTTTATCATGGTTGTTTTTTTCTCAACCCTTAGCTTTTTTGCTCTTCATGATAGCTGGGTATGCCGAGCTTAATCGCACACCATTTGATCTTTTAGAGCATGAAGCTGAGGTTGTTGCTGGATTTGCTACAGAATACTCTGGAATGCGTTGGGGCATGTTTTTTATTGGTGAATATGCTAATATGATAACTCTTGCGTTTTTGGTTTCTATTATATTTTTTGGTGGTTTTAATTCTTGGGGATTTATTCCCGGAGGGCTTGCCATAGTTATAAAGGTTTTATTTTTTATTTTTCTTTTTATGTGGGCGAGGGCTGCTTATCCACATATTCGACCAGATCAACTTATGTGGGTTTGTTGGAAAATTTTAATGCCTTTGGCTGTTTTAAATATTCTTATTACAGGTATTGTACTTGTAATATAAGGAGGGATTATGAGTTATCGCTGTATAGATAAAGAAGAAACTTTACAAAAAAATCAGACTTTAGCAAGGTTTCTTCGTTTTGTAAAACGTTCGTTGAATAGTGAATTATTTGTTGGGCTTTGGCTAGTGCTTAAGGAATTTCTTTCGGGCAATATTCATACTGCACAATATCCTTTAGAAAAGCTTCCTATAAGCCCTAGATATAGGGCTGTGCATGAGCTTTTAAGATTATTAGAAAGTGGAAATGAGCGATGTATAGGTTGTGGATTGTGTGAAAAAATTTGTATAAGCAATTGTATTCGAATGGATACACATTATGGAGAAGATGGAAGAAAAAAAATAACAAGCTATACTATTAATTTTGGGCGGTGTATTTTCTGTGGTTTTTGTGCAGAGGTTTGTCCAGAACTTGCCATAGTTCATGGAGGGAGATATGAAAACGGAGGCGAACAAAGAGCCCACTTTGCATTAAAAGAAGATATGCTTACCCCTATGGATCATTTTTTGCAAGGCAGGCAAAAGGAATTTGCCGGCTTTGGCTCGCCTAGTCTTGATGCTGATGTAAAGATTAAAAAGACACCATTGCTCTATATTCCTCATAGGAATGATGCTCAACAAAAAGAGGAAATTAAATAATGGAAGTCATTGCTTTTTATTTTTTTGGAGCACTAAGTATTGCACTTTTTCTTATTGTTGTAAGTACGGATAATCTTTTATATGCTCTTGCAGCACTTGCTGGAGGAATGATATTGCTTTCCCCTTTCTTTTTCTTGTTGGGTGCAGAATTTATTGGGGTTGCTCAAATTATTGTTTATACCGGTGCGGTTATAGTTGTGTATGCTTTTGCTCTTATGTTTTTTGATTCGAATAAGGTTATAGTAGAAAAGGTTAATTGTCGTTTCACTCTTTATGGATTAGGGACGGTTTTGGCTATTTTGCTTTTAGGGGCTATTATTTTAACACCTATAATTGTTCTTAATGTAAATGATTCCAATATTTCTAGTGCTACTGTATTAATACCTGCACAAAATCTTCAAGGAGGAGAATCGCCTATGATTGAAGGTGTTTCTGATACGCATATGATTGGGTATCGCTTATTTACTCAATATCTCATACCTTTTGAAATCGCTGCTATTATGTTGCTTGTTGCTATGATTGCAGGGATTATTTTAGCAGGAAAGCGTATGGATAATTCCATAACCCTTATGAATGATGAAGATATTACAGAGGGATATACAAAAAGGAATTTACAATGATTACATTAAACCACTATATAATGCTTTCAGCAGTTTTGTTCTGTATCGGGGCAATAGGTGTGATGCGGCGAAAAAACTTGATTATGCTTTTTTTATCTACGGAAATTATGTTAAATGCTGTAAATATAGGTTTAGTCGCTATTGCTCGATTTAGGGGGGATTTGGCTGGAGAAATGTTTGCTCTTTTTATTATTGCTGTTGCTGCGAGTGAAGTTGCTGTTGGGTTGGGATTATTGATTTTGTGGTACAAAAGAAGCGGTTCACTTGATCTTGATTTGCTCCAAAGCATGAAAGGATAATCAATGAATATTGATTTATTGATTTATACTGCATTATTTGCACCTCTTGTAGGCTCTCTTTTGAGCATGCTTTTTAGCACATCAACAAGGCAGGTTTTTGTAGGAATTATGGCTTCTGCTTTCTTGGTGCTTTCTCTAATAGCAACTATTTTTCTTTTTGTAGAGGTGTTTTTTGAGCATCAGATTTTTAGAGCCACACTTATGGACTGGATCGTCATTGGTAATATGAATCTTTCTTTTGGTTTTGTTATTGATGGTGTAAGTGTTACTATGATGCTTGTTGTGAGCTTTGTCTCAAGTATGGTGCATATTTATGCTATTGGGTATATGTTGCATGACCGTTCTTTTAATAGATTTTTTACCTATCTCTCTGCTTTTGTATTTTCCATGATGGTTTTGGTTATGAGTGATAATTTGATGGGCTTATTTATTGGTTGGGAAGGTGTTGGGCTTTGTTCATGGATGCTCATTGGGTTTTGGTATGAGAGGGAAAGTGCTAATTTTGCCTCTAATGAAGCATTTATTATGAATCGCATTGCTGATTTAGGAATGCTTTTGGGCATATTTTTAATTTTTTGGCATTTTGGAACATTGAAATATGATAATTTATTCCCACTTTTTGAGCATGCTGATGTAACTATACTCACTATTATTGGGTTATTACTTTTTGTTGGTGCTATGGGTAAGTCTGCCCAATTCCCTTTGCATACTTGGCTTGCAGATGCTATGGAAGGTCCAACGCCTGTATCTGCTCTTATCCATGCTGCTACTATGGTAACTGCGGGTGTTTATTTAGTTATTCGAGCATATCCCCTTTATGATTTGATTCCAAATGTTGGTTTTGCTATAGCCTGTCTTGGAGCATTTGTTGCCTTATTTGCTGCTTTTATGGCGTTAGTAAATAGAGATTTAAAACGAATTATTGCATATTCTACACTTTCTCAATTAGGCTATATGTTTGTTGCTGCTGGATTGGGGGCATATTGGATAGCATTATTTCATCTCATGACACATGCGTTTTTTAAATCATTACTTTTTTTAGGTGCTGGGAATGTTATGCACGCCATGCATGATAAACTTGATATTACTAAAATGGGTGCTCTTTATAAACCATTGAAAGTAACGGCATTGTTAATGATACTTGCTTCTATTGCTCTTGCAGGAATTTATCCTTTTGCTGGCTTTTTTTCAAAGGATAAAATTTTAGAAAGTGCTTTCATGTATGGACATTATGGGCTTTATATCGCATTGCTTTTGGGTGCTTTCTTGACAGCTTTTTATAGTTTTAGGTTGATTATGTTGGTGTTTTTTGTTCCTAAAAATCATCAAGAACATCCGCATGAGGCTTATTCTTATATGTTGATAGCTATGAGTCCTTTAGCGGTTTTGGCTGTATGTAGTGGATGGTTTGAGGGGAGTTTTCATCATTTTATGGAAGCATATCTTCCTATGCATGATAAGCATCCCACTCAAGAGACATTATATATGCTTATTGCTCTTGCACTTATAGTGGCATCATTAGGGATCATATTTGCTATCTTTAAATATTCACGGGGTGGTTTTTCTCGCGAATGGGAGAAGACTTTTGTATATAAGTTTTTGTATAATCAGTATTACATACCTTTTTTGTATGAAAAAATTTTTATGATACCTTATAAAGTGTTAGCTCGCCTTTTATGGAAGGTTGTTGAGTTAAAAATAATTGATTTTTCTGTTGATTTAATAGCGAAGTTTATTCACAAAGGTGGGCAAGGTTTAAGAATATCTCAAAATGGTAACCTCTCTACATCGTTGCGCTATATGGTTTTTGGGTTAGTCTTTTTTATGATCTTTTTTGTTTGTTATTTTATCGGTGTGTCATAAGGGGAGTTTATGGAATATATTTTGACCTTATTGATTGTTTTTCCAGCTTTATGTGCATTGCTAGGGATAGCAATTCAGACTAATTTTAAGGGATATGGAATATTTGTAAGTAGTATTGAATTTATTGGAGTACTTGTATTGTGGTTTTTTTTTGATACCCAAAGTAGTGCTATGCAGTTTATCCATCAATATCCTCTTATACCTAGTTATGGGATACATTATCTTGTAGGTGTAGATGGGATCTCTCTATTTTTAATAGTTCTTTCTGCTTTTATAACTCTTATTGGTTTTATTTCTCTTGAGCAATATCCACGCATGAAGCATCTTGTGCTCTCTTTGCTTTTTTTAGAAAGTATTATGATTGGGGTTTTTTGTGCTTTAGATGTTATGTTGTTTTATTTATTTTGGGAGCTTTCTTTAGTGCCTATGCTTTATATTATTGGGGCGTGGGGTAGCGGGCAAAGAATTTATGCTGCTATTAAATTTTTTCTTTACACATTTACTGGTTCTATTATTATGCTTGTAGGTATGTTGTATTTGGCTTATGAGTTCTATATGGCTTCTGGGTATTGGAGTTTTTCTCTTATTGAGTGGGAAAATTTATCTATCGCTTATGATTTACAAAAGTGGCTTTTTTGGGCTTTTTTTGCTGGATTTGCTATTAAAGTACCTGTTTTTCCATTTCATACTTGGTTGCCTTATGCACATGGTCAAGCACCAACTATTGGTTCAGTAATACTTGCTGCTGTTTTGCTTAAAATGGGAACTTATGGGTTTTTACGCTTTTCGTTACCATTGTTTCCTGATGCTTCAGTTGCTTTTATTATGCCTATTGCATTTTTAGCACTTTGCATGGTGATTTATGGGGCTATGGTAGCGTTTGCACAAGAGGATATGAAGCAAGTTATTGCTTATAGCTCTATCTCACACATGGGTGTTATTATGCTTGGAATGTTTTCTATGAATGTTGAGGGCATAGGCGGTTCTTTATTTTTTATGATTAGTCATGGTATTGTAAGTGGTGCATTATTCATGCTTGTAGGTGTTATTTATGAGCGAAAACATACAAAAATGCTCAATGAGATGGGAGGACTTGCAAGAATTATGCCTCATTATGCGGCTATTTTTGGAATTATGCTTATGGCAAGCGTAGGATTACCTTTAACTATTGGTTTTGTTGGGGAATTTTTATCTTTGTTGGGATTTTTTGCAATTTCTCCTGTTGTAACATTATTTGCTGGGACAAGCATTATTTTCGGGGCGGTTTATATGTTGGTGCTTTTTAAGAAGGTATTTTTTGGAGCAGTTACGGTAGAGCAGAATTATACGCTTCAAGATTTAAATCAGAAAGAATGGGTTTCTTTTTTGCCATTGGTGTTTGTAGTTGTTTGGCTTGGGGTATATCCTAAACCCATTCTTACACCTATTAATGCAAGTGTTGAACGCCTTATTCATAAAATGCAAATTAAAGCACGAGCCCCAGAAACTTTAGAGATTTTAAAAAATCACACACATACAAAAGGAGGGCTTTAATGCTACTGCCACCTATTAATATTCCTTTTTCTACTCTTAATATTGATGTTCTTGTGCCTATGCTTATTGCGTTTGGGGGTGCTTTGCTTATCTTGATTGTAGATTTTTGTACTAAGCAAGCAAAATATGACCAATTTAAAAGTTTTTATGCTGTACTATGTATAATTTTTTTAATTGCTGATATATGTTTTGTTGCATACAGCAAAGATATGGCGTTGATAGTTCAATATGGTTTTTTTGACTTTGTTTTATTTGATGGAATCGCTTTGTTTGCACATGTGATTATTATTATTGGTTCTTTACTTTTTGTTATTCTTTCTCTTACGCATAAGCATTTTCATGAATTTATCTATGCTGAATTCTATGCCTTGTTTTTATTTGTGGTAGGTGGATTACAAATCATGATTTCTAGTGAAAATCTTATTCTTATATTCTTGGGGGTTGAAACATCTTCTCTTGCGATATACACCCTTATTGCTATGCATAATCGTTTAAGAGCTATTGAGGCTGCTATTAAGTATTTTAGCATGGGTGCTTTAAGTGCTGGTTTTTTCTGTTTTGGAGCAATGTTGCTTTATTTCTCTAGTGGAGAATTTCAGCTTACGCAAATTGCATATCGCATAAATAGTAGTCATATTATTTCTGAAGTGATTTTACTTGTAGGATTTCTTTTTATTTTTGCTGCTTTAGGTTTTAAAAATTCTTCTGTTCCCTTTCATACTTGGACTCCTGATGTGTATGAGGGTTCAAGCTCTTTAATGGCTGGCTTTATTTCCATTGTTCCTAAAATTGCCGCTTTTGTCGTTGCTTTACGTTTTTTTGGAGTGTTTTTAGATAGCTCTGATGGTTTTGTGCTATATCCTTGGATACAGGCTTTGATGTATATTATTGTTGTTGCAAGCATGACTATCCCTAACCTAATAGCCCTTTGGCAACAAGATGTAAAAAGAATGTTGGCTTATAGTTCTATTTCGCATGCTGGATTAGCATTTGCTGCTATAATGATTAATACACCACAAGCTACACAAGCTCTCTTTTTGTATTGGAGCTTGTTTCTTTTTACAAATTTAGGTACTTTTGCATTATTGTGGGTTATGCGAGAAAAGGTTAAAAAATGGGATGGAGATTATGATCATCCTTTTAGCCGATTTTCTGGTTTAGTGCAAGTTATGCCTATTGAGGCTGTATTGATGGCAATTTTTATGCTTAGTCTTGCAGGAGTTCCTCCTTTTGCTGTTTTTTGGGGAAAAATGTATTTGATGAGTGCAGCACTTAATCAAGATTTTATCATACTTGCTATTATTATTGCCCTTAATAGTGCTATATCTGCTTATTATTATCTTAAGCTTATTGTTTTTATGTTTCTTAAAGAAAAATCGCCATTGCTTACAGATGGTTATTTGCATGCAGCTACACTACCGATTAAAAGTGTTTTACTATTTGCAGCTCTTATGGTCTGTAGTTCTATTTTTTATGTTGAAAATATTTTAGAGTTTATTGGTTCTTATATCTAATAATATTAAATACAAAATACAGGATAAATATGCGATAATTTTAATGAATAAAATTAGGCAAGGTAGTTTATGAAGTTAATGAAGCATATTTTTTATTTATGTCTTTTTATGGTGCCTATGTATGCTTTGCAGCTTACTATGAATAGCGGAAAGGAGGAAGGAAAGAGCTTTTCTGTGTTGCGTCTTAGCCATACAGAGCCATTTAGTTGTGAAGAGAGTTACAACCGTTTTTCAGAAGTTGAAAAAGTTGTTTGTAAATTTAATGGTGTATTTGAAAGAGGTTTTTCTTTTGAGCAAACTCTTTTTTTTAAAATTGATGCTTTTCAGGATAAAGAAAAAGGTGTTATTGTCATTACGCCCAAAAAAAGGGCAAGACTTTTTCCGCTCAATCAAGATTCTAAAAGTCCTGTTCCCATTGTCAAAGAAAAAGCCACATTAGCATCAAGTTGGCAGATTATTGGGTATGAAGAAAAAATACCTTTTTTGAAAATGCAACAACCTGTTGGTTTAAATTTTCCTATTACCATGAAGAATGTGAGCACTCCTTATATAGGAGCATTAGATATTGCTAAGAAGCCTTTGGTTGTACAAGAAACTCCAGATACTCAAGCTTATATTAGCATTAAAGGTTTTATGGATAGAGAATCATATCAAGAAGCTATTAATGCTATTAATGAAACACTTTTGCGTTACCCAAACACTATTTTTAAAAAAGATTTACTTTTATTTAAAATAGATGCCCTTTTTAATTTAAATAATCAAGAATATTATGAGGAAATGGTAGCACTAGCAAAGGCATGGCTAAAGGCTTACCCTGCAGATCATGGTGTTAGTGAAGTGCTTTATGTGCTTGCAAAAACTTATGGTGAGCAGCGATTTTATGATGAATCTCGTTATTATTACGATAGGCTTAAAGAGGAATATAAGGGAAATGAATTTGAAATACTTTCAAGAATTAGTTTTGCTAATGATTTGCAAAATAGAGGGGATTCAAAGTTAGCACCACAGCTTTATATTAGTGCATTAAATGATACTCAAAATGTGAAAACTGCTTCTTTAGCTGCTTATAATTTGGCAGATTATTATATCCTTAAAGGAGGAGATAGAGAAGCAGCAAAAAAACTGCTTGAACAAGTTATTGAAGTTAATCCTAAATTTTTTACTACTAATCCTCAACAAACATTTAATAAAATATCAAAATGGGCTGATGAGGGATTTTATGACCCTACAGCAAAAATTGCTGAAATTATTTATGAATCTATCAAAGATAATATTAATGATAATTTACAAGAGGTTGCATTGCGAAGTGCTGCTATATGGCATGAAAATGCGAAACAATTTCTTGAGGCAACTCAAGCATATAAGAAATATCTCCAAACTTATCCCGTTGGAGATATGCATAAAGAAATGTTAAGACGTTCTGATAATCTCCTTTTTAGTTATAATGAAGGTAACAGCACTAAAAGAATTGAAGATTTAGAGAGACTTATTAAAACTTATCCAAATTCAGAAGAATCAAAAAAAGCTTATGAACAAAAAGCAGAAATACTGACCCAAGAAGGAGATTTTGCCTCTGCTACAGCTTTAGAAGAGCATTTAGGGGCGGAAAATCCTATAGTTATTCAAGCAGCAACAGGTGCTGTAAGAAAGGCATTGCATAGTGAAGATTGTGCAACAGCTGCATTTTATTTGCAGAAATATAAAAATCTTGATCTTAATCAAGATGAACTTATGGGTGGGTTTGATTGTTTAGTGCAAAAATCTTTCTATAATGATGCACTTCGTATTTCTGAACAGGCTCAAGATTCTATCGATTCAACTGTACGCAGACTACAATGGCTTTATAGAGTTGCAAAAACTCAAGAAACAAAAGGTGATTATCCTAAGGCAATTTTTGCTGCTCGAGATGCTCTATATATTAGTGATTCCTTAGGAAATGCAATGCATAATGATATAATTTTTACCCTTGTAAATGCTCTCTTGAAAGAAAAGCGAGTTGAAGAGGCTATGCAATATATGCCTCGCCTTGAAGAAACTTTTAAAGATGATGATAGAATGATTGACATTCAAAAAGAACTCTTAAATGCTGCTGCCAAAAAAGATGATAGACCTGCCATAGAAATTTATGCTCAAGAGCTTTTAAGGCTTCAAGCTTTACATCAACGCCCAGAGTATTCCCCGTGGGTTGAATTAACATATGCTGAATCTCTTATTAAGAGCAATCGACTTCAAGAAGCTTTAGCGGTTTTGAATCAAGCAGAGCAGTTGCCATTGAGTAATGATGATCGTGCTAAAGTGCTCTATAATAAAGGTGCTATTGCCGATTCCCTTCAGCTTACACCATTGAGTCTTGAGAGTTATCAGCAATGCAGTCAGCTAGAGGGCAATAGCCCGTATAAACAATTATGCTCAAGTGCATATACATTATTGCAAGAGAGAGCAAATGCACAAGATAATCAAGAAGATAGTAATATTAGTCAGTGATTTTTTAAATAAAGCATTAATGTATTTAAGGGGTATTAATGGAAGAAACAATACAATATTTATTAGAATATGGATATATAATTATTTTTCTTTATTCATTAGGTGGTGGTTTTGTGGCTTTGTTGGCTGGAAGTGTTGTTGCTTATACTGAAAAAATGGATATTTTTTTAGTCATTTTTGTAGCTTCTTTAGCTAACTTTGTGGGTTCGCAACTTCTTTTCTTTTTTGCTCGCTATCAGAGAGCAGATGTATATCGCTTTTTGCAAAAGCATCGCCGTAAAATTGCTCTTGTTCGTATGTGGCTCTCTCGATATGGGGTGAGTGTTATTTTTATTCAAAAATATATTTATGCTATTAAAACTTTTATTCCTCTTGTGATGGGTGTTAGTCAATATTCTTGTATAAAATTTTCTTTTTTTAACTTCATCGCCTCTTTTGTTTGGGGTGCTTGCATTGGTGCTAGTGCTTATCTCTTAGGGAGAGTGTTTATAGATGCTTTTTATATGCTACAAGAGCATTCTTATTTATTTCCTCTCTTTGGAATTACGCTTCTTGCAATACTTTATGTGTTTATAAGTCGTCTTTCACATAAAAAAATAAAGGATAATTTATGAAGATCTATTTATTTATGTATGTATTAATGAGTATATTGTGGGCAAATGCAGAGGAAATACAATTCCCTCTGCAACTTAAAGAGCCTTTTGCAGAGCCATTTAGTATTCAAGAGGGGGCAGAAGCACCAAAACACTATGGTAATGAATTTGTATATAGTAATGATAATCTTATAGAGCATGAAATTTTTGATGGACAGGATAAGAGCCATTTTGTTCGAATGGGCAATATTGATGTGTTTGATACTAATAGTACAAGCATTTCTTTAGGGAATGATATTTTTCATCACACAAATCAAGAAACAATTACATTTGGTAATAAAATTATTCATAAAAGCGATAAAGGTCTTATTCTTGAACCAGTGATTCAATGATAAAATTTTTGCAATACTTAATTTTCTATTATTAATCTTATAAACTTTTTTATTTTATGAAAAATAAGGGGATATAATAAAAAATTTGCTAGAATATAATAATGATTTTACAAGGGAGCTTTTATGTGGCAGAAGAAAAGTGTTTTTATATTGTTATTGTGTTTTATGTTTGCTTATGCGAAAGATGGAGAGGTGCTATATCGCACTTACAATTTTGATGACAAATCATTCTCTTTACATGTTGCTAGCAGTGGTGATGGCAAATTTTTATATGCTGGTTTAACAGGTAGCACACATGTTTCTTGTATGATTAATAATAAACGCATATTTTTTCCCCAAGACCCCGAAGCTCCATTAGATGGAACTTTAATATGCAATAATGCTTTAAGAGCACATTTTAATAGGGGACACATAAAAGATGTTCTTTACAATAATCATGCTATTAAATGGCAACAAGTGGAAGAATTCCGTACTATACAAACAAGAATTGAGCACCGTTTAAGAAAAGGAATTTCTATTGCACTCAATCCCTTATGTTCTGATGATAAAAAAGTGCAAAATGTCTTTAATAAGCTCTATGGAATAGAATTTACTTGCAGCAATGTTCAGCAGGTATTTGAAAGAGTAGCAGAGGAGACTTTAGGTACAGGTTTTGATGAAAATGAGTTATATGAGGTAAATTTTCTTCATAGAATTACTTATTTTGATTCTCAATTATTTGTTGTTACTGAACATCTTGGTATTTATTCTGGTGGTATGCATGAAAACAAGGGAGAGGGAGGTAGCGTATTTGATAGAAATGGAAATGTGATAGATATGGCTTCTCTTGTACGCAATGATAAAATTCCTCTTTTGCTTGATATATTATGGGCAAAATTACAAACTATAAGCACAGATTTTTTGACGACAAAAAGTGAATTTGCCTTTAATGATAATATTGCTATAAGTTATGATGGCATTGATTTCATATACCAACCTTATGAGTTACTGCCTTATTCTTATGGTGCTGTGCATCTTACCCTTTCTCTTATAGAAGCAGCTGAAATATTTACGCAAAATACACCCATTAAATATTTATTTGAATAATATTAAAGGGAGTAAAAGCAATTTTGTTTTATAATACTGTTTCCTAGATGAAGCGAGATTCCATAATATGTGGTCCGACAATAAATATTTTTCAGCCGTATAGTCGTTCTTGTGTGTCGAATTTTCCGCTTGAAGCTTTTATGGTGAGGATTCTTTGCCTAATGGAATGCTTGTGGCTGTGTTTTTGGTTTTTTGGGGCCGAAGTTTTTGGTAACGCTCATCCGGGGGTTATCATGACTTGTTTCTAAAAGGAATTTTATGAAAATACTCATTATAGGAAATGGTGCTAGAGAATATTCCATTGCTTTTTACCTCTTGCAAGACTCTAGGGTACAAAAAGTTTATTTTGCACCGGGCAATGGAGCAACAGAATCTTTAGGTGAAAATCTCGTTAGCACTTCTTATAATGATTTGTTACAAATAGCTCAAGATTTATCAATTACTCTAGTAATTGTCGGTTCAGAAACTCCCTTGGTAGAAGGGGTAACAGATTTATTTATACAAGCAGGGTTTTTGGTTTTTGGTCCTAGTTTAAGAGCTTCTCTCCTAGAAGGTTCTAAAGTTTTTATGAAAGAATTTGTCAAACGACATAGAATACCAACTGCACAATTTATACAAACTGATTGTATTCAAAAAGCTATGGATTTTATACATTCAATTGGTTACCCTATTGTAATTAAGGCTGATGGGCTTTGTGCTGGCAAGGGAGTAATTATTGCCCAAAATGAGCAAGAGGCGTATAAGGCTTTAAATGATATTTTAAATGAAAAACGGTTTGGTGATGCGGGTTTGCGTGTTGTAGTAGAAGAATATCTTGATGGTTTTGAACTTTCTTTATTTGTCATTAGTGATTCTAAAAATTATATTTTATTGCCTGCAGCACAAGATCATAAGCGATTACTTGATGGAGATAATGGACCAAATACAGGAGGAATGGGTGCATATGCTCCAAGCCCTCTTGCAACACAAGAAATTCTTGATAAAATAGAGCATTCCATTGTAATTCCTACATTAAAAGGCATGGAAGAAGAAAATAGAGCATTTAAAGGCGTTTTATTTTGTGGAATTATGGTAGTTAATAATGAGCCCTATGTGTTAGAGTTTAATGTACGCTTTGGTGATCCAGAATGTCAAGTAATTTTACCTCTTATTAAAACCCCTTTGCTTGATATTTTATTGTCAAGTGCTCAAGGTGAGGGGTTAGAGCAATTAA
>JARHYY010000067.1 GCA_029258405.1 Helicobacteraceae bacterium | reverse complement strand
TATCAAGTGTTTCATCGTCCATTTCCTCTTTTACATTATAGAATTTATGTATTGCTGGTTTTATTGTTTCTTTTATATCTTTGAATGCCTTTTGTGATTCTGTGTTTTTATCTTGTAATAGAGCATTTTGGAGTACTTGAGAAAATAAGTCGCCATTATTCGAAGCAGCTTGTTTGCTGTTGATATTTAATTCTTTTTGATTTTCTAAAAAATTTAATCTTACCATGCAAAGCACCTTAAATATTAAGATTATATCTTAAAACCATTAACTCCTTTATGGGTTATCTTTATAGGGTAAAAAATAATGTTTTACCATCTCCTATTTGGTTTCAAGAGCATATTTAATGATAGCAAGCAAATCTAATTCCTATCTGCTAAGGCATTTTTGATATCTGCTATAATATCAGCAATATCTTCTATGCCCAAAGCTAACCTTAACATATTATCATAAATTTCTACTTTCTCTCTTTGCTCTTTTGTGCTTTGGGCATAAATAACATCAGCAGGGGACATAATAAGGCTTTTAGAGTCATAAATATTAGTAGCTTGTTTAATCATGCAAAGTTTGTTCATCATGCTATATGCTTGTTGTTTAGAATCAAGCTTGAAAGTGAGCACACTTCCTCCATAGCCATTGAATTGTGATTGGCAAAGCTGATAATATGGGCTAGAAGGGAGTGCTGGATAATTCACCTCTATGCCTTGATTATATAAAAATTCAGCAACTTGTTGGGCATTTTCACAAGCCTTTAATGTTCGTAAGGTGAGTGTCTCTGCCCCTAAGCAATGGGCATGTGCATTATATGGGCTTGCCATAAGCCCAAAGTAGAGCATTATTTCCTTTCTTGCTTTGTATAAAAAAGCAAATTGACCGCTTTTTTTGCTCTCCTCTTTAAGATGGCTAAAGTTTTTCCATTCAAAATTACCATAATCAAGAACCAAACCCCCAAGCCCTCCGCCTCCTCCAGAAATAACCTTTGTGGAACTGATAATTTCTATATTTGCTCCATATTTGTATGCCTGAAAGAGAGGGAATGGAGTCATGGTGGAATCTACAACTAATGGAATGCCTGCATGTACTGCTAATGAGCTGATAGCTTTTATATCAGCAATTTCAAGCCATGGATTATTAAGTGGCTCTACAAATATCATTTTAATTTTTGAATTATTAAGGGCTTTTTCAACAGCTCTTAAATCTGTGAAATCAACAAACTGTGCTTCTATGTTGAGATTTTTAAGGCTTTTTTCAAAAAAACCTAGAGTATGCCCAAATACTTTAGAAGTGCTTAAAAAGCAATCCCCAGATTTTAATAAAGAAAATATGGTAAGTGCAATAGCACCCATGCCACTTGATGTGGCGATAACGCCCATGGCTTTTGAGATACCTTTTATGCGGTTTTCAAATTCTTCGATATTAGGATTTGAAGAACGAGAATATACATGTCCATACATTATGCCTTTTGAAACCTTAGCTATGCTTTCACTGTTGGGAAATTCAAATGTGGCATTGCTGTATAGTGGCAATCTTGTTGCTCCATGTTTATCGTTATTAGGAGCTATTTTTTGCTGTTTATTTTCTTGATTTGTGATTGTATTATGCACACAGCGAGTATTTAAGCCTAGATCTTTACCCATATATTCTCCTTTTTGTGATTCTAGCAAAAATTAGATTAATTTTTGAATACGGTAGGTATTTATGGGCTTTTCTATAAAAAATATGCCTATAAGGGCTATAAAAATACAAAGAGAAAGCAATAAGAAAATAAAAGCATTGCTCTGCAAAAAACCTAGGTATTCAAGAATCCAATATGATGGTGTATGAGTAAGAAAAATACCATATGAGAGACTGCCACAAAAATTATTAAAAGGGAGACTTTTTTTGTATTGTGCAATATAAAAAATAAGTGGAATACCAAAAAGGATGCCTAAAAGCACTTCTCTGCCATATGTCCCAATAGATACAAAATGCCCAATTCTTTGCACAATAATAAAAACAATAATGGCACAAAAAACGCTAAGAATCCATTTGTAATAATGTTTGGAGGAATGCAAAGTTCGTTCAATCATTGTGCCAATAATAAAAATAAAAAGAACGCCCCCAACTAAACGGTAAGCAAAAATATTTGTATCTATAATGCTACTTATTGCACATATAAATATTATTGCAGAGCTTATAAAAAATAAGTTACGAAGCAAAGGAAAATAAAAAGTAAGGGCAAGCAATATATATGCCTGTAATTCTGCTCCAAGGGACCATGTAAGTTCATTGAGCTGACTTTTTGGATTTTGCAAGATACTCCAATCAAAAAACATATAATAATTAAGAGGAATAATAAAAATATGGGCAAGTATTGATGGAATTTCAAATACAGGTTTATGGTAATCACTAATAAATACAAAAGCTATGCAGATAATAAGGGCATATAAATAAAGAGGATATATACGCAGGATTCTATCTTTTAAAAGGGCATAGAAGCTATATGGTTTATTTATGAATATTTTATGATAGAGTTGAGAAATTACAAAACCAGCTAATAGGTAAAAAATAATAACAGCTATTACGCCCATATTAAATCCAAATATATTTATTTTTACATGTGAGAAAAGTACCATGAGAGCTAAAAATAGACGCAAGTAGCCAAACATGCTAGAAATGAAGGGTATCCCAATAGTTTTGAGAGATTATATTTTGCATGGCTAGGCTTAATTGCAAGCGTATTTCTTTGGGCATGAGGCTTTGTAGGCTCGTTATGAATTGTTGTTCAAAATTGGCATGGTTATATGCTGAATCAATACTCCTGAGTGCTTTGCTCTCTCTCCATGCTTCAAAATTATATCGCTGATTTGGAGCTATGCAAAATGCTATTGTTGGTACACCACATATAGCAAGCTCATTAAGCCCACCACCTGATGCACTTAAAGCTATGCAAGATTGCATCATAAGCTCTTTTATAGATTGTGCATTGAGTTTTTTGCTTGGCTCAATAATATACTGTTTGAGTGCAGGAAAATGTTTGCTTAAAAGTTTTGAGATATGTTGTGCCCATAGCATTCCTATCGAGCTTCCACCAAAGTTAAGTAATATATTTTGAACATTATCTGTAATGATTTTTTGTATTTTGTGCATTCTAAATACTCTATGCACTAAAGCATATTCAATTCCTATCCAAAGTAGTCTATTTTCTTTTTGTTGGTATGGGAGCTTTAATGCCCCCATAGCTCCATTAATGATAATACCATCAGGATAATCAAGACGCAAAGTATCATCAAAAAAAAGGGCTTGCGATGTATGTTGTGATGCGAGATTATATATTTCTTGTGGATAGTGATATGAATCAAGAGCAATAATATCATATCCTTTGAGCATATCTTTATGAATCGCACTATTAACCATGAGGGTTGTAGTAATATTTTTTGATTCTAAAATATCTTGTAATGCTTCGCATCTCCTAAGGTGTCCTAGTCCTATTGCATGAGAGAATTCTGTAAAAATAATGGCTTTCATCGTATCTATTGGAGCAATTTTTTTAATAGGGTTGAAATTCGTTTTCCATCTGCTACGCTACCAAGCTTTTGAATTGCTACAGGCATTACCTTACCAAGATCCTTTATATTTGTGGCTGATAGTTCAGCTATAATAGGCTTTAATGCTGCTAGTAGCTCATCATCATTGAGCTGTTTGGGTAAATAGGCAAGAATTATATTCATTTCTTGTGTTTCTTTTTCAAAAAGGTCCATACGGTTGGCTTGCTTATATTGGCTTGCCGCTTCTTCTCGTTGCTTGCATGCTTTTTTGAGTATTTGGATAATATCATTATCATCAAGTGTTTTGCGTTCATCAACTTCAACTTGTTTTATGGCACTGCTAAGCATTCTTAAGGTGTCTCTCTTAAAAGAATCACCGCTTTTCATAGCATCTTTAATATCTTGTGTAATTTGTGCTTTGAGATTACTCATTTATATCCTTTATGTTTTGGGAATGGGCTTTGCTTAAGTATATCAAAACTCACTTGAAGGATAGGAATGAAAAAAATACTGATACAAAAATGGATAGGTGGTGTGTGTATTATTGTTCCATTGTTTGTGCTTACAGGTTGCCCAAAAGCCACAGCTGATCCACAGATTTCTTTTAAGCCGCCGCAATATGTTGAAGAGATTCCATCAAAAGAAGTGGAAGAAAATTTTGGTAATGCAGGAAGTCTTTTTGGGCAAGGAGATAATCCTATTTTTGCAGATAGAAGAGCTATGAAGTTGAATGATTTAGTTACAGTTGTTATAAATGAAAATGTTTCTGCATCAAGCACAGGTGCTAAAGCACTCAACGAAACTTCTAACCTTACGCTTACATCACCAAATATTGCTTATGGTGGGGGTAATAATACTATCGCGGGTATTGTAAATGGCATTAATAACCTTAGCTCTTTTGGTATTAATTCAGGTAATAATACAACTACATTTAATGGGACAGGCAACCAAAACCGCACAGATACCTTTACAACAACTATTTCAGCAAGGATTATAAAGGTTATGGAAAATGGAAACTATTATATAGAAGGTGGTAGAGAAATTTTAGTTAATGGTGAGAAGCAAAACATACGCATTAGTGGCGTAATACGACCTTATGATATTGGAAGAAATAACAGTATTAATTCACAATATATTGCTGATGCAAAGATTATGTATGATACTCAAGGTGAAATTCGTCGTAGCACAGAAAGAGGCTGGGGCAATAAGATTATTACTGCTATTTGGCCATTTTAATGAAAAAAATAGCTCTTATCCCAGCAAGAGGGGGCAGCAAAAGAATACCTAAAAAGAATATAAAATTTTTTTTGGGCAAACCCATTATTGCATACCCCATTGAAGCATTGGCTACAAGCGGTTTTTTTGATGATATTATAATAAGCACTGATGATAAGCATATACAGGATATAGCTAAGCAATATGGGGGTAGTGTGCCATTTACAAGACCTTATGCACTAAGTGGCGATTATACTACTACAAGAGAAGTAGTTATACATGCTATTGATACTTTATGCCTTAATGAACAAGATATGGTATGCTGTGTATATCCTACTTCTGTTTTTCTCACTCATAATTCTTTAAAAGAGGGATATGAGGCTCTTTTAGAGCATTTTTGCTTTTCGCTTAGTGCGGTTGCTTATGATTACCCCGTGTATAGGAGTTTTGTTGTTTCTCAAGATAGGGCAATAACTTTACTTTATCAAGATATGCTTAATGAGCGTTCTCAAGATTTGCAAAAGGTATATCACGATGCTGCTCAATTTTATTGGGGAAGCGTTAAGGAGTGGAAGAGCCAAACCCCGCTTTTTAGTGAATGTAGCTATGCTGTTATTATGCCATCATCTTGTGTGCAAGATATTGATACCCTTGATGATTGGAAAATTGCTGAAATAAAATATACGCTTTTACATAAAGCAAATTGAGAGATATTATGAATAAAAGTGCTCTTTTTTTAGATAGAGACGGTATATTTAATGAAGATATAGGTTACTTGCATAGAGCAGAAAATTTGATATGGAAAGAGGGCATTTTTGAATTATTGCATTTTTTCAAGCAAAGAGATTATCTTTTGCTCATGGTAACTAATCAATCGGGCATACATAGGGGTTATTTTTCTTTTGCTGATTTTTGTGATGTCAGTTTCTATATACAAAAAACTATAAAGCATAAACTACAATTTCATCTTGATAAAATTTATTTTTGTCCGCATACCCCAGAAGAAGACTGCTTGTGTCGCAAACCTAAGGGGGGCATGATAGCAGAGGCACAAAGAGATTTTAATATCAATATTGAAAATACTCTATTTATAGGTGATAGGTGGAGTGATATATTGGCTGCAAGAGAGTATAATATCCCATATAAATTTTGGCTCAATATACATAAAGAACAACAAATATTGCAACAAGGGGAGCATATCATAACTCATTTGCATGATATTTTATCTTTTTTTAACAAAAATATTTGTAGTAACAAAGATATGTTTGATAATGGAGCATGAACCATAATTTAAATAGCTCTATTCTTTGGAACATTTTTTGCTGTTTTTATACTAGCCCCATAATATTGGGCAATCCCTTTTTCAAGGATGGATATGCAAACAGGTTTTTATAATGCCACAGGTGGCATGGTAACACAGATGAATAGGCTTGATGTTATTTCTCATAATCTTGCTAATCTGAATACCACAGGCTTTAAGCGAAATGATGTTGTTATTGGCGATTTTATGCGTCTTTATGAAACGAAAAAAAATGAATTGCCCATAGAAGACCAAACAAAAGAGGCAGCTCAATATCTCAACAGAGCAATGACAAGAGTGCCGCAGGTTGTTGAAGAATATACCGATGGAAGTGCTGGAGCAATACAAATCACAGATAATACTTTTGACTTTGCACTTGGGCGAGAGAATGCGTATTTTATGATAGAAACTCCAGAAGGCATAAGATATACAAGAGATGGCTCTTTTACACTCAATAGTGAAGGGCGATTAGTGAATAAAGAAGGATTTGCTGTTTTGCCTAAAGAATATGTTGATGGTCCTCAATATATCGATATACCAGAGGGCGTAGCATTGAGTTCTGATCCTGATGGTAATTTATATGTTAAGTTTCTTACTAATGAAACTATTAATGAAACTGTTCCATTAGGCAATATCGCGATAGTTTCTTTTGAGAATCCAAAATATCTACAAAAAGTAGGAGGCAATCTCTATAAATATCCAGAAGAAAGAGAGAGCGAAAGAACTTTTAATGAGGGTAATGGTCCTTTGTTGCAAGGTGCTTTGGAAAAAAGCAATGTAAATGCTGTGCTTGAAATGACAGGACTTATAGAAACTCAAAGGTTAGTAGAAATGTATTCTAAAGTTATTAATACGCATATGGATGACTTTAATAATGATGCTATTAATAAATTAGCTCAAAAAGCATAAATTATACTAAAGGATAAGGCAATGATGAGATCACTTTATACCGCAACAACTGGTATGATTGGTATGCAAACACAAATTGATGTAGTGTCAAACAATATATCAAATGTAAATACCAGCGGTTACAAAAAACAAAGAGCAGAATTTTCAGATTTATTTTCTCAAGTTTTGCAATATGCAGGAACAAATACATCAGAAACCACACAAAGCCCAACGGGCATTGAAGTGGGTGTTGGCGTTCGCAATACTTCTGTGCAAAAAATTTGGACAGCAGGCAACCCTATGCAAACAAATAATGCACTTGATATTATGATTAATGGTGCTGGTTTTTTTCAAATACAATTACCTGATGGCACTATAGCCTATACAAGAAATGGGAGCTTTAAGCTTGATAGTGAGGGCAATATTGTAAATTCCAAAGGTTTTTTGCTTGAGCCAAATATAAGTGTCCCTGAAGATTTACGCGATCTTAATGCGACCTCTTTAACCATTTCTGAAGATGGGCTGGTTACTGCCTTGATCGCTGGAGATACACAGGCTCAAGAATTAGGGCAGATTGAAATAGCCACTTTTATTAACCCCGCTGGTTTGCACTCTATGGGAGATAATCTCTATATTAATACTGATGCCTCTGGTGATCCTATAGTTGGTGCACCAAATCAAGAAGGAAGAGGGGCACTTTTGCAAGGCACATTAGAGCGTAGCAATGTACAGCTTGTTGAAGAAATGACAGAGCTTATCACTGGGCAAAGAGCCTATGAAGCAAACTCAAAGAGCATACAAACATCAGATTCTATGCTTCAAACAGTAATCTCATTGAAGAGATAAAACTTGAGAAATAGTATTACCTATAATTAAGCAAACAATCTCTTACTTTTTAAGCAAGAGATGAATTGCTTACTGTGAGTAGCAATAATCGCGATTAATGTCAATTGAGATGAAATTATTTGGACTGAGGGATTAAGTCTAAAGCCCATAGCAACTATGAAGAGAAAGTTAAAAATAAAATTTTCTTATTGATGTTGCATTATTTATAATTTGTATTATATAATTCACTCCTTAGGGCTCAACTTTAAAGACAATCTATAAGTCTTTCTAAGATAGGCTTTGTTTGCTCAAGCTTGAGTTATGAGAAGCATGTATTTATGCTATAATAGCTTATTTTCATAAAAGGAATGTTTATGGCATTAAAAAGAAATATTCCAAAACAAAGAAAAGTCGTAAGAGAATACCCTAAAAGAGGGTTTGATATAGGAACATGGATTGTGCCTACTTTGGGTTTTGTAATGTTTGCTTATGCAATGTTGTTTATGGCTATTTATACTATGCGTGTAGGCGGTCCAAATGTAAGTTTATACACTGCTCAAGAGCAACAAATAAAAGCACCACAATCTACAAATGTAGGTCAAGTATTGCAAGGAATATCAGACGCATTTGATCCTAATAAAAAATGAAATCTAGTCGATATAGTATCATGAATATACTTTTATGAAAGGAGGCATATCATGATTGGCTCTATTCGACAAGATAATACATTTTTACAACAAGCCACAATGAATAATGTGCAAAATAACTCTGAAACATTCAAGCAAAATTCTGCTTCTCGTACTGAAAAACCAGAAATATCCCGTGTACAGCAAATAAAAGAAGCCTTAGCAAAAGGTGAATATAAAATTGACATAGGAGGCAGTGCCGAAAAGATGGCACGAAATTTGCTTGGTAAATAGTAGCACAATTAATAAGGAGCTACTATGGTACAACATTATGTTGAAAATTCTATTGCTGATATACAAGCACTTCTTGCCATTACGCGTGAGGATATTAAAGACATTAAGGAAGCAAACCATGAAGCTATTTTTTCTCGCATGAAATCAAAAGAAGAGCTTATCAGCTCTTTTAATACGAAAATAATGGAAGCAAAAGGTTGCATACAAGAGCTTGCAAAGCAACAACCAGATATTGAGATAAAGGAGCTTATTGGGCAAGAATCTGTTGAGCTTTTTGATGAGCTTAATGGTTGCTTATTTGAGCTTAAGCAAGAGAATTTTCATTTTGCTAAACTTTCTATCGCTGTTTCAGAATTTTATCGTTCTTTATTGAATAATCTTATTCCTTCACATGCAGATTATAATGGACGAAAAGCATCGCCTGATGTGAAATTTATTGCTGTTGATGCGTAAAAGGGGGAAATATGCCAAGTATATTTACTTCCTTAAATACAGCCTATACAGGCTTGAAAGCACATCAGACTATGGTGGATACCACAGGGCATAATATTGCAAATGCGAGCAATGATTTTTATACGCGTCAAGTTGTTCATCTAAGCTCTGTTTCTCTGAATAATATAGTACGCTATGGCACATATGGTGCTGGGGTAGATATTGAAAGCATTAAGCGTATTCATGATGAATATACTTTTGGACGCTACCGTAAATCAAACCATGAGCAAGAATATAGTCAAACAAAATATGATATTTTAAGAGAGGTATCATCATATATTCCAGATATGGAGCAAAATGCTATTTACAATGATGTTCAAGAATATTTTAATGCGTGGAAAAGCTTTTCAGAAAAATCAAGCGACCCAGCTCAAAGGATTGTTTTAGCCGAAAAAACACAAACCCTAGCCCATAGCATACGAGAAACACGGGCGAGGCTCTATAAAATGCAGCAAGATATTAATGAAGAAGCAAGAGATATTGTTAAAAAAGTTAATGATTTAGGGCAGGAGATAGCTAATTTAAATAAGCAAATTGCTATATTTGAAAGAGAAGATAAATTGGCACCTGCTAATGATTTACGAGATCAAAGAGATAAGAGAGAATTTGAGCTTGCTAAACTTATCGGAGGAGAAGCGTTTAAAACAAATTTAAAAATTGATGGTCAAAATACGAATTCTGTGGATTTTACTGAAAACTATGGTTATCAAATTGCTGAAGGGTATGTCATTGTTGATGGTCCTAATTTTCACCCTATTATTGCTGATAATTCTCATAGCCCAGAAGGTTTTTTTAATTTCTATTATACCCATCAAGATTGGAAACATAAAGAAATTACTTCTGATTTAAAAGATGGTAAAATGGGTGCTTTACTTGCTGCTGGTGTAACAGATATAAGTAAAAGCCCAAATGCAAAAATAGGAGATATTCAAAATTACATTAACAAGCTTGATACTTTTGCAGCAGGTTTGATTGAAGCTACTAATAATATTTATGCTCAAAGTGCTGCCCCTCAATTAAGAGGTGATTTCATGGAAGATTTAGCATCAAATGAATCGGTTGTGTATTCCAAATATCCTTTTAGAACAGGGAGCTTTGATGTTATTTTGTATAATAATAATGGTGATGAAATTGCACGCAAAACAGTAACCATTAATGAAAAAACAAGCATGAATGATATTCTTACACAGCTCAACACAAATTCTGATGATAATAATGACCATAATGCAAACAATGACTTTGATGATTATTTTGAAGCAGTGTATAATAATAAAACACGAACTTTTCAAGTAAACCCTAAAGCCGTATTGGGCATCAAAGATATTTCTATTGCCTTAGAGGATCATGGAACTAATATTGCAGGGGCATTAGGCATTAATCGATTTTTTGAAGGGCGAAGTGCAAGAGATATTGATTTAGCCCTTGATTATAGAAATGATCCTACACAGATTAAGGCTTATGGTCCAAAAGTAACAGGTAACCATGATGTAGCTAATGCAATGATACAATTGCAATATGATAATATTACCTTTAGAGAAAAAGATGGTACAGAGAATCAATTTAAAATTTATGAATATTACAAGAACTTTGTTACCCATATTGCTACAGATACCGCCGATGCAAAGGCAAATAATGATATTAAAAAAAGTGTTCTTGCATCAGTAAAGCAAGAATATCAATCTATATCTGGCGTGAGCCTTGATGAGGAGCTTACAAATCTTATACAGTTTCAATCTGGTTATACTGCAAATGCAAAGGTAGTTACTACTTTAGACCAAATTATTAATACATTGCTTGGAATAAAACAATAAATTTACAAAGCCCTCCAAAATTTTCTTTAAGGGGGCTCTCTTATTGAGCTTTATGAGTGCAAAAATTATATTCCATTTCTCTTTATGCACTCATTATACTCTTTTTCAAATATTACTTTATCATTTTCCTTTACCGTGATAGTGCCATTGATATAAAAATGCTCCTTATCTGCCTTTTGGGTAAAAATCAAATCAGCATCCATAAGTTGCCCATCTCTGCCTATTTTCATTTTTTGAGTAATAGTGTAAAGGGCTGAAAGAGGATCATCATTTTTAATTTTAAGCTCTCTTTTAAGGTTATGCTCTACGAGCATATCTCGTTCATCAAATTTATACACCCCTTCTCCAAATACACCACCTATACCATCGGTTATACAAGTCCATGTATCACTTAATATATCATAGCTTATATTTCTATCTACCCGCCCTTCTTTAAGCACAGTAAGAGGCGTAAGAGGTGCAGATTCTGCTTTTTGTTTTGGCAGGGCTGAATCTTTGCCTTTGAAAATAGGTAGAGATAGTTGTGCTGTATGAATATCTAGCGAAAGCGTAGCATGCTCTGGCATAGGAAAAAACATAGGAAAAAAGGTACTCGCAAGGGATATTCTTATGCGGTTTCCTTTTTGGAATGTATGCCCGCAGGCATCAAGCTTAACTTTTGCTTCTATAGTTTCATGTGGCTTAAGCTCTTTTATTGCACTATGGTTATTGATATGGCAAAGGTTGCTTACGCCATAGCTTATTCTCTGTACAGAGCCATCGCTTCTAAGTTCGCTAAGCTGCACAAAAAGCATTGCCCTTGTTTTGTTGCTTCTTAGCTGTATATAAAACTCTGGAAAGCCTAAAATATCTTTATTTTCTTGCAATATTGCACTATCAAATATCATAGCCATACCGTCATCAAGCCTTTGATCGCTTGGGCTTTCACCTAAAACGCCAGCACCCATCCATTCACCCCCTAAAAGCCCATGGCTTTGAGGTGTGCAGAGATTGACTGTTGTACTTATTGTATTTTTATGTTTTTGTAATGTATTGTAGCTTAGGTAATAATGTTCAGCTTCTATATCATTAGGGGTTTGCAAAGCAACATATCGCCCTTTTATAAAATCTACACAAGAGCTTGGCTTGTATCCTTCTTGGATATATGCTTCAATAAGCGGGGCATCTAGCGTATCATTTGCTCTATTCTTAAGCCATTTATCCCACCATTTAACAGCATCTTGTAAAAAAGGATAACTTGGGGCAGGAATTCCATCATGGGGATATACATGTGCCCATGGTCCAATAACGGCTTTTTTTGGCACTTTGAGATTATACATAAGGCTAAAAACAGGATTAGTATAAGAATCTGCCCATCCATCTAATGCAAATACAGGGATATTGATGGCATCATAGTCCTCACATATAGAGCCATGTTTCCAATAGTCATCTCTTAAGCTATGCCTAAGCCATAAAGCAGGAAAAAGGGGCATATTTTCTAGCCTTTGAATCCATTTTGCCCGCCCATTGGGCTCTATTGTATTATCAATAAGCCTTGATTGATAAGCAAGCATAATATTGCCCCACCAAAAGTTATCATTGAGCAAACAACCACCTTTATAATGAATATCATCATTATATCTATCATCAGTAAAGCCAACAACAATAATTGCCTTTAAGTGCTTTGGGCGTCTTGCTGCCACCTGCAATGAGTTAAACCCGCCCCAAGATTTACCCATCATGCCTACATTGCCATCGCACCATTGTTGCTTTGCTATCCATTCTATCACTTCTAATGCATCATCTTGCTCTTGCTTAAGGTATTCATCATATAAAAAACCATCGCTCTCGCCACTGCCTCGCATATCTACGCGTACACATACATAGCCATGCCCTGAAAAATAGCCATGCATTGGCTCATCTCTTGTTCTTGTGCCATCATTTTTGCGATAAGGGATATACTCTAAAATAGCGGGTAGCTTTTGTGCATTTTGCGGGAGCCAAATTCTTGAACTCAAACGCGTCCCATCGCTTAATGGTATCCATTCATTTTCAATTACCTTGACTTGATATTCAAAATCTGTTTTAATATCTTTCATTGTCGCTCCTTATTATATTTTTTTATCCATATGAAACAGAAAAAAGCCCCCAAAATTGCTATTGCTATCATGATACTAAAATAAATATGATAGCCTAAATCGCCCTCATAATTATCAAGCAGCACACCCGCTAAAAGCGGGGCAAAAATCTCTGGTAAATACCCAAAGGTAGAAACTATACCAATAGCAATGCCTGCAAAATGCAGCGGTATTTTCCCTTCGCTTAAGAGCGCATAATAAATACTAAAGTTTGCATACATAGCTACATATACCACAATGCAAGAGATAACCAATACATTAACCTGTATGAAACCACTAAGTCGTGCCGTAAAAATAAGACATAGCACACCAAAACCCATAGTCACAAAACCAAAGAGCATTATTTTAGCCTTACCAAACCTATCAGCCATAAAGCCAGAGGCGGTAGAAGAAATAGGGCGGATATATTGTGCTAAGACAGTCAAAATAGCTGCAAAAACCGCTGAAGTGCCTATGATATTGCTTGAGTATGGAGTAAAATAATAAAAACTCATGTTAAAAAAATATGTACAAAAAGTAATGGCAACTACAAGCCACAGAGCTGGCATTTTAATAAGAGCTAAAACACCCTTTGGGTTTATTTTTTCACTTTTTTGCTCATGTTTTTGTTCTTTTAATAAAAACATGAGCAAAAAACCACAAAAAATAGGAGCAATGGAGTAAAAGATAATAACCATCTCAATGCCTTTGCTACTCAATGCCTGTGTTTGAAAATAGCTAAAAATGGCTGTAGCAACGGCGAGGTGTGCAGCACTCACCACGCCTCGCCCCCCTTCAAATATTCCATATGCCCTTGCTTGCTCTTGCTCATCTGCTAACATACGCACCACTTTCATCAAAGATGGCCAAAAAGTGAGCAAAGAGGTAATGCCCCAAACACCATAAATAATGAGCAATTGCCAAAGCTCTACAAAAAATAAATGCAAAAAACCAAATAAACCAGTAGCAAGTAATGAGAAAATAAGCAATCTTTTTGCTGTGAATCTGTCAGCTAAATAACCACCAATAATATATGAAAAAAGCCCAAGCAATCCATAAGCACTGCCCAGATAGCCCATTTCAAGATTATTGAGCTGATATAATGCCATATAGTCATCATAATAATACTTTCTAAAATAGGGCAACCCATAAATAAGCGAGCCAGAAAAAGATAAGAGCATGAGCGTAAATATGTTATTTTTTAAAGCACTTTCTTTTGCTCTCATTTGAATCATCCTTTGTTTTTCTTTCTTAATATTAAAGTGTAGAGAAGCTTAAAAAATACATATCTTCATAAAATTTCTATAAAATAAAAGAAAAATTGATACATAAAGTAACAATATCATATATAATAAATAAGATATTTCTCTATAGTATTATAGATTTAACTAAGCATATCAAGTTATTATACTCATCACTACATCATTAAATGTAAAAGTATTTAGTGTTGATTATGTAATGAACTCTACTATGTAAAACATTATTATAGTGCTCATTCAAGATTATTGCTACTTATTGCATATTTAC
>JARHYY010000065.1 GCA_029258405.1 Helicobacteraceae bacterium | reverse complement strand
TCAAATTCCCATTAATCATAAAGTTTCTTGAACTCCAAAATATTAGTAAGGACAATATCAACCTTGTGCTTGAGTTTGTTTTTACAATGAGCTTATAATATAACTTTATATAGTGAAGTTAAGTAAGTTCTTTTTAGCATTACTATAAATAATTATAATGTTTAGTATTTTTATACTCAAATTTTCAACATTTATTATTTGAAGTTATCCTTAACATTGCCATTGATAGCCTTTGTCTATCTCTAAAAGCATGCAATGCCAAAACAACCTTAATATTTCGTCGATTAAGAGTTATGGCATTGTTTATGTAATAATTTTCTATAGATTTTTAAGCATAGTTTCATAAGCTGCTTTTGTTCCTGCCCTTACATTGCTACAAAGACTTGTAATAACAATAACAATACTTGCACAAACAAAACCAGGAACAATTTCATAAATAGGAAAGCTAAAAAAATCAGCAAGAAAATTTTTATAAACCACAACCACAATAGCCCCAGTGAGCATGCCAAATATTGCTGCTAGTCTTGTCATTCTTGACCAAAAAAGTGAAAAAAGCATCACTGAACCAAAGCTAGCACCAAAACCAGCCCAAGCATAAGCCACAATGCTTAATACGCTAGAATTTTTATCAGTAGAGATTACAAAGGCTACAACTGCTACAAGCAAAACGCCTATTCTCCCAAGAACCATAACTTGATATGCAGAAGCATTTCTGTTAAAAATTCTACGATAAAAATCTTCAGCAATAGTTGAACTTGAAACAAGAAGCTGCGAAGAAGCAGTGCTCATGATCGCTGCTAAAATAGCGGATAATAAGATTCCGCTCACCCAAGGTGTAAAGAGCACTTGACTCATTACAATGAATATTTTTTCAGGGTCTTGCAAAGAAAGATTAAACTTATTTATATATGCAATACCTAAAACTCCAATAAAGCAAGCTCCTATTAATGAAATAACCATCCATGAAATACCCACAAGAGTAGCAATAGGAATGTCTGAAGTGGAACGGATAGACATAAACCGCACTAAAATATGGGGCTGCCCAAAATAACCAAGCCCCCATGCAAGAGTAGAAATTATGCCTACCAATCCTATATTCTCGCTCATTGATAAAGCTTGAGGACGAATATCAAAGATTATTGACATTGCTTCTTCATACCCTCCCAAATGATAAAGCATGCTTAAAGGTACAACCACTAAGGCAGCCATCATCAAAAAACCTTGTATAAGGTCTGTCCAGCAAACTGCTTTGTAACCACCTAAAAAAGTATAAATAACAATAATAAATGTACCAACACTTAAAGCGATAGAATATTCTATGCCAAAAGTGGCTTCAAAAAGCTTTGCCCCGCCAACAAGCCCAGAAGAAACATAGAAAGTAAAAAATATTAAAATCACTATGGCACAAATAATGCGTAAGATATGCTTATCATCATCAAAGCGTGTTTCAAAATAATCAGGTATAGTTATAGAATTAGCAACAACACTTGTATATACCCTTAATCTCTTAGCAACAAAAGCCCAATTCAAAAAAGCTCCTATGCTTAAACCTATGGCAATATAGCTTTCTACAAAACCGCTTGCATATAATGCACCCGGTAACCCCATTAAAAGCCAGCCGCTCATGTCGCTAGCCCCTGCACTCAAAGCAGAAACAATTGGACCCATTTTTCTGCCACCTAAAAAATAATCTTCTGAATCTTTATTTTGCCTATAGAAATAAAGACCGATAAAAAGCATTAAAAGAGAATATGCGATAAAAACAATGGCTATCTCAAGATTAATATTAACAACTTCCATATATGCTCCTCCTATTTGTTTAACGATCGAGAACCCAAATTTCCATATCGATGATATGAAATGCTTAGAGATTTCTCATTATGGTAATAAAGCAACTCAAAGCGTCCATTCAAAAGTGGCTTTGAAGTAGCAATTACTTTGGCACATTCTGCTGCTTTTTTAAATATGGTATTATTTTTATTGCTCGTATTAAAATACCTGATTCTTTCAAAATTATTCATATGCTTTGAAAATTCCTCATCACTTTCGTTGATAATTTGCACAGAAGTGTGTACAAACCCTAAACAATCTTTAATAATTTCTAAATGCCTATAATGCTCATGGCTTATATATAGAGGAATATTTAAAACATGTGCCGCTATGATAACTCCTAGGGCATCTTCTATCTCATCATCATAATCCATGCGATAGGCTATATTTTTTACTTTACTATAAGAAAATAGATTGTCTTCACCCCGTATTTGCACATAATCTCTTATTGATAAAAACTCATGTTGAGCATGATAAGCATAGCTTTGTGCCATTATAATTGCCTTATGTAAGCTTTTCTTCTGTGCTTCTTCTAAAGTTTTGATGCGTAAAAGCTGTGCTAAATGGTTGCCTATTTGGCTTTCAAGTATATATTCATCAGCCTCATCCTGCTTAATATCTACAAACTGTGTAATATAGTTATATATGCCTACTTTTCTCCCAAAACCTATGGCTGATTTTTTAATGCCTCCAAATGGTTGCCTTAATACTATGGCTCCTGTGGTTGGCTTATTGATATAAATATTACCAGCCTCAATATGGGTATGAAAATACTCCCATTCTCGTTCATCTAAACTTTCAAGTCCAGCTGTCAATCCATATCCTGTAGAATGAGCAATATCAATAGCATGCCTTAAATCTTTAGCATACATAACGCTTAATATAGGAGCAAAAAGCTCGGTTGTATGTGTAAAATCACCTTCTTTTGTTCCATATTTTATACATGGTGTCATTAAATAAGGGTTATTATCAATAAATTTCGACTCCAAAACCCATTCTTCATAAGGAGCAATTTCATTAAGGGCTTTTTGTATATTCGCATCGATTGTATTGCATTTTGCACCTAGCTTGTTTTTTAACTCAAATGGATTACCTACCGCTAATGAGCTTGCTGCATCAACAAGAGCCTTTTTAAATTCCTCATCATCATATACTTCTTGCTCTAAAATAAGTAAAGATGTTGCTGAACATTTCTGTCCAGAATTAGAAAAAGCTGAATGGATAACATTTTTAATTGCTTGCTCTCTGTCTGCCATCTTGCTCACTATGGTTGCATTTTTGCCACCTGTTTCAGCACTAAGCATAAGCCCCGGTGCTGCTTTCAGCATCGCATAGGCGGTATCTTCCCCACCTGTAAGAATGGCAAATTCAACACTTGAGAGCAAATGATTTGAAATATCACTCCCCTTTGATGGCAAAAATATAAGAGCATCTTTTGGGATTCCAGCATCCCAAAAGCATTCACAGAGCATATATCCTGTAAGAGTTGATAAGCTTGATGGCTTGTATATCACTGTATTGCCACAACTCAATGGTGCTGTTATTGTTCCTGCTGAAATACCAACAGGAAAATTCCAAGGGGTAATGCATGCACCAATGCCTTTTGGTTTAAAGGTTGTTTTAGGGTTTTGTTTTTGAAGTAGCCTTAAAGCATGGGGATAAAACTCTAAAAAATCAATTGCTTCACTCACTTCAGCATCAACCTCTGCAAATGTTTTACCTACCTCTAAAGCACTAATACCTATCAATGCTCCTCTTCTATCTCGTATGTTTTTTGCCACCTTGGCTAAAATCTTATGAATTTCATCAAAAGAATATTCATTAAACTTACTCTTACGAGCAACTTCAATAGCATATTTTATCTCTTTGATTCCAGCGAGATATACATTACCCCTATGAATATTTTTTATCTTGTCATATATCGCAACACTTTGTAAATGCTTATCTTTAATTTCTTTACCAATTACAGGATAAATCTCAAATCCGCATTTATCCTCATATTGCATTTTAATATTTGTAGCCCATGTTCTGTTTTGAGGTAAAATAAAATCTGTATCAGGCTCATTATTGAAATGTTCTGTTTGATAATTCTTAAGTATGCTTTCTTTGTTTCTATCTTGCGTTCTACGAGCAGAATTATCAATCTCTGTTTGCTTCTTTAAAGAATCTAAAAAGAGTTCTTTTTGAGCATTCCAATGAGAATCACCCACTTTGATATTAAAGAAATAACGCATAAAATTATTCTCGCTTGTATTTTCATCAAGCCTTCTTACAAGATAGGCAATAGCATTATTAAAATGTTCTTCATCGCAAACAGGGGCATAGAGTATAAGATTGTGCATTTTTGAAACCTCATAAGAGCATTGCAAACTCATGCCCTCAAGCATTTCAAAGGTAAAAGAATCAAAAGCATTTTGGCTAGAAATTCTTATATAAGCATAGGCAATTTCAAAAATATTATGGCTCGCTATACCAATTTTGATAAATTTATAATTATCATCTTGCAAAACAAAATTAAGCATTTTATTATAATTTGCATCAGTATCAACCTTTTTGCTAAAGGTAGGCAACTCCCAGCCTTTTTGTGCTGCTATGGTTTCTTCGCTTTCCATATTAGCACCTTTAACAAAGCGAATTTTAATAGGGCTTTTGCCTTCTAAAACCCTCTTTTTTGAAAAACTCAAAAGCTTTTTAAGATATTCATAAGAATCTGGTATATATGCCTGCAAAACAATCCCCGCCTCAATGTCAAATTGCTCTATACTTTCCATAAAAGCTTCAACAGTGAGCTCCAAATCTTTAAACTCTTCCATATCAAGATTAATGAACTTGGGAACACCTTGCTTTTTTTGCTCGTCTTGAGCTAGTGCATAAAGCCTCTTTAGCCTTTTCATCACTTCTTTCTTAGAATATTCAAAGTCAAGAATATTAATTTGTGAGAAAATAGTGGTTATTTTGATAGATATATAGGTAATATAATGCTTTTTTAATGCTTCTTCATACTTTTGTATTCTTGATTCGCTTTCAATTTCGCCTAAAACTTCTTCTCCAATGAGATTAATATTTAAAATAATATTTTGGTCTTTCCTCTTTCTTAAATGTGCCTCGAGTAATAATGAATTAGAATCTAAAACAAGATTTTTTGTGCTTGTTCGTAAATGTTTAATAAAAAAAGGAACACTAATGTTTGTAGCCAAACAACCAACTTTTAAGAAAGCAAAAAGCAAAACTTTTTCAAAAGTATTAAAAAAATCAGCTATACCATATTTACTTAATACAAACTCTATAAATTCAAAACTTGTTTGATGATTTTTAGAGCGAAAAGAACAATCAAGCAACTCAATAAGCATTATCTTATTCTTAGGATTATTCAAAAGATTTTGCATTTTTTGATGAAACTTTTTTTCTTGGCTTGAAATATTCATTTGTATCTGATTCTGCAATTTTTCAGCTAATTCAAGGGTTTTTTCTATCATATAAAGATTAAACTCCATTCCTATTTAATTACTAAAATTTTACAGCAATTATAAGCCTTTCGTCAATAGGAACTATGCATTATAATTTTATTCACTTCTTAAAAAACACTTTATGTAACTTTAAGTATCATAAAAAAATATTCCCCATAATGAAACATAGAAATCCTAAATCTTAATTAAAAATATCACAAAACAACATTGAAATATAAACAAATATATGCACACAAATACTAAAAATACAACAAAGATAACAAAGTTTTTAAAAATTTTAATTCGATAGCATAACCAAAAATACTTCAATATCATTATAACAACATAAATCAATACATTTATACTCCCATAAAACAAGCTATAAGATACTAGTATATATAATTAATATATATATTAAATATATTAAGTTCATTATAAGTATCTTTTATATATACTAATAACATATTTATTTTTATGAGGAGTTTTCATGGGTTGTAAAAAGGCTATTAAAACAAATCTATTTGCTTCTAAAGCACCATTAGAATGGGCTATTAGTGCAAATGGTGTTTTATATACCGCACAAATACCTATTGATGAAAAAGGTGTTGTTGTATCTGGTGGCATAAAGGAACAAACAGAGCAAACATTTAAAAACCTTATACATACATTAGAATCTGCTAAGGCTACATTAGATGATGTTCTGCAAGTATTAATTTATGTAACAAAAAGGGAAGATTTAGCAATAGTCAATGAAATATATGCAAAATATTTTAATGCACCATATCCTAATCGTGCAGCTGTTGTAGTCGCTTCTCTTGCAAGAGAAGAAATGTTAGTTGAATTTATTGTTTATGCACAAGTAAGAGATTAATAAGGAGTTATTATGTTAGATTATACAAAAGGTTTATATATTAATGGCACATGGCATGAAGGCGTATCTACAATACAAAATATCAATCCTTCAGATATTTCGCATAACATTGGTGATGTAGCACAAGCAAGCAAAGATCAAGTTTATCAAGCAATTAGTGCGGCAAAAGATTCTCAAAAAGCATGGGAAAAAACAGCCCTAGAAGAAAAGGCTAAGATATTGCATAATATAGGTAGTGAGCTTATTTCAAGATGTGATGAAATAGGTGAGATAATCTCTCTTGAAGAGGGCAAAACAAAGCTAGAAGGTAAAGGAGAAGCGTTTCGCTCTGGGCAATTCTTTCAATATTATGCAGGTGAAGTCTTAAGACAAATTGGTGAAAATGCAGCATCAGTTAGGGCTTTGGTAGATGTAGAGATTACACGAGAGGCAGTAGGTGTTGTAGGCATTATATCACCTTGGAATTTTCCCCTTGCTACTGCTTCTTGGAAAATTGCTCCTGCACTATGCTTTGGTAATGCAGTCATTTGGAAACCTGCAAATCTTACTCCTGCTTCAGCGATAATATTAGCAGATATTATAGATAAACAAGGGTTACCAAAAGGGGTATTTAACTTAGTGCTAGGAAGTGGTAAAGAGGTTGGAGAAGCCCTTATTAATTCAAGCGATATTAATGCACTCTCTTTTACTGGCTCTGTTGAAACAGGCAGGAGAATAGCAGTAGCTACTTCAGCTCATTTTGTGAAATGTCAATTAGAGATGGGTAGCAAAAATGCTCTTGTAATAACAGATGATGCAGATATTAATGTAGCGGTTGATTGTGCGATTATGGGTGCATTTTCTGGAACAGGGCAAAAATGCACAGCTAGTTCTCGCTTGATTATAACAGAAAAAGTTTATGATGAATTTATTGATAAACTCAAATCTAAAATGGCTACTTTAAAGGTAGGGCATTGTCTTGATGATGGTGTATTTATGGGTCCTGTAGCTGATAAGGCACAATTTGAATCAAATTTTAAATGGATACAAAGGGCAAAAGATTTAGGTGCTACATTAGCATTTGGCGGTGAAAAATTAAACCTATCAAAAGATGGTTACTATATGTCTCCAACGCTTTTTGTAGATACAAAAAATGAATGGGATATTAATCAAGAGGAGATTTTTGCACCACTTGCTTGTGCTATCAAAGTCAAAGATTTAGATGAGGCTATAGCTAAAGTAAATGATACAAGGTTTGGTTTAACAGCTGGAATCATTACAACAAGCCTTAAAAATGCAAGTATATTCAAAAAAGAAGTAAAAAGTGGTTGTGTAATGATAAATTTACCAACCGCTGGGACAGACTACCATGTGCCTTTTGGAGGGAGAAAGCAATCAAGCTTTGGACCAAGAGAACAAGGCAGCTATGCAAAAGAGTTTTACACCATTGTAAAAACTACTTATGTAAAACCATACTAAGGCATACCATGTTTGCAAATGAAATAATTATTGATGGCTTACAATATTGCAAATGGGATAGAGAGTATTTTACTTTTCTTAAAAATAGCAAACTAAGTGCAGTGCATATTACACTTGTATATCATGAAAATGCAAGAGAAACTTTAAGTAGGTTTGCGCAATGGGATAGATTCTTTGAAAATAATGCTGATTTGATTATGCCTGTTATGAGTGCAGATGATATTATCTTAGCAAAAGAAAAGGGGCTAGTTGGCATCTTTTTTGGCGCGCAAAATTGCTCACCTATTGAAGATGAAATAGGGCTTATCCCTGTTATGCGAAAGCTTGGGTTGCTCATTATGCAGCTCACCTATAATAATCAAAGCCTTTTAGCCACTGGTTGTTATGAAAAAGAGGATAGTGGCATTACAAGATTTGGGAGACAAGCAATAGCAGAGATGAATCGCGTTGGCATGATTATTGATATGTCGCATAGCTCTCAACGATCAACACTAGAAGCAATTGATATTTCATCAAGACCTATTTGCATTTCACATGCAAATCCAACTTTTGCACATAATGCTTTGCGTAATAAAAGCGATGAGGTAATAAAAGCCCTTGCAAAAAGAGGCGGCTTGATTGGATTTTCATTATACCCTTTCCATTTACCAAATGGGAGCAATTGCACATTGCAAGATTTTTGCAAGATGATAGCTAAAAGTGCGGATATGATAGGCATAGATCATTTAGCAATAGGTAGCGATTTATGCAAAAATCAAGATATATCAATTTTAGAGTGGATGCGAAATGGTAGATGGTCAAAAGAAATGGATTATGGCGAAGGTTCTGCATCTAATGCAAACTGGCCAAAAGATTTAACTTGGTTTTGCGATGAAAAAGGTATGGAAAATATTCATGAAGGCTTATTACAACATGGTTTTAACGAAAAAGAAGTTTCAAAAATCTTAGGCAAAAATTGGCTTAACTTTTTAGACAAGGGTTTAAAACCACAAATATAATCAATATAAGGGATAATACATGAAAGGCGATAAAAAAGAATGCAAAATTGACATATTAGCTCTGGTGCTTAGTAGCGGGTTTTTAATGATATTTATCATTTTAGCCCTATTTGATTCAAAAGTTTTAAGTAATGTAGTTAATTCTGGCTTCTCATTTTCTACAAAATATTTTGGTGCATATTGGCAATTTTTATTATTTGCTACATTTGCCATTGGGATTAGCCTTAGCTGGGGCAGAACCGGCGGCGTAAGATTAGGGAAGCTTGATAAACCTGAAATGAGTACATTCCAATGGGTGGCTATCATCATGTGCACATTGCTTGCTGGTGGTGGTGTATTTTGGGCTGCTGGAGAGCCAATTGCACATTTTGTTGCACCCCCGCCCATATATGGCGATGAAGCAAATGTATTCAAAAAAGCCATAAATGCACTCTCTCAATCATATTTGCATTGGGGGTTTTTAGCATGGGCTATACTTGGGACATTAACAACTATTATACTTATGTATTTACACTATGAAAAAAACCTACCATTAAAACCACGAACAATTCTCTATCCCATATTTGGAGATAGGGTTATTTATGGACCTATTGGCTCTGCTATCGATGCTTGCTGTATTGTAGCGGTTGCTGCTGGCACTATTGGACCTATTGGCTTTTTAGGTTTGCAAATATCTTATGCACTCAATCTTTTATTTAAAATTAATGATAATTTCACAACACAATCAATAATCATAATTCTTGCAATATTGATTTACACAATATCATCATTAAGAGGATTAACAAAAGGTATTCAAGTGCTTAGTAGATGGAATGTAATTTTAGCCGTAGGGCTTATGTTTTATATATTCTTATTTGGTCCAACAGACTTTATTGTAAATGCTTATGTGCAAGGCTTAGGTGCAGCAGTGCAAAATTTTATACCAATGGCTACCTTTAGAGGGGATACCGCATGGCTTGCTAGCTGGACAATATTCTTTTGGGGTTGGTTTCTTGGTTATGGTCCTGTTATGGCTATATTTATTGCAAGAATAACACGAGGGAGAACTATTAGAGAGCTCATCATAGCTGTTAGCATCTGTGCTCCAATAATCACAATGTTTTGGTTTACTATTGTTGGTGGTGCTGGAATCTATTTTGAAATACATGTCCCCGGTAGCATAAGCACTGCATTTGAAGGCTTTAATATACCCGCTGCATTACTTGCAATAACACAATCACTCCCATTACCTTTAATAATTTCAACATTATTTTTGATTCTTGCTGCAATATTTATTATAACAACAGGGGATTCAATGACTTATACAATGAGTGTTATTATCAGTGGGCATACAGAGCCTAGTGCATGGCTTAAAATGTTTTGGGGCATCTTAATGGGTGTATTAGCAATTATACTCATATCCATAGGAGAAGGAAGCATATCCGCATTGCAATCATTTATCGTTATTGCTGCTGTGCCTGTATCTCTTATATTATTGCCACCATTATGGAATGCTGTGCAAATTGCAGAAACAATGGCAGATGAACAAAACTTGCGATAGGAGTTACTATGAAAATATCATAAAAGCATAGCTAGGGGAGAGCATTGTTTAGGCGGATTCTATACATTAGAATCCAAAGTTATTATATAAATACCAAATAATAGGAGATATTGTATGCAAAATATTGTTTTAAGAAAACCAGAAGTTGTTATGTCTTTAGAGAGATTAGGCTCAATGCACCAATCAAGGATTAGTTTTACTCGTTCTTTAATACGAAAAATGGCTAAAGAGAAATGGAGTGTAAAATTATCTTTATGGGATCTAGATGCAAATGGATATGGAGAAGTAATTTATGAGGTAAAGACTGCAAATGGAATCTATAATCTTGTTATATTTACAAATTATATTAAAGATGAAGAGAGAAATGATAGGGTAATTGCTAATAAATGGGATGTTACCTTTACATTTATCAATGGCGATGTGCCTAAAGAGCTTTTAGAGATTCTAAAAAGCAATGTCCCATTGCAAGAAGCAGGAAGAAATTTCAACAAAGCATTTGTGTTAGCTAGGGCAAATAAAAGTGTAAGAGTATTTGATTATATAGTAGATTCTTTGAGTGAGGGTAAGCAACCAAGCCTTAGAGAACTTGCAAAAGTTGGATACATATTGCGAACCACTGCGGTATATGGTAGCGGAAAATTTGGTATTTCGGATTTTGATAATCTACAAAAAAATGGTGATTTTGCTCAATCCTTTTCTGCAGAAATGTGTGCGGTATATATTGTAAGGCAATTTAGCATTGATTGGGCGAATTATATTGCTAAACATAGGGGAAAAGGCAAAGCTGTTACATTAAATAAAGAAATACAAAGATATTTAGGTGTAGGCAATGCCACAGGGCTTGGAATGGCACCATATTTAATAAAACACCCAAAAGTTGTAGATAATTGGCTTTACCAAAGAGAAAATGCCTTAGCAAAAGTTTTAGCACAAAATATATCAGAGCATAAAACAAAAGAGCTATTCTCATATTTAAAAAGAGCTAGTAAGCATTTAAAACAAGTAATAACTATTGATGAAAGGCAAGATAAGATAAACAAAATAGCATCAGAAGATATAACACATATTATGCAAGAAATCAAACAAGATAAAACATTAAAAACATGGCAGGACATATTGAATCTTGCACAAAAACATTCATTAGAAGCACAAGAAGTGCTTAATGTATGCTTAATAGAGCTTTATCCAGATATTGTAGATATACATGAACAACATATGACTATTGATGAAACACCTTTAGAATTAATTGGTGTAAGTATAAAACAATTAAAAGATATATTAGAAAACAAATATTCATGGGCTTTGTGTATTGATTTTTCAAAACCAGATAATAATTATTGGTTTTGGTATATCTCTGAAGAAAAAGAAGAGCCAAGACTTGGTATAAGAGGCATTGATGAAGGTGATGAGTTAGAGCAACCATTAGACATTGCAAGGCAGGTATCAAAGTTTTATAATGCAATAAAACATGAAGATGAACTTAAAAGCATTAGCACATTTTTGCTTTCTCATCCATCATTTAGCACTATTGCAAGAAGAGTTTGGACTATGGGCAATTGCGTAATGGGGGATATACAAACAAATATTTTAAGCAAGGATTTTCTCCCTATGCATCTTTTAAGAGCAAAGTTAGCAATGTTTGGGGCAACAAAATATGATCCACGATCTGATAGGTGGGTGCAAGTAACGCTTTTTCAAGGAGCACCATTAATAGATGAATTGCATCCTAATGAATGGCTATTCCCCCTAATTCCAGATGAAGATGCAAAAAGTATTTATGCAATTTCTCAAGATGAAATATATGTTTCAAGGAATGAATTAAAAGCAGCATGTATCAAGGCATTTAATTCCTTAAAATTAAGCTTAGGAGAACCAGACTTAATCGCAACTATGGTGATTAATTTAGAAATGGCAGGGCTTGATGGATTAAAACATTTCTTAAAAGCATTGCCCTATTTAAAAAATAACAACAATGAAATATCAATCAATACAACACAAAACAAGATTCAAGTTAATCTCAATAATCATAGCATATTATGCCATATACAAATAATTATCGCCTATGCCCTTGATTATATGGAAAATCATGATAATTTAGACATTGAAATTACAAACTGCCATAATAGATATTTTGTATATTCCCAATTAAAGCGTTTATCACATAAAGGCTTTTATGTAAAAACCTATTGGAATGGTCTTTATTACCAAACATTTTCACAATACAGCATAAAGCCACATGAAGACTTCCCAGAATTTAGAACAAAAGAGAGCTTTAACATGAAGCCTTCAAGCACATTAAACATACATATTTCACGACAACCAATAAAGCAAGAAAGCATAGATTTTGACACAATAAAGCAAAGCCATGAGATTGAAGCAAACTATGAAAGAAGCATACAAAATGGCATATTATTAAAAAAGCATGATTGGCACAGCCTTCTTGAATCAGGAAAGGGCATCTTAGTGCAATCAAGCCAACAATCAAGAAAAGATGCAGGTGGTATTGTGGAG
>JARHYY010000064.1 GCA_029258405.1 Helicobacteraceae bacterium | reverse complement strand
AAAAGATTCTTTGTTTATTGTATTGAATAAAATGATATATCTTATGAGATACATGAATATTACATATGGCAAGCTCTGTTAAGTGCTTATGTATTAAAATGGTTATGTGGTTTTGGGGGTAAAGCTTAGGGTTTAGGGTGGGGAGATGTGGAGATAATGTTAAAGTTGGGATTGGTAAAAATTAAGCTTGTTATCTCATGCTCATTAGGTATTGTTACATATACGCCATATTGGTTATCTTCTCTTATGAATCTTTTGTGTTATTACTTTTAAATCAAAGTCTATATTCACTCACTTTGATTAAAAATACCCTATATCATCATAATGTTTATTATCGCTTATAAGTTTATACTTAGGAAGCTTTTGGAGGCGTTTAACAAGGAGCAAAGACTTACCAAAAGAGCAAGATTAAATTTGTAACAGCCTAACACTGATGCACCTGCAAAGAATGATAATAAAATAAGTTTTAATTTCTCATTTCTTTCATATATGTCCTTGCTTAAGTTATTGATGATATTGTGCCTATTTTGATAATACATATTTATTCCTTTAAATAAAACTTAATTATAGCACGCTTTACAAGAGGAATCAATTGAAGTTTTTTATCAATAAAATGAAAATTTACTGTATAATATATTATTACAAACACAAGGATATTTATGGAGCTTAGAGGAAAACTTGTACGGTATGTATATAATGATACTGAATATTTAGGAATGCTTAAAAATGAGAACTATATCATGCCTATAGATTCATGCCATGATATGAATGAATTGATAATACATTTTGAAAAATTTAAAGATTATAAAAGTAATTTATCCATACCTTTAGATTCTGTAGAGCTCCTTGCTCCAATAAAATCTCCACTTCAAGATATTATTTGTCTGGGCATTAATTATATTGAACATGCCGAAGAATCGATGCGTTTTAAAAATGAAAAATTTGATGGCACAAGAACAGAAGCAATTTATTTTTCTAAGCGGGTAAATGAGTGCAACAAGCCTAATGGTGAAATATTTATATCATCAAAAACAATGCAGCTTGACTATGAAGTAGAGCTTGCTGTTATTATAGGTAAAGATTGTAGCGATGTTTTAGCCCCTTATGCTATGGAATATGTTTTTGGATACAGTATAGCTAATGATATTTCAGCACGAGATTTACAAGCAAAACATAAACAATGGTATGTAGGGAAAAGTTTAGATGGTGCATTTCCTTTTGGTCCATATATTGTTTTGCGTGATGAAATTTGCCCGCATAACCTCTCTATTAAAAGTTATGTAAATAATGAATTGCGTCAAGAGAGTAATACCTCGCAACTTATTTTTGATATTCCGCATGTTATTAGTGAGCTCTCCTCATACTTTACACTCAAAGCAGGCAGTATTATATCTATGGGTACACCAAGTGGCGTAGGCATGGGTTTTGTACCTCCAAAGTTTTTATGTGATGGAGATGTGGTAACATGTGAGATTGAAGGTATAGGGACATTAAAGACTTTCATTAAATCATAAAATATATAGAGCAAAGAAAATCAATCAAAAGCTATGCTTTAGAAATTGATTTTCAATTGTGCAAAGAGAGTCTAAATCTTCTTTTTATTTACATCAGTCATAATTTCTTGAGCAATTTCATCAATGTTATCTGTTAGTTTATTGGTGTCATTAGCAATATTAACATTTTCATGTGTAATACTTTCTAGCTCAGCGATAGATGTATTTATTGATACTATGCCATTTGTTTGCTCTTTAATAGCTTCAGTAATTTCATTTACTGATTGTATGAGTAAATTTACATTTGCTTCAATTTCACTTAATGAACGATTAGTGCGTTCAGCTAAGCCGCGTACTTCATCAGCAACCACTGCAAAGCCTCTGCCATGCTCTCCAGCTCGTGCTGCTTCTATTGCGGCATTGAGTGCAAGAAGGTTAATTTGGTCTGCAATATCTCGAATAACTCCAACGACATTTCTTATATCTTCTGTTTGGTGGCTTAAATCATCAGTTCTTGAAGAAACATTTTGCATAGAAGAAGTTATTTGCTCGATAGAAACAGCACTTTTTTGCAAAGAATGAGCCTGATTGTTTCCAGAGCTTACAAGATTTTCCATAGAATTTTTAAGTTTTCCGCTTGTTTCTGTGAGATGTTTGGCAAATTTTAAAGATGCACGAAGCATATTTTTAATTTCTTCTCCAAGCATGTTTGTGGTTGTCTCAATATTACCTTTTGCCTCTGCAATAGAAGGGGTAAAATCAAGCTTACGATAGCTTTCAAAAACTTCAGTAATATTATTCATATTAGAGCCTATTTTGTTTTGCATTACATCAAGCATATCATTTAACACCACTACAAGTCGCTTAAGCTCTGGATTGCCCGGCTGGCTAGAAAGACGCACAGTAAAATCACCACCTTCTATAGTTCTTACGCTTTGTAATGATTCAGCTATGGCTACTTTATCTTTTTCTAGCGTATCTCTTGTTCTCTCAATATTTTCATTGATGGCTTTAAACATTTCACCAATTTCATCTCTGTATGTTACTTTTTGCATTTTTATATCAACATTTTCATAATTCAGAAACTTGAAAAAGTCAAGTAATGTATTTTTTAGAGTAATGATCTTTGAAACAACAATAAAACGAATGAAGTAAAACAGCACTACTAAGGCAATTAAGCCCGCAATGATAGAAGTTGTAATCATATTAGCAATAAGATTATTGAGTGGCTGAAAAATTTCTTCATATGGGACAAAGGTAATCATTGTCCATTTTTTTGGGCTAACACCATGCTCTGAAGTTATATCAAAACTGTATAAACTTGCTTTTGCAAGAGTATCATAAGTTAAGGAATGATAATCATATGCTCCTGTTTCTCCTTTTGAGGTTGCTTCAGCGACTTTTTTAACTGATTCTGAGGTATTGTATTCTGTAAGTTTTTTAAATACTGCATTTTCTCTATAATGAGAGAGAATGATATTTTCATCTGAAAGTAATAGACGAATTTCTTTTTCATATACTCTATCTCTTTGGGTAAGAGCTCCTCTAAGTGTAAGAACATCAATAGCAATACCTAATACACCAACAACTTTTCCTGCAGCATTTTTTAAGGGGGTAGTGATATTGAGCAAATAATATTCTTTTCCGCCATTTTCTATGCGTATAGGGTTTCCAAATACATAGGATTGTGTTCCTTTCAATGCTTCTTTAAATGCAAAGGTATCAAGGAAGTTTATATTGGCTTTTTCTCGTTTTGTACCTCCAACTGCTTTTGTGTCTAGATCTCTTATTAAAATAAGAGATGCACCGTCATTTCCAAACAAATTTACAGGGTCTCTTTCTTTTGTTGTTTGAACTTCAGGAGACATATAGAGATACCCAAAAGTTATCCACCTATTTGCATCAGTCATAGCTGATACTAACTCTTCTAGTCTTGATTCAGAGAGTACATTTTGTTCAAATATCTCTTTGACAGAAAAATCTGTGGTTTTTATAGAGGTAAAAGCTGACTCGATAACCCCTTGAACAAAATTCGCATATCGTGCAGAGCTAACATGCAATATTACTTCTGCTTCTTGAGTAAGTGTTTTTCTCGCACTATTTATATTGATTAAAACAAGAGAAGCAATTATAACAGCAAGCAACCCGGCAACAATCATTGTTATTTTTGTGCCTAAACGAAACGAGTTAAAAAAATTCATAGAAAACCCCAAATAAATATAAAACTACTCAAAGAAAATGCAACGTCAAATACCTTATCATAAGGTTGTTATCTGCAAATCTTTAGAGCTCTCAAGCTAATGCCAAGTTTAAATGAAATGAAAAAAAACAGTCTTGAATAATGGCATAAAATTTATAATATTTTGCTTAAAAAATATAAATATATATTTTTTAAAATATTGTGTAAAAATATAATTTTATCTTTATTTGAATTCTATATAATTCATAATAATTTACATAAATAATTGAGATTGGAGTAGTAAATGTTAAAAAAAGAAGAGATTGAATGGTATGCAAACCAACTTCGTTTAAAAATTGGCAGGGGTATTCCAGTGCCTATAGAAAGAGCTTTATCAACTTTAAATTTAAAAATGGAAACTGCTTCTTTTGATGATAAAACTATTTCTGCTGTAATTGATTATTCAAAAAACATTGTTTTTATAAGAAATGATCCAAGGTCTGAATATAAAAGAATATTTATTGCTCATGCAGTAGCATATTACACTATTTATAAAGATCTTGACATGAAGCGAAAGCAGACTAAAAAAACTTTAAGTGCATGGAATATTGGAGATAAGGAAGAGCTTAAGCAGCTCTCTGTAGCTTTTTTAGTCCCTAAGGAATTAATATTGGAGTATTATAATATTTATGACCGTAAGGGTTGTGTGCATACTGAAGATCTGATAGAATGCGAAAGCAAGACAGCTTGCCTTGCTAAAAGCTTTGGTGTTCCTGTTCCAGCCATGGCAAAGAGGCTGAATATATGGAAAAAAGGTTGATTACATACCAGCTCGAACGGCTATAGCTGCTGCTATGGCAGCCACCACATCAGAAACATCGTGTTCTTCTTTAGGGATAAGATCTTGGATCTTTTTTTCTAAAAATGATGTATCAAAAAGCCCTTTTTTAAATTCCTTATCTTCACAAATATTAATGAGAAAAGGAATGGTGGTATGAATGCCTCTGATTTTAAATTCCCTCAAAGCTCGCGAGAGCTTTCGCACAGCAAGATCATAGCTTAACCCCCGCACAATGAGTTTAGCAACCATAGAATCATAATAAGGTGGTATTACAAAATCTTTATATATACAGCTATCTACTCGCACAAATGGACCTAATGATGGGTAATAGGCAGTTATTTTGCCCGGGCTTGGAACAAAATCATTTCTTACATCTTCTGCATTAATGCGAACTTCTATGGCATAGCCTATATTGAGTACATCAGATTGAGCAATGTCTAAAATCTCTCCGCTAGCAATTCGTATTTGCCTACTTATGAGATCAAAACCTGTGATTTCTTCTGTAACTCCATGTTCTACTTGAATACGAGTATTCATTTCCATAAAATAAAAACGATTATCCTCATCGAGTAAAAATTCAACCGTTCCAGCATTGGAGTAACCAGCCGCTTTTGCTGCCGCAACAGCCACTACACCCATTTTTCTTCTTAAATCTTTGTTCATGGAAGGAGATGGAGCTATTTCTATCAGTTTTTGATGTCGCCTTTGGATCGAGCAGTCTCTTTCAAGAAGGTGAATAGTGTTACCATAGTTATCAGCAAGGATTTGAAATTCAATATGTTTAGGATTTTGTATATATTTTTCCATAAAAACATCATCATTTTTAAAAAATGTTAATGCTTCTCTCTTGCAGGCATTAAAGCTGTCTTCAAGATCTTCTTCTTTATATACCACTCTAATGCCTCTGCCTCCTCCTCCACTGCTTGCTTTTAAAATTACAGGGTATCCCATTTGCTTAGCATAGAGTTTAATGGTATGCATACTTTCATTATTTAATGTTTCAGTGCCCGGTACAATGGGAATGCCATTTTTTTTCATAAGCGTTCTTGCAACATTCTTATCGCCCATTTTGGCTATGACATCGCTACTTGGTCCAATCCATACTAATCCTGCTTCAACAACTTTTTGAGCAAAATGAGCATTTTCACTCAAAAAGCCATATCCAGGATGAATTGCTTCTGCTCCGCTCATTTTTGCCATGTCAATAATCTTTTGGGCATCTAAATAGCCCGCTAAAGGATCTTCACTGATTTCATGTGCTTCTGAAGCCATTTTAACATGGAGTCCATCTTTATCAACACGCGAGTAAATTGCTACACTCTGAATATTCAAATCATTGCAAGCACGAATAATGCGAACGGCTATTTCGCCACGATTGGCAATAAGTATTTTTGAAAACATGCTCTACCTTTATTGTAATATTGCTTATTGTAGCAAAATGATACTTAGTTGTTACTCTCTTTGCTATTAATTTGTAAATAGGCTTTGATAACTCGCCCACCAAAAAGCCATATAACACAATATCAAAACTTAGACAATAACTAAACCCAACTATAATTTAAACAAAAATACAAACTTAAAAATTTACTCAACACTCTATTTAAACTATATATAAACATAAAAATATAAGAACTCTTAAAAACA
>JARHYY010000137.1 GCA_029258405.1 Helicobacteraceae bacterium | reverse complement strand
TTTATCTTATTGAATGAAATGATAATTTAAATTATGGCAAGCTGTGTCAAGTTTTTATGTATAGAAATGTTTGTGTGGTTTGAAATGGGAAAAACTTAGGGGTAATACCAAAGGGTTAGATATCGCTTAATGATATTCTTAGTTAAACCTATATATAAGTTAATATATACAACACAAACAAACACCATAAATACATATCTTAATGATATGAACCTTGATGCTAAAGTATTTATACACCTCTATAAAAGGTTATTCATTCATAAAAGTGCTCATGCTCCTTTCATAAGGTTTTTACTCTTTTGTAAAAATTTTAACCTTTTATTGCTCTCACTAAACGCATTTGATTAATATTGAAATAATTAAAGGCATATGCCTTTTCTTTGCTCTTATAACAAGAGTTGAATGTATGCTTTAGAATTAATGAGGTTAAATACTATTTCTTACTTTTTTATTCTATAAATCCTATATACTCTTTGATTCAATAAAAATTGTATATACATTATTTGCATAATAAATGTTTCTGTTTATTATTGAGATTCTTAAATATATTGCTCTATTCATATTTTACATATTCCTCTTTTATAGTATATTAAATATATTATTGATCCTTATAATTATTTCTTATTTATTGTGCTCAATTCTTTTCAAGCATTTTAATGCTTTTGCATTTAATTATGTTCACATAATTGTGAATAATTTATACAATGATATATGCCATATAGCTAAATATGTCATAGAAAGCTTTGCTAGCCCCTTAATATAAAAAGTGGCTAGCAACTTACCTCTTACTTCTTGAAAGCAATCAATGATTAATCTTCAATATAATTTTTTAATGCTCTACCAACCTTAGGATGCTTGAGTTTTTTAATTGCACTTGATTCAATTTGGCGCACCCTTTCTCTAGTTACATTAAGTTCTTTTCCTATTTCTTCTAGAGTTCTGTCACTTTCATCATCAAGTAGCCCAAAGCGCATGCGTATAACCGCTCTTTCTCGATCATTGAGCTGATCAAGTACTTCATTAATTTGTGCTTTAAGGTCTTCTTTCATGATGTGATCCATTGGTCCTATAGAAGTTTTATCTTCAACAAAATCGCCAAATTTTCCATCTTCATCGCTTCCAATAGGTGCTTCAAGGCTTACTGGTTCTTTGGTGATCTTAATAACATTTTTTACCTTATCTACGGGTAGTCCTACTTCAGAAGCAATATATTCCACATCTGGCTCTTTACCATTTTCTTGCAAATATTGACGAACAAGCTTATTAATTTTATTGATAGTTTCTATCATATGTATAGGGATTCGTATAGTTCGTGCTTGATCGGCAATTGCTCTACTAATAGCCTGTCGAATCCACCATGTGGCATATGTAGAAAATCGGTAGCCCTTTTTGTATTCAAACTTATCTACAGCCTTCATAAGCCCTATATTTCCTTCTTGAATTAAATCCAAAAAAGGGAGCCCACGATTTGTATAGCGTTTAGCAATACTTACTACAAGCCTCAAGTTACTTTTTGCCATTTTTATTTTTGCCTTATCAGCAATTATCTTGCCTCGTTTAATTTGTTCTAATACTTCCTTTAAGCGTTCTGGTTCAAGGGCAAATGATTCTTCGCTTGCCTGTTTTGTGGTAAATAATTTTTTAATCTCCATATAGGTAGAAACCATAGTTGCTTCAGGCACATTAGCGGCAATGTCATTTTTGCTCATATTAACAATATTTTTTAATATTTTATTATGGTTTTCGATTAATGTTTCATTAAATAGGGGCAGTTTATATTCTAGTCTTTTGAGTTCTTTATCAAAGCCCTCATCATTTCTCAATGTATTTTCCATAGCTTTAACTAATTCATTGATTAATTTGGTTGTTGGACCTAAATCAAGTAGTTTTTCTTTGAGTACTTGTTTTTTGTAAGCAAGACTAAGGAGGTGGAGCAACTCTTTTTGCTCTTGGGTAGTTTGTGTGCTGTTAAGAGTTTTTAGCCAATCCTTTTTGGCTTTTTCTAAGGCTTTAAAACTTACTAAAACTTTTTCAACTCGTTTTTGGTCTTTCTTGCCAATAGCTGGAGATAATTCTTCCTCCTCTTCCTCCTCTTCCTCCTCTTCCTCATTCTCTTCTTCAAAGCTCTTGAATAATTCTTTTACGCGTCTTTCACGATTGATTAAAGATTCTTTATAATCAAGAATAAAATCAATTAAATAGGGCACAGAACAAATAGCATCAAGAATAGTATTTTCTCCTATTTCAATATCTTTACTCAATTCTATTTCATCATCTTTTGTGAGTAATGAAATTTGCCCCATTTCTCTTAAATACATTCTTACAGGGGAATCACTTCTGCTCCATTCAAGTAATTCTCGTTCTTTTGACAAATCAAACTCATCTTCAATATGTTCATCTGAAAGCTTTTTCTTTTCTTGTCTATTTTTCTTTGCTTCTTCTTTATCAAGAATCTTAACTATTTCAGAATCGCTCAAAAGTCTTTTTTTGTATTTCGTAGAGAAATCTTGTATTTTTTTTGCTTGAAAAGCTGTTGGAGGCTTATTGAACATTTGTACAATTTTTTCATAAGCGATATACTTTTCTTTAGTGGTTTTAAAAATTGCTTCTAGATCTTGATTGAGATTTTTTGTTGTCATTATTCATTCCTTAAAAATTAAGTTTCCATACATCTTTATATTCTTTGATAATATGTGGATTTATATTGCCAATTAACAATTCTTCTTCATCTCCCAAATGACTAGCAATATTTCCACTAGGAGATACAAAAAATGAATCGCCATAAAACTTCCATGTATGCTTACTGTCATTTGGTGTATATGTCCCTATTTTATTAGAGCGAATAATATAGCACTGGTTTAAAAATGCACGAGTTTTCAAAAGCTCCCTCCAGCGCAAACTAGAATTAAAAGTTGCCACTGAAGCAACAAAAACTACATCAATACAAGCTTTTTTGAGTTTAATCCATATTGAATCATAATGGCTCTCAAAACCAAAAATAGCTGCACATTTTAAACCATTATATTCAAATATCATAGGTGGTTTAATGCGTTTTGTTATATTATTGGCAAAGAAATACTTTTCATTCCAATGCTCAAAGGCAAGCAAGCATTGACAATCATAATAATTAACATTGCCATTCTTAATAATAGCTAAACTTTTATATGGTTTTAGCTTTATAAAGCGAATCAAGGGTATTAAAAAACTGAAAGAATATTTTTCAGAAGTTTTTAATAATTTCTTCAAGGTATCTTCTGACTTTTTTTTAAGCTCTGCTTGGGGGATATTGCATAATTCTTTAAAAAAAGGATCAACAACATACTCTCCCAAAAGCACAAAAGAGACATTTTCATGATGGCAAACATGTAAATAATGCTCAATTCTACTGCTATCCCAATTATTAAGCTGTAAAATAGCAATATTAAATGGCTCGCATTCTCTTTGTTTGTGGTTCATCATTCATCGCTTGTTTCAAGATTTTCTTTTTTGATTTCTTGAAATAATATTTCTGCTTTTTCAAGCATAGAGGTGGCTTCTTTTATCTTTTCTGCTCCTTCTTTGTAGAGTTTAAGAGATTCTTCAAGAGAGATATGCTCTTGAGACAATGCTTGGATAATTGACTCAATGCTCTGTATTTTATCTTCAAATTTTTCCTTTTTTTCTTCCATTGCAATCCTTATGGTTGTAAAATATTTTTGATATAAGAATCATATAGTCCCACTTCAACTAAAAAACTGTCATGCCCACTAGTGCTGTTAATTGTCGTGAATGTACATGCTTTTTTGTGTGCATGAAGTGCATTATAAATTTCTTGCATTTCTTGAATAGAAAACATGGTATCATCACTAAAAGCAATTAAATGCACCTGACTTTGCAAGTCTTTTAATGCATCTTGAAGGCTTTCATGCCCGAGCGATAAGTCATAAATAGAGAGTGCTTTTGCTAAATAGAGATAACAAAGCGGATCAAAATAGCGACAAAACGCTTGAGCATTATAATCCAAATAACGAGATATTTCAAATCGCCCAAATAGCTCATATAAACCATCGTTTAGTACATAGTTGCGATTAAATTTCTTTTTCATTGCTTGCGGGGAAAGATATTGCAAAAATCCAATCATTCTTGCAATGGCTAATCCTGATAATGGTGTTTCCATGATTTCTTTTGGGAGATAATTACCCGCCTTAAAGCAAGGGTCTCTCATTATGGCTTCACTCATAATTTTATGAGCTGCAATTACATAATCTGATGTAGCATGTGTAGTGGCTAAGGCAATAATATGCTCGGCACATTTAGGATACAGTTTTGCAAATGTTAATGCCTGCATCCCTCCCATAGAGCCACCAACAACTGCCTTAAGATGATCAATCCCTAAGGATGCAAGCAAAATTTTTTGAGATCTTACCATGTCAGCAATTGTTATTACAGGAAAGGTAAATCTATATGGCGTTTGCTCTAAATGCCTTAAAGAAAGCGGGCAAGTTGAGCCATAGCAGCTACCTAAAGCATTAATGCAGATTACAAAAAAAGTATCAGTGTCTATGCCCTTTCCCTTGCCTATGAGATCATTCCACCAGCCAGCTCTTTTCTCCCCTGCATATACACCTGCTGCATGATGCGAACCACTGAAAGCATGATTAACTAAAATGGCATTGCTCTTTTGGTCGTTCAATTGCCCATAAGTCTCATAAGCAAGAGTAAATGGCTCTAAAATTCTGCCTGAATCCAAATAGAGTGGATTGGTAAAGTGAGCAAATTGTGGAATTGGTGCTTCCATAAATAAACTCTCAAAAATTTTGATGCTGACTACAAATTAAAGAAAATTCAGCTTCATCATTCTGCACAAGAAATAATGTTTCTGTACTTTCATGGCAATAGGAACAACGATTATTGAAAGTGCTTTTAAAAAAGTTTATGAGGCTTTCATATTCCTCTTCGCCAATATTTTCACTAGGTGCATATAGAGATGATGAGAGGTTTTCAAAGTCTCGTTGTATTTCAGTCTTGCTTTTTTGTATAATACTCAAACAATCAGGGCAAATATTAAGCGGTGCATTATGATGCACACTTAATGCGGCTCTCCTCCCTGCGATTTTAAAAGTAAAAGCGTTTTGGGGGGTGATAGAAGCTGCATAATTCTTTTTTTGCTCTGAATAAAGTATATCCTGTATAGTTTCACAAGGTGTACAATGAAAATAAGGTGCACCCTTTGCTTGAAATTCTTTATCGGTTAAAACAGTTTGATGTATAAGGACCTTAATTAAAGCAGAGCTATTGAGCAAAACATAGATTCCACCTGTATTACACCAAATATCACAAAAATTAAGCAGCACACCATTATCTCGAAGGTTTTTAAGCAAAAAAAGGCTTAAGGATGAATTTTCTGCTCCTGCTGCTTTGATGGTATTATGAAAAAAATTCAAGCTATCCCCCTATAAAATGTTGTTCAATGATTTGACAGAGAATATGCCCAATAAGAATATGCATTTCTTGTATGCGTGGGGTATCATCGCTAGGGATAATGATGTTAATATCACATATTTCTTTCATTGCCCCACCACCTTTTCCGCTTAAGCCAATGAGGACACATTGGTGTTTTTGTGCCTCTTTAAGTGCTGAAATAATATTTGGTGAAGAACCGCTTGTTGATATTCCTAAAAGAACATCTCCTTTATGTGCTAAAGCTTGTATTTGTCGAGAAAATACATATTCATACCCATAATCATTTGCAATAGCTGTTAGTGCAGAAGTATCTGTACTAAGAGCAATAGCAGCTATTGCTTGACGGTCTTTTTTATACCTCCCTGTGAGTTCAGCTGCAATATGCTGTGCATCAGCAGCACTGCCACCATTGCCACAGATAAGAAGCTTGCCATGATTGTCTAAAGATTTTATAATAATTTTAGCAGCTTGGATAATAGGGTCTTGAATAGCCATCATAGTATGTTGAGCAATTTGTATATGCTTATCAAATTCATTATGAAGAATATTATACATACTTACCCCTTTTAGCACTTTGGTATTGTACCATAATAACTAGTGATAATTAACGATTTTGTAACAAATTATTGTTTTTTAATGCGTCCAGAATGAGTGTATATGTTGTATTTCTTGTTTCTTGCAAAGCCTATAAGAGTTATACCCATTTCTTGAGCAACAGCTATGCCTTGAAAAGTTGCCGCTGCCTTAGAAACAATAATAGGAATTTTGTGCATAACCGCCTTGGTAACCATTTCAAGAGAAAGCCTACCGCTTACAAGTAAAATAGCATTATGTGTATCTAAATTTTGTAAATATGCTTTACCCATTACTTTATCAATAGCATTATGCCTCCCAATGTCCTCACTCATAAGTTGGTATTCTTTTGAAGCTAAAAGGGCTTTATGTGTGCATCCACTTGCCTGAAATAAGGGTGTTGGCTGTTCAAATATCTGCATTTGTTCATGCAAAAAGTCTAAAGAAATACATAAGGGATTATCAATAAAATCTTTTACCTTTAAAGAATCTTCATCAAGATTTCCACTGACACCAACGCAACAACCAGATGTCAATGTTTTATCAGAGAACAAATGCTCTAATGCCTCCTTGTTGATATGTGCTTCTATAAACACATGAAGCCCATCATCTGAAATATAAAGAGATTGCACATCACTAAGCCCCTTAATCACATTTTCAGAAATGAGAAACCCTAAAAAATGTGCATCTTGCTCATAAGGTAAAGTCATGACTGAAAGAAGCTTTTTTCCATTGAGGTAGAAAGCTACTTTTTGCTCAACAATAACTTCATCTTCTTTGCAAATGCACTTTTCATTAATATGTTCTATAAGCAATGTTTTTAAAAATGCCTTGCTCACACTTTACCTAATTTTTTAATCTCTTCATAATAACAGCTATGCAAAATAGCCAACTCCTCTTCACCCATATTTCCATTAAGCATAGAGCCCAATGCCCCTTCAATAGCAAATACTGCCATATAAATATGTGTTATTAATAATATGATAATGGCAAAACCAATAATATTATGTATAATAGCATAAAGCCTTAAGGTGTCAAGAGGAGCAGCTTGAAAGAATAAAAATGCTCCTGTAAAAACCATGAATGCACCACCTACTGTTGCCACCCAAAACCATACTTTTTGTCCAGCATTGAATTTACCCGCAGGTATGGCATTGTTAGCCTTGCTAAGATACCCTCCCATAATCATAAACCAACGAATGTCATGAAGTCGTGGCAACGCATCTTTAACCCACATAAAAAACATTAGTATGCCAAAAGGAGCAAACACACAAGTTGCTAAGGCATGTATATCGCGTGCAAAACGCACAAAAGCTCCACCGCCTAGTTTATCACCAAACATCATAATAAGCCCAGTAATACATACAAATATGAAAGGAATAGCTGCACACCAATGCACAATAATATTGTAAGTGCTAAAAACCTTAATGCTCTTGCCATGCTGGAATTTTCTTTGCCCTATTATCATATAATGCATTAAAAATAATAAAGGAACAACAATAACAATAGCAAGAAAAATCGAAGAAAAATAATGAGCCTGTAAAAATGTAAAAATTTCTCCAAGCCCATTTCCATCACCAAGCCCCCATGTTCTGATTGCTTCTATTTGCTTAATGCCATAAATATCATAATTAGTTGTATCTCTATAAAGCTCTTCATTGCCTACAGAATGTGTTTGTGCGAGCAAAGAAGATAATAGCCCCCAAGGGGCAAGGGTCAATATTTTTTTCATTTGCCCTCCTAATCATTATATGCTGTTTTCCACACATTAGGGATAGCATGGGGTATATTATCGCCTCTTGTTTGTGCACGGTGTGTGATAATATTACTTACCTCCTCTCCACTTCCTGCTAAAAGTGCTTTTGTGCTGCACATGCTTGCACACATAGGCACTTTTCCTTCAGCGATGCGGTTTTGCCCATATAGGCGATATTCTTCATCGCTATGTGTTTCTTCTGGGCCCCCTGCACAAAATGTACATTTATCCATAGTGCCTCTTGCTCCAAAAATGCCAGTTTGAGGAAATTGGGGTGCCCCAAATGGACAGGCATAAAGACAATAGCCACATCCAATACATGTTTTTTTATCATGCAGCACAATACCATCTTCTCTAATATAAAAACAATCTACAGGGCATACTTGGGCACAAGGAGCATCAGAGCAATGCATACACGCAATACTTACTGATGCTTCTTTGCCTACAATCCCTTCATTAAGTGTAACTACACGACGACGATTAATGCCAATAGGCAGCTGATGGGCTTCTTTGCATGCCACATCACAGCCATGACAATCGATACAGCGATTAGTATCGCAATAAAACTTGATTCGTGCTTGAGATTGTATTGTAAAACCTCCAGCGGTATAATTTTCAGTTGTGCTCATTTTAACCTCCTACGCCTTCTCTATGCGGCATAGACCGCTTTTTGTTTCAGGGCATGCTACATTATAATCATAGCCATAACCTACTATCATGCTAGCTGCTTCTCCAATAGCATAAGGTTTTGTTCCTTCAGGGTATCTCTCAAGAAGACTTTTGCCACTATATACACCAGAGAAATTTTGCGGTAAAAACACACTTCCTTCATCAACACGAAAAGAATGTTTTGCTTTTACAAGAATTCGTGTTCCTTTTACGCCATATACCCAACAATTATCACCATCATTAATGCCTAATTTATGAGCCGTATTAGGGTGAATCTCCACAAACATAGTGTGATAAAGTTCAGCAAGATATTTTGCACTCCTTGTTTCTGTGCCTGTACCCATATGGGCAACTAAGCGTCCAGTAAGCATATTGAGAGGATAATCTTTTTTCCAGTCGTGGTTTTGTTCGCTTGCATAACGAATATTTGTCCTAAAATGATCTTTTTTATCGGGGAATGTGGGATACTTTCCTACTAAATCCTGCCTTATAGAGTGCAATGGCTCACGGTGTAATGGTATTTTGTCATACCATTGCCATACAATCATTCGAGCTTTTCCATTGCCATAAGGACAGATTCCAGCCTCTAAAGCTTTATCTACCAAAATATTTGTTGAATCTGTGGCAAAAGTTGTGCCTTGTACAGCTTGTCTTTCTTCTTCACTAAGGGTAATGCCTAGCACTTCTTCAATATTGGCTGCAGTAATGGCTGGATGTCCAGCAATATTTGAATCAGGTAAAGTTCTTTCACTAAGCAAGCTATGCCCATCAGGAGCCTGTATGCCCCAATTAACACGAAAGCCCATGCCACCTTGCATGACAGGAATTGTATCATCATACATGATAGGAGTACCGGGATGCTTGCTGCTCCAACAGGGCCAAGGAAGTCCATAAAAAGAGCCTTTCATATCACCAAAGCCCTCAAGTGTAACTTTGTCAAACATATGCCATTTATCACATTGTTCTTTTAACCGTTCTGGGCTTATGCCTTGCAAAGCAATAGAGCGAATTGATTGACACATTTCAGTAGTAGCATCATCTGGCCAAATAAATGTATCCCTCCCTTTTTCTTTAGCAATTTTATATAATGAACGCTGGAGCTCATCTTTAAAGCCTAATTTTTCAGCAAATCCAAATAGAATATCCTGATCTTCCTTGCATTCAAATAAAGGTTCCATAACCTTATAACGCCATTGATAAGCTCTGTTGGTTGCTGCTACTGAACCACTTGTTTCCATTTGAGAAGCAGCAGGGAGAAGAAATAAGTTATCTGTTCTATCTGTAATAACCGCAGCATCATTAACATAAGGATCAATAAAGACAACAAGCTCTAAGGTGTCTAATGCCTCTTTTGTTACATCAAGAAGTGATGAGGTTGAAATTCCATTTCCAATAACTATAAGTGCTTTAAGAGCAGTATCCCCATTGTTAGCAAAATTTTCTGAATCAACAACACCAAATCTCCATGTTGAAAGTGCATAGCCTGTCTTTTCCATAAGAGCTTTACTCTTAAAACGCGAAAGCATATAGTCATAATCAACATCCCAATGCTTACAAAAATGACGCCATGGACCTTCTCCTAACCCATAATAGCCCGGCAAAGTATCAGAGAGATTGCCCATATCGCTCGCACCTTGAACATTATCATGACCGCGTAAAATATTAACTCCGCCCCCAACTTTACCTAAATTTCCAAGCACAAGCTGTAAAATAGGCAAAATTCTTGTATTGTTTGTGCCTGTGGTATGTTGCGTCTGCCCTTGATTCCATATTAAGCTTGCAGGCTTTGCTTGTGCCATTTCTTCAGCAATATGGGCTAAATCTTGTGCGGGTATGCCTGTAATATTTGCTGTTTCTTCTAATGAGAATTTCTCTGCTTCTTTGAATATTTCTTCAAATCCATATACCCTCTCTTTAAGGTATTCCATATCATGAAGATTATTTTTTACAATATGATTAATAAGCCCATAGGCAAAAGCTACATCAGTTCCACTTCTGATTCTATGAAACTCATCACATTTAGCTGCTGTTTTAGAAAAATGAGGATCAATACAAACAAGCTTTGCCCCTTTTTCCTTAGCACGTAAAATATGTACCATACCCACAGGATGATTAACAGCTGGATTAGCACCAATGATAAGGATATATTTTGAAAACTGCATATCACCTAAGTGATTTGACATTCCACCGTATCCACATGTATTCGCCACACCGGCGACTGTTGGTGAATGTCAAATACGAGCCTGATGATCAATATTATTTGTTCCAAAAAAAGCAGCAAACTTACGGATATAGTAGCTTTGCTCGTTGCTTACCTTTGCAGAACCAATAAACATAACACTATCTGGTCCATATTTTTCGCGTATATCTTTAAGCTGGTTACCTACTTTATCAAAAGCTTGTTCCCAATTAATACGCTCCCATTTTCCGCCTACTTTTTCAATGGGATAACGTAACCGTGTTTCACTATGGGCTCTATCAATCATATCTGCACCCTTACAGCAATGCCCACCTTGACTTACAGGGTGATCTTGTGCCACTTCTTGCCTTACCCATACCCCATCTATAACTTCAGCGATAATACCACAGCCCACTGAACAGTGCGTACAGATAGTTTTAATCTTTTGGGCGTTGGGATAACGCTCTTTAATCTCTTGTGTGCTAGCAGGTCTTAGAACCTTTGATTCCTCTGCACCAAAAACTTGTGTCGCACCAATAGCACCCGCTAACGCAGACATTTTCAAAAACGCTCGTCTTTGAGCAATAGTTTTTTGTCGCATTTTTACTCCTTTTAAACTATATTACATTTTACTTTGCCACAGAATAATAAAGTGCCCAATCAGGAGATTTTTGGTATAAAATCTCCTCTTTTTTAGATTTTTTATTACTTAAATGGGTAAGCTTATCTGTTGTACAGCCAGCAGTTATTGCAACTGCACCGGCAACAGCAACGATAGAGCCAGACTTCTTTAAAAAATCTCTCCTTGGAGATATTTCTCGTTTATTTTTTATTTGCATACAATCCTCCTGTATTGAAGTAAAAACCTTCAGTTTTTTATTGAAGGTAGCCTTTTTCCATATTGAGAAAAGAATCCAAAATCATACCTGTGTATGAATAGCATTCGCTTGAGCTCTCTTTCATTAAGGTAGCTATTTCTGTGCCATAAGGAACGATAAAACGAGAAAAAAATTCTTTTTGTAACTCCATAGAAATAATATTCTCATGAGTTATAATATAATTCATAAGCACCATTAAAAAACCAAAATGCTCTTCGCTCTCTTTGCAAACCTTTTCATTTATCCTTACAGGTAAATTTCTTAAAAAATCTTTTATTTCAAGCAAGATACCTCCTCCTACATTATTGCTCATGTAATGTGAAAGTATCAAATGAATTTGCTTGCAGTTAAAAGGAAGTACGAATATATTAGTGTATTCTTGCTTTATGGTTGCAACTCCATGTGTTTGCACTATATATAAAAGCTGCCTTGAAATGTTTTCTAAAGATTCTTCAAAAGGCATTTTTGACATAAGCTCTAAAGAGAATACTAATCGTTCTTGGCTTTCTTCAAGCAATTCATACAATAACATTCTAGCAAAAAAATCATAATAAAGTGAGCGTGCTTTACTGATTTTATTTAAACCTATTTCTTCATTGTATATTTTTTTCACATCATACCTTTTGCCATAATTTTTACTTTACAATCAGGACAGCATTCTAAAGTGCGTATTTTTCGCTCATCATTTCCAAATTTTGGGAGTAGCATATTTTTAATCTTTGTTATAGAAGCAGTGGTAGCATAGGCAGTGCCACATTCCACGCATTTAAAAGGTTTATCTTGAGCAAGAATGCGACTTTCAAACCATTGGGCATTGAGTGCAATTCCACTGCGCTCTAAAATCATTACATTTTCTGGACAGGAAAGCAAACAATATTCACAGGTTGTGCATAAAGATGGGTTAAAGGTAAGTGTAAAATTATGTTCATTGGCATTTAATGCACCAACATTGCAAGCCCCAACACAGCTAAGGCATAGCGTACAGCCATCCTTAATATGTATTTGTCCATATCTTAAATGTTCATAAGATGGTAAATGCCCAAGATCTTTATCTTTGATAATATAGCGTAATCGTTCAGCAAATATAGTGCGATTATGGTCTGTATCTCTAGGCACATAAAGATATTGTACATTATGAATGCTCTTAATATTTAAGAGAGAGTGTTGCAGGTTTTCTAAATTATCAATGGCATAAATTCCAAGCTCTTTATATCCTTTTTGTATGAGGATATTTACAATTTCTACACTCTCTAAAAGAGTGGTTGAAAAATTGTCTTTATAGACAATCAAGGGGTATCCACTTTCTTGAATAAGGTTTAAGAGATATAGAGGGGTAAGTGCATTAATTTCTGGCACTATTAATGGAAGCAAATATTCTGGTATATGAATATCACAATTTTGTAATTGAGTTAAACTATGATTATCAAGCAATAAAATAGCATACCCCCGATATAATCGAGCAATTTCTAAAAATAATGTTCTTGGAAACTCTTTAAATTCAATTGCACCTGTTGGACATACTGATAAACATAATCCACATTGTATGCAATCAATGCTTGAAAAATGTAATTTTTTTTCAGAATCATCATTATAGATTCCAAAAGTAGGGCATACTTCCGCACAGGCACAGCAACATTTTTCTCTTCTGCCTTCATATTGACAAAAGGTAGAATCAAAATGCAAAATATCATTGTATTCTATATTGCCTAAACGATTTTTTAGTGTTTGGAGCAAAGATTCCCTATCCTCAAAATCTGCCACAGTTTCAACACCTTTTTGTCGTTTAGGAATATCTACAAACAAAACACCTTGGGCATAATTTCTTGTACTTTCATCATCAAAAAGCAATGTAAATTTACCTAAAGAACCACCTATAGAAATAACTTGAGATGGGGCGAGTAAAACACAATCAAAACCGTTTTGATTAGCGTATAAACAGAAATCTTCTGCCACCCTTCCTGTTCCAATAACAAAAAGTGAGTTATCAACATAAAGCTGTTTTTGTATTTCAAGATATTCAAAGCTTAATTCACGAGCTTTATACAGTATATTGAGCTTTTCCTCATTAATATCATTGCTTGAATGAATATAAAAATTAATTTCTGGAGCTAAAATATAAGCATGATCCGTTGGTACATTTGAAACTATAAATGGCTCTTCATCTAAAGAGCGATTTTGTAGCTCTTCTTCGCTAAGGATAGTCAAAGAACTTGCATTAAGTACATAATCTGTGCTTGGAGGGATAAAAAGTCGCATAGTACATTCCAAAATTATAAGATATTCAAAATTTTAGAATGTATTATATAAAATTATGCTTTAAGCAAATCGCACCTTTTATTCTCATTAAACACCAATATTTTTTACTGAGCTATTAATGAATATTGCCCACCATAAAAGTGGAGGGCAATATATTCAAGGGAAACGCATCATAATTACAGTACAGAACAAAAAAGAAAAGGCACAAAGAATAAAAGCAGCACCAAGCCCTTGCAACCATTCTTTAGCATCTCTTTTGTCTGGTGTTTTTATGGTGTGAACAGTAGACTTAAAAACATATTCTCTTTTTGAGTCTGACATAAGACCTCCTAGTCATTTTTTGAGCATCCTTGCCTCATTTATATATCGGGAAATATTGTTATTTTTAAAGTTATTTCATTCTTAGTATTCTTATAAATTTCAATTCATAAAATATGAAGAACACTTTTATCGAGTGCTTTAATATAAGACAAAATAAAACTTACGAGCTAAAATTTAATATTAATTCCAAGCCCACTACCAAAAGTAAAAGTCTTATTCATGTCCAAATGTAGAGGTTGTATGCCTCCTAGATTAATGTTTCCTTTGCCAACACCAAATAAAATATGACGAGCTTTTAGGAAAAATTCTGTTTCTATATTTTTGGTTAGCGAAAACAATATACCTGTTTTTAGAGTATAATTCAAACCATTAAATGAGAGATTTCCCGGATTTTCCCCATTGATAACTATATTTTCTTTATCTAAAATTGCAAAAGAATAGCCCATACCAAGACCTATAATACCACTCCAATAGCGATTAAAATAAGGGGTGTAATTATATTCAAAAGAAGAGCCATAGTAATATAAGCCCTCTTTTTGATGAGCAATTTCTAATGCAAGATATAAACGATTTGCTCTATCAGCAATATATCCAAGACGAACTTCAGCACCACCTAATGTTTCTGTAAGGCGATGTTTTTCATTTAGCAAATTGCCTACTTGAAGCTTGCTCCATGAAGCAGCCTTCTGTATATCACCACTAATGCCCACAAATATGCCATCATTTTCTTGAGCTAATAAAGAACAATGAATGCATAGCATAAGGAAAATAATGAGAAACTTCATTTAATTGCTCGTTCTATAACGAAACTGCCCTTTTTTAAATACCATTGAAAAGCCACCGATTCCAAAAAGCCATTTATTTTCAATAGTGTTTTTCATAAATGCAGCTACCTCTCCCTTAACTCCTTTGCCATATATAACACCAACACCATCAGTATGCCCGATAGAACATACTGTTCCCCTGTGGATAAACTTAAATGCAGGAAGGGCTGAACGCTTATTTAATAGTCGCACAAGCGTTTCTCCAATATAGTCTCCCATTTGGGCAGAAAGCTGTGCAGTAGGTGCATGGATAACATCTCGAGAGGTTGCTAACGCACTATCTCCGATAACAAAAACATTTTCAAATTCTTTACATCTCAGTTCAGGGCTTACAGGGATTCTGCCTTTTTTATGAGGGATATTCCCTTTTTCAATAACATCACTTCCTTTTACGCCGGTTGCCCATAAAACTGTATTAGCTTGTATAAATTTCTCTTCACCTTTAATATCAACAAGAACACCATTTTCTAAGCATTCTTTTACGCTACCCCCGCATACAAACTCTACACCCAATGCTTCCATTTTTTTGCGTGCTAGCTGGCTTAAATGTCGAGGAAATATGGGTAAAATTTCCTCAGAACGACCAACACATATTATCTTTGGTATCGAAATATCAATATCACAAATAAGGCATAATTCTTTAAATTCTACAGCCAATTCCGCGGCAAATTCTATTCCAGTGAAACCTGTGCCACAAACAACAAAATGTAAATCAAATATATCTTTTGTATGTACAAACTCTTTAAATTTATATTCTATATTTCGTGCAAGCTTCAAAGCAGAATTAAGAGAGGACAGTTTATAAGCGTATTCATTAACACCTTTGATTCCAAAATTATCAGGTTTAAAACCAAGTGCGATAACCAAGTAGTCATAAGGATAGAATCCTCCATTGCCTTCTACTTTATTTTCTTCAGGAATTATTCTAATAATTTTATCTTTGACAAACTTAACTTTGTTAGGGTCAAGTACTTTTCTGAAGAATATCCTTGCCTTTCTATCTCCCAAAGTCCCTACAGCAACCTTATGCAGTAATGTTGTTTGGTAGTGATAATCATGTTTGCTTATAAGGGTTACATCGGCTTGATCTTCCTTAAGCATTCTTTGGAGGGTTATGGAAGCCCTTAACCCTCCATAACCACCACCTATAATAAGAATACGCGGTTTTTTCATCTCCATCCTTTGAATAGAACTAAACCATTAAAAATATTCAACATAAACTAAACTAATCCTTGATCAATCATTGCATCGGCTACTTTTCTAAAGCCAGCAATATTTGCACCAAGTACGAGATTATGAGATTCGCCAAATTCTTTTGCTGTTTCTTGAGAAATATCATAAATATGTTTCATAATAGCGTGTAGTTTTTTATCTACTTCTTCAAAACTCCAAGAAGTCATAGAGGCATTTTGACTCATTTCCAAACCACTTGTCGCAACGCCTCCAGCATTTGCAGCCTTTGCAGGACCAAAGCAAACTTTTGCATCAATAAATTTATGTACAGCCTCTAATGTAGATGGCATATTTGCCCCTTCATTTACACATTTGCATCCGTTTTGAAGTAAATGGTCAGCATCTACAGAATTTATTTCATTTTGTGTAGCAGAGGGAAATGCTGCAAAACAGGGGATAGACCATAGAGGGTTATAGCCTTGAGGGTAATTTTGCGAAGATATATATTTTGCTGTTTTCTTTTCCTTCGCATAAGCTTCTAAGCTTTCTCTACGCTTTTCTTTAATATCTTTTAACAAGACAACATCAATACCATCATTATCATGTATAAAACCTCTTGAATCACTTACAGTTATAGCTTTGGCACCTAATTGTTGTAATTTTTCAACAGTGTAAATAGCCACATTTCCGCTCCCTGAAACAAGACATATTTTCCCTTCCAAGCTCTCATTTTTACTTTTAAGCATTTCTTCAGCGAAATATACTGAACCGTATCCTGTTGCCTCTGTCCTCACAAGACTTCCACCCCAGCCCAATGCCTTGCCTGTTAAAACACCATCAAAACGATTGGTTAGTTTTTTATATTGCCCAAAAAGATAACCAATCTCTCTACTGCCTACACCAATATCTCCAGCAGGAACATCAGTATTTGCACCAATATGACGAAAAAGCTCATTCATGAAAGCTTGACAAAAACGCATGATTTCTGACTCACTTCTTCCTTTTGGGTCAAAATCACTGCCGCCCTTGCCTCCACCCATAGCAAGACCAGTAAGAGAATTTTTAAAAATTTGCTCAAAACCTAAAAATTTAATAGTGCCTTCACTCACTGTTGGATGGAATCTTAATCCGCCCTTATATGGTCCAATAGCTGAATTAAATTCAATGCGATAGCCTTGATTAACTTGTATATTACCTTTATTGTCTGTCCATGTTACACGAAAATTAACATGTCTTTCTGGAATAACGATTCGATGAAGAATTTTATATTTTTCATATTTTTTTTCCTGTTTAAACAAAGGGCGAAGGCTTTCAAAAACTTCTGTAACTGCTTGCAAAAACTCTGGTTGATGAGGGAATTTGCCCTGCAAACGATTTAAAACTTCATGAATATAAGACAAAATATAACTCCTTGAATAAGATTAAAGAATTTCTCTCATTGCATCGATAAATTCCTCATCTGTGCAATAAGAGTTAAGAAAATGTGTAATACCCAACTTTCTACCCTGTGCCATTAAATTAGGTGAAATTTCACGAGTCAATAAACAGAAAATAGTAGGGGATGCAGAATTGTCAAGTTCCTTACGATATCTTTCGATAAACGGATAACATGTAAGCCCTAATGCTTCAAACTCTACCATTATAAGATCAATTTTTATAGGTTTATCTTTAAGTTTCTTTGGGGTTTTAAAAATATCCTCAACATCTCGTATAATGCGAATTTGAAGTTGATGATCAAATTTCTCTAACAGCTCTTTATTGCTTGTTGCTACATCAAAAGTCCTTCGTATCAATACAATATTCTTTGCACTAATGGATTCTAAATATTCTAGAAGAGCAAACAGTTTCTGTGAATTTGCCCCTGCTTTTTGTCTATCAATATTACGTAAGTAATATTTTAAAAAAGTTTTTGAACTATAAGTACCTACAATGCCGGATTTGATAAAAAAGTTTCTTACTAAACGACTTTGTTTAGCACTCGCCCATAAATTTGCATCTAATTCTGCTGCTTTTATGTTTAAAACCAAAATGAGATGTTCTTCAAATTCCTTCACCAAAGGAGTATAGATGCTCTTAAAGTTAGTAAAGAAGCGTTCAATAAAAATTACTCTTACTCGTAAAAGCTTTGCCAAAAGCTCCCTTTGCTTACCTATGTAATATACTAAATCAGCATATCTTTTTCGCATGGATTTAAGGTTTTTTTCAAACACAAAATATGCCTTGCTCTTTGTGTCTGTAAAGCTTGCCAATTTCTTTTCTTTTGATTTAATTTGTAAAGCTAAAGGTTTTTCCTGTAAAGTAGCACGCGTAATCATGCTCTGTGCATGGGTAATTTTTTCTACAAGGGCATTATAATTGGGCTGTTGTGTGAGAAATATTTTTTCATAAGCATATTTAACAGAATAATTGCTTTTTATTTTAAATTCACTAAAATAGCGAAAAATCTTATCAATTTCTGAACGAAGTGTATTTAAAGATTTATCAATGATATTCCCATCAATATCGCGAATATCATTATAAGCTGTCAAAAGAAACCTTCTCATTCTTAAAAAATCCACTTGTGGTGCATTAGCATCAATATTTCTATATTTTTGTAGCAGCTCATCAAAAGCACTAAAGTAATCAAAAACACAAGAACGAACATCTTTTGCAACCTCTAAATATTTAAGATAGTCTGGTCTTTCTTGATTGCGATTAGGAATGACACTAAGCACCTCATTGTCTTTGTTTGTTTCAAAAGCAACCTCAAGACCTTCAAAGAGGGCTTCAGTCTCCCCATTTTCAACAACTTCATAGTTGAATGTATATATTTTACCACTTGACTTAATATCTGCAGTTTTTTCTGCTTCTCGCATCAATGAAACAATGCCTCTTAATTTTGACATTAGAGTCTAATCCTTAGTTAAACCAAAAGTATTTAAAGCTTTTTTAAGATCATCTTCTGTATCTATCCCGAAAGAACGACTTGCTACTTCTACCATTCCAATAGGATAGCCATAATAAAGAACTCTTAATTGCTCTAATTTTTCTTTTTTTTCTAATACAGATGGAGCAAATGAACAAAATTTTTTTAAAGAATCCACCCTATATGCATATATACCTATGTGTCCAAAATATCTCTGTTCTAAATCATCATCTCGCACAAAAGGAATTAAAGAACGTGAGAAATACAAAGCATACCCATCGCGATTGAGTACAACTTTTACCATATCAGGATTATTTGCCTCCTCAAAAGAAATTTTTCTGAAAGCACTTGACATAAACATGCTCTTAGGTTCAAAGTGTTGCTTTACCTTAAATATTACTTCTGGCTCAATAAATGGCTCATCACCTTGAACATTAATGACGACCTCCTTATCTGAAAGTCCAAGTATATCAGCGGCTTCTGCAACTCTATCGCTTCCGCTTAAATGCTTTTGAGAAGTCAAAATAGATTCCACATTATATTTCTGACATATATTCATTATCTTTTGATCATCTGTAGCAACTACAACATTATCAACTTCCATAGCTTTTTTGGCAACGCGTACAACCATAGGAATACCAGCTATAGGATAAATCACTTTTTCTTTAAAACGTTTAGATTGCAATCGTGCAGGTATAATCACCATAACAAATTCCTACTATAACAAAATTCCCTAACGCTAAGATTTTTAAAATAATCCACCTCAAAACTATATCAGACATTACCGTAGCATCAACCCCTCCTTTTTTAAAGTGAAGGGTTGATAAGTGGGGCTTCCTTACTCAAAGCTAATAATTTTAATTAACTAACAAGCAAGGCTTTGAGTTTATAGTCTTCTCTTAAGGTTTATTTCTAACCCAAAACGACTTATACAGCTTTATATCATTACTATAATTCATAGTAAGTATTATATATTTTTTAGTTGATGGTGTCAAGAGAGAACATCTGAACCTGAACTTTGTTAGCTAGAAAACTATAAGATAATATTAAAAAAGTCATGATAAATATCATTTATCATAAATGCAATGATAATTATATAAAGAATAATAATAGCATAGCGATGTTTTTTAGAATCAATAATTTTTAAAAACCATATACCCAAGGAAACTCCTATGATAGAAGCAATGCCCACAATACTTCCACGCAAATAATCTACATGCCCATAATAAGCTAAACTACAAAAACCAGATAGAGAAGAAAAGATAATGAAAAATAAGGAAATAGGTATCGTTTGTTTGGAGCTAAATCCAAGATATAGGCTTAATAGTGGCACTAAAATAAGCCCGCCACCAATACCTAGACTGATAGCAAAAATACCTGTAACTATTCCAATAAGAACTAATATCATGCGATTTGCATTGTTGGGATATTGCCCTTGCTTATCCTGCCCTTGAAAAAGAAAGCGATATAAAGCAAGAATAACTAAAGATAAAAATAATAAAGAAAGGGTTATTGAGCTAAGATATGTTACAATAATTCCGCTAAAGCCTGCACCAATAAAGCCACCAAGACCAACCCACAGACCTTGCTTGATATTGAGTTTACCATTTTTATAATTTATATAAGAACCAGAAAGCGATGAAAAAACCATTTGCATAACCGAAATGCCAATAGCTGTTTTAATATCCATTCCTATGGCAATCATAGCTGGTACGATAAATGTCCCTCCTCCAATGCCAAAAAATCCTGCGAGCACCCCAGATACTAAACCAGAAATAAGTAACATTAAACCTTCAAGCAATTCCATACACTCACTCCCAAATATTTTAAAGAGAACTTTTAAACTTTATCTTAAAAAATCTAACAAATAAAGATAGCATGGCAATTATATAGAGAAAAATATTGTATAATACTTACTGAAGTAACTCTATGCAAAAATTATTTATTGAGAAGTAGAAATGTTTGGAATGGGTTTTGGTGAAATTTTATTAATTGCTATTATAGCTATTATAGCTCTAGGTCCAGAAAAGCTCCCTAAGGCAATGGTTGATATGGCAAGGTTTTTTCGTGCTTTCAAAAAAACTATCGATGATGCTAAGCAGAGCCTTGATAGAGAGATAAACTTAAGTGAAATCAAAGAGGAAGCCCTCTCGTATAAAAATAGCATACAGCAAGAGGTAAATAATATTGCTAAAATTGATTTGGACTCACTAGAATCAATAGAGCTAGAGCCAAAAAAGCCCCCAATACCCCAAACAGGTGATAATACAATACAGCATTCTCCTGTTATCAACCTTACAGCTCAAGAGCAAAATATCACCTTTAAGCCTAAGCATACAGACAAGGACAATTCTGGTGTTTGAAGAATTAAAACCACATTTACAAGAACTACGAAAGAGACTTGTTATTTCTTGTATTACATTTGCATTAGCTTTTTTGGTATGTTTTTATTTTTGGGAAATTTTACTTGGATGGATGATTGCTCCTCTTGAAAATGCACTCAAACAAATTCCAGATGGTGGTAATGTGATCTTTACAGATTTAACCGAACCGCTATTTACAGCTATTAAAGTTTCTTTTTTTTCAGCATTTATTGTTTCTCTGCCTATGATATTTTGGCAATCATGGCTTTTTATTGCACCCGGACTTTATCAGCATGAAAAGAAGATGATTATTCCTTTTGTTTTTTTTGGTACAATCATGTTCATTGGTGGTGCGGCTTTTGCTTATTTTATTGTATTTCCATTAGGTTTTTATTATCTCATTCAATTTGGTAGCACTTTATATCAAGCATTACCTAAAATCGGGGAATATGTAGGCTTTTTTACAAAGTTGATGGTAGCTTTTGGAATCACCTTTGAGCTTCCTGTGGTTACTTTTTTTCTCGCCAAGATGGGAGTAGTTACAGATAAAACATTGAAAAGTTTTTTTCGTTATGCTCTTGTTATCATTTTTGTTTTAGCAGCTATACTTACTCCTCCTGATGTAATTTCGCAGTTCTTGATGGCAATACCACTTATTGTACTCTATGGAGTTTCTATTATTATTGCTCAAATCATCAATCCAGCATCCAAACAAGAAGAGAGTTAATGGATAATGTACGATTAGAGAGCTATTTCTATACTCTTTCTAATGAGCAAATTGCAAAAGAGCCCCTTAAAAATAAGGGCAGTGCAAAATTGCTCGTTTATTATAAGGACACAAATGCAATAGAACATCATCTATTTAAAGATTTTTTTAATCTCGTTGCTCCAGAGTACGCATTAATTATCAATAACACAAAGGTGCTCAAAGCTCGTTTTTATACCACGAAAAATAATGGCAGCATAAGAGAGTGTTTATACCATAAGCATTTAGACAATGAAAAATTTATTTTTCAAGCACGAAAAAAGGTACGCATTAAGGAACAATTATGGATATCTCAAAATATGTATATACTAGTTACCCATGTTTATGAGAATGGATTAAAAGAAGGGGTGCTTTTTTCTCATAAGCAAGTATTAGGCAAAGAAGAGTTTTTATTATTTTTACACCAACAAGGCACAATGCCTATACCACCATATCTTAAACGGAGAGCACAAGAGCAAGAAGAACTATATTATCAAAATCCATTTGCCCGACATGATGGAGCTATTGCTGCTCCTACGGCATCGCTTCATTTTGATTCTTGTGACTTTGAGCAACTCCATAGTAGATATCGCATTGCTTATATTACCTTACATGTTGGTGCTGGTACATTCAGCAATGTTACATGTGAAAATATTACCTCTCATGATATGCATGAAGAATCATATAGTATACCGCATGAAAGTGTAAAAATTATTCAAGAATCAAAAAAGCTTTTGCCTATAGGCACAACATCAATGCGAGCTGTTGAAGAGTATATGCGCTCAAAAAAAAGGGCTGGAACAACAAAACTGTTTTTACACCCCCAAAACCCTCCTTTATGTATTAATTCTTTGCTTACTAACTTTCATTTGCCATGTAGCACCCTTTTAATGCTTGTGGCATCAATAATTGGGGTAGAACAAATGCAAAAAATCTATAAAGAAGCCATAAAAGAACATTATCGATTTTATTCTTATGGTGATGCTATGCTTATTCTTTGAAGTAAAAACGATGCAAAATCTTTTACTTAAAATAATAACGATCCAAAGAATAATGTTATAATATGTTAAGGATAATAAAGGAGCAAAACTTGCCTGCAACAACCAAGTGCAAAATACATGCCAATGTTCGACACAAAGAGCTTATAGAGACCAAGCAAACAATAGGTTTAGAGTCTTTGTTGATAAAAAACAATGAGATTATCTATAAATTAAAAGCAATTAAAAGCAATTAATACATTTTTGAAGTATGTTAGATGCATTCATTAGGCAAATTTTTAAAAACTCATCATATTCACTATACAGAACAATGTCTATATAAGCTAGAAAGTTTTATGCATATATTTTTACATTGGAATAAAACTCATAGCCTAAGCTCTATAAAGGATACGCAAAATTTTATAACATATTGTCAAGATTCCATTTATCCTCTTTGTTTCATTGAGCCTTTTGAATGTGCAATTGATGTAGGTTCTGGAGCTGGCTTTCCTGCTTTGGCTTTAGCTGCGATTAAAGAGCATGCACGATTTTTTCTTGTTGAACCCAACAAGAAAAAAGCTGCTTTTTTAAAGGTTGCTTCATTAGAAATGGGTTTAAATAATATTTATATTTATAATCAAAAAATACAAGATATGCAATATTTAAAGGTAGAATTGCTCACTTCAAGGGCATTATGTTCTATGGAACAACTTATTGCATATGCAAGAAATATTAATTATAGTGCTATATTGCTGTATAAAGGCACAAATACTGTGCAAGAAGCCCATTGCTCATATAGAAAACATACACTAGGAAAGATGCACTATATTTACAAGCACAAGGAACATTTATGATAAAATGGATATTGCTTATAGTGGTAGCTATACTCATTTTTTATTATATTAATAAAAAGCTTACTAAGACTACACATGTATGGAATGAATGCGTTGAATGTCATTCTTGCGGGACTTATGTAGTTGAGCGAGAAGCTATAAAGCGCAGAGGCAAATATTATTGCTCTGAAGAATGCCTAAGGAAAAGTTCATGAGATTTTATGGCTATCCACCGTTTTCATACGAAAAGTTCATACTTATAAATACTAAGGCAGAACTTGATATACAGAGTTCATATATACCTTGCTTTAGTGTGCATAATCTCTCTCTTATTAAAATCTGTCAAGAATCAGGCATTAAATCAGCATTGCTTGTTCATAAAACTCTCGATGTGCTTTATGGGATTAACCTAGATGTAGCTTATCTTATCGCACCCCAACACACTGCCATGCAACACCTCAAAGAATGGCAGGATATTTTGCAGGATTACCTTTGTGATTGTAAGCTTATCTATGTAATACAAGGCAAAGAGGAAGAAATTTTACAAGCATTAGAGATTCGTATTGATGGTATTTTACTTGCTGATTCATTTAAAAAATAACTTGAAATGTTCATATTTACACATTTTACCATATTTGTTGCATTATTTTTATAATTTTTTTGTATCCATAAAGCAAACAAATGTTAAACTCTAATTTCCAAATAGGAAAAATATTGTAAGGAGATAAAATGGATGCAGAGTTAATGAGCAAACTTGGCTTTAATGACGAACAGAAAAAAGCCTTTGAGCATTTTGAGAGTTTTGTGAATTTTCGCAATAGATTCTCTCTTGTACTGTCTGTGGTGTTGCTTATTGTGTATTATAGTTTTATGGCGGTTGTAGGGTTATTTCCTCATGTGCTTGGCTATACTATTGGTCCAACTGTTGTTACTGTAGGTATTGTTGTTGGTGTTGCTATTATTGTGATAGCCATTATCATGACTGGAATCTATACCTTCGTAGCTAATAAATATTTTGATCGTGAGCAAGCAGAAATTGTTTCCAAACTTCAATCAACAGGAGTTTCAGAAAAAATAACACAACACGGAGGGGAATCATGAAATTTATCTTAGCCCTAATAATTGCATCATTATCGCTTTATGGAGCACCAGTTGATGTAGGCGATTCGGGAAAAAGCGATGTTAATATCACAGCAATTATTATGTTTATTATTTTTGTTGCAGGAACACTATTGATTACTTATTATTCAAGCAAGAAGACGCGTTCTACTAAAGGATTTTATACTGCTGGGGGGAGCATAACAGGCTTGCAAAATGGTACAGCCATTGCTGGTGATTACATGAGTGCTGCAAGCTTTCTAGGAATTACTGCTCTTGTGTTTGGTAGCGGATTTGATGGACTGCTTTATTCTGTTGGTTGGCTTGTTGGGTGGCCCATTATTCTTTTTCTTATTGCAGAGAAGTTTCGCAATCTTGGCAAGTATACCTTTGCAGATATTACTGCCTATCGATTAAGTGCAAAACCATTAAGAACATTATCTGCCATGAGTGCATTGTCTGTTATTGTATTTTATCTCATTGCACAAATGGTTGGAGCTGGGCAGTTGATTCAAGTGCTCTTTGGGCTTGACTATATTATTGCTGTTATTTTGGTGGGTTGTTTGATGATGTGCTATGTTGTCTTTGGAGGAATGCACGCTACGACATGGGTGCAAATTATTAAAGCAATTCTATTGCTTGGCGGGGCAACATTTATGGCTTTTATGATTATGTACTTGATTAAGTTTGATTTAGGAGTTTTTTTCAATCAAGCCATTGAACACCATAAGCAGGGTGTTGGTATTATGTCGCCCGGGGGCTTCATTAAAGATCCTATATCAGCCCTTTCATTAGGTTTAGCCCTTATGTTTGGAACAGCTGGTCTCCCCCATATCCTTATGCGATTTTTCACTGTAAAAGATGCTAAAGAAGCAAGAAAATCTGTTTTTTATGCCACAGGCTTTATTGGTTATTTTTATATTTTAACATTTATAATGGGTTTTGGGGCTATTGTGCTCTTGTTAGGGAATCCAGAATTTACTAATGTTGATGGAACGCTTAAGGGCGGAAATAATATGGTTGCTGTTATCTTAGCAAAAGCTGTTGGCGGGAATTTATTCTTAGGCTTTATCTCTGCTGTGGCATTTGCTACGATTCTTGCTGTTGTTTCTGGGTTGGCTATTTCTGGTGCAGGTGCAATAAGTCATGATTTATTTGTAAATGTGATCAAGGGAGGCAAATGCGACCACAGTTTAGAAATGAAAGTAACCAAAGGTGCAACAATTGCCATTGGACTTGTTGCAATTCTGCTAGGCATTGTATTTGAAAAACAAAATGTTGCCTTTACCGTGGGGCTTGCTTTTGCTATTGCAGCAAGCGTGAATTTTCCCATTTTGCTTTTATGTATTTATTGGAAGAATCTTACTACAAAAGGTGCATTTATAGGGGGGCTTTGTGGGCTTGTCTGTGTGGTTGCTTTAGTTGTTTTAAGTCCTAGCATTTGGGTAAAAAGTTTTGGTTTTGAAACTGCCATTTTTCCTTATGATCATCCTGCTATTTTTAGCATACCTTTTACTTTCATCTTGATTTGGTTTTTTTCTATTACCGATAATAGCCAAAGAGCAAAGATAGATAAAAGCGGTTTTGTTGCCCAAGATTTCAGGGCTCAAAGTGGCATAGGCATTAGCGAAGCATCAGATCATTAATACCCTATTTACTGTATAACTTAAGCTTTTATTAAAGCTTAAGTTATTACATATTATTTACATCCATAACCTATCACATAGTGGGGCATTGAATATTTCTCTTAATATATAAGGGTATTTTGTGAAAGTATTTTATTGCACCTATTTCTAACTTATTGCTACTTATTGCATATTTACTATAACTTGTCATAATCTCTTTTATCTCATGAATATTCACTACTCCTATTAGTGAT
>JARHYY010000132.1 GCA_029258405.1 Helicobacteraceae bacterium | reverse complement strand
AGTTTAAATAGAGTGTTGAGTAAATTTTTAAGTTTGTATTTTTGTTTAAATTATAGTTGGGTTTAGTTATTGTCTAAGTTTTGATATTGTGTTATATGGCTTTTTGGTGGGCGAGTTGTACAATAATCATTGAATGATAGCCTTTACAAATAGATTAAACTATGATATAATTATACAATTTTTATAAAAAGCTTAATTTGTTGTGTAAAATTATGAAGTTAATAATAATGCAAATGCAAGCAATATTTGAACTTAATAATACTTAAAGCTTGCTATATTAAGGTGGCATTAAAGAGAAATTAACATTTAAAAATGGAATTTATGCTAAGGAATGAGCTTATTGAGATTGCGGGCAGAATCCTTGTGGTATGAGTTAGTAATGCTTGCCTTTAGTGGAAAAGCACTTATTTCTTTTAAAGATGAGCAAATTCATGTTATTATATTAAGAAAATAATGGAGAACAAATGATTCAATTTTCACGCATAGGTTTTATTTTGTCGCTTGCGGGAAGTGCTATTGGGCTTGGAAATATATGGAAGTTTCCGTATGTTGCGGGAGCTAATGGTGGAGGTGCATTTATTTTTATTTTCATTATAGCTGTACTTTTTGTGCTTTTTAGTGTGTTTATGGCAGAGATTATTTTAGGTAGAGAAAGCACAAAAGACCCGGTAAGCACTTTTGAAACACTCGCTATCAAAAATAAGCATATATGGAAATATAGTGGTTTTATGATTATTAGTGGTTTGTTAATATTATCGTTTTATTCAATGGTGTTAGGATGGATATTGTATTATATGATATATTTACTTTTTTCTATTCCTTCTCATGGTGATGAGGCAAGTGCTCTTTTTGCACATTTTGTGCAACATGAAGTATTTTATCAAATAATAGCTCATTTTGTTATTATTGCTTTATGTGGGTTTGTTTTGGTGAAAGGGATAAAAAAGGGCATCGAAGCTCTTAATGTTATTCTTATGCCTTCTTTATTTCTAATATTTATTTTTTTATTTTTTTATGCCCTTACACTAGAAAGCTTTTCAGAATCATTTGCTTTTATGTTTAACTTTAGATGGGAACAAATTACTTCTCATGTAATTCTTGAAGCAATGGGGCAAGCTTTTTTCTCCATGTCTGTTGGAGTAGGTACGGTAATGGTATATTCAGCAGCTATCCCTAAACATACCAATTTTATTAGTTCGTCAATATATATTGCTTTGTTAAATACAGGTTTAGCTATAATAGCAGGGCTTATTATTTTTTCTTTACTTTTTGAGTATAATTTGCAACCAAATGCAGGACCTGGTCTTATTTTTATTTCCCTACCTACTATTTTTGCTCAATTGGGTGCGTTTGGGCATGTTATGGCGTTTGTATTTTTCATTGCTCTTATTTTTGCTGGCATTACTTCTGCTGTTTCTATGGCAGAGCCAAGTATAGCTTATCTTATACAAAGACAAAATCAACAACGCAAAAAGGCTACATTTGTGGTAATGCTTTTTTGTTTTTTGCTTGGCGTAATTGTTATTATTGGGGGAAGTGTTTATTGGGATTCGGCAAAATATTTAGGGGGCAATAGTGTGTTTGATTGGCTTGACAAGCTTACTTCTACTGTGTTTATGCCTTTAGCTGGAATTATTATGTGTTTATTTGTAGGGTTTATAACACCTAAAGATAAAACATATAAGATGTTTGATAATTATATTTCTTATAAGACTTTTACGTTTTGGCTTATTCTCATTCGTTTTGTTGCTCCTGTTGCTATTGGTACTATTATGTTACAATCGTTTTTTGCACAGTTTTTTAATATTGATATAATTAGTGCCATTGCAATGAAATTATAGATATGATTGAATATATACCTGTAATTGCTCTTTTATTTTTTATATGTCTTATTGTTTTTGTGCTGTATTATTTGTTGAAGCATTATAAAAAGACAGATAAAAAGGAGACAGGCTATATATCAACCTTGTTTTCAAGAGCAAAAAAAAATAAAACAAAAAAAATATCATCTCCTCTTTTGCATACATTATATCAGATGAGAAAAAGTAGGGCTGGAGAATGGGATATACATTCAATATCTCTTTGTGGAGAAATTTTTGATGTTTTAGAGGCAATAGTTCCAGCAAGCCATGCTTATATCTGCCCTATATGCTCTCTTGATTTTTTTATGGAATATCAAGGTTCAAATGTGCTTTTAAAAGAATTTTGCAAAGATAATTTTGTAGCTTTTGTAATTGTGGGTAAAGTGAGTAAAAAGCCACTTATTGCTCTTGATTATCTCAAGTCATCTCTTGATGAGCAAGAGCATATTATCTATGCAACTAAAAAAGTTTTGTTTCAACACATTAAAATACCATTTGTTCTTATTAAAGAAGATCATTTTATTGATAATGGTATTGTAGATAAAATAAAACTAAGCAATTGGCTTAAGGAGCGTATAAAATTTAAAACTTCATAATTTAATATGGTACTAAAATTATTGTATTTTCATTTTTTTTAAAATGGGTATTTATATCCTTATAAGCAAATAATTATACTTAATATTATATGATACAAATCTAATTTGAAATGTTTTAATTGACATTAAAAGGAATATTTAATGATTAGTTTTTTTCAAGAGGTGCAATCGTTAGATCAAAGAGCATGTGAAGAATACCATTTAACGCCAGAGCTTTTAATGGAAAATGCGGCTCATAGTATGGCAGTTTTTATCAAGAATTTGTCGCGAGAAAAAAAACTTGAACCAAAAAGTAAAGGGGAAAAGCTGAAGCTTCTTATTGTGTCTGGTCCGGGCAATAATGGTGCTGATGGTATTGCTTTAGCACGAATTCTACAAGAATATTTTAATCTTGTTATTTATCTTCCCTTTGGAACTAAAAGTGAGCTTTGCACATGCCAATTTGAAAGAGCTAATGCATTGAATATAGAATTTTGTACAGACCGTTTTACTCAAGATATTGAAGTTAAAAATTTTTTAGATACTATTGATTATATATCTTTAAGAGAATGGGCAAAAGATGCAGATATTATTTTAGATGCTCTATATGGAAGTGGGCTTTCTCGTCCTCTTGATGATTTTACTTGCGAAATGATTGAATGGCTTAATAGTTTGCATGGTATTAAGATCGCGTGTGATATTCCTAGTGGCATATCTGCTGAGGGTGAAGTTATGTGGACAGCGTTTCGTGCCGATTATAGTTGTGTTATGGGTGCATGCAGAGAAGCTATTTTGAGTGATAGAGCTAAAGATTTTGTGGGTAAAATTTGTATTTGTCCCATTGGTGTTTCACGCAAAAAATATGAATGTTTAGGAATGCCTAATGGGGTTTTGCTTGAGGAAACAGATTTAAATCTCCCCTCAAGGATACAGAGCGATTCGAGTGCCCATAAAGGTATTTTTGGGCATTTAGTTATTTTGATGGGCGAAAAAGAAGGGGCAGCTATTCTTTCTGCTTTGTCAGCGTTTCGTTTTGGTGCAGGTGTGGTTACTATTATAGGTGATAGGGCAGACAGGATTCCTCCTGAAATTATTCATTCTTTTACACTTCCACAAAATCCTGCAGCTATTGCTATTGGAATGGGACTTGGAGATTTTAGCTTTCAAGACAGAAAGGGGGTTAGGGATATTTTATTTAAGCGTCCCACTCTTTTAGATGCGGATATTTTATATCAAGATATTGCACGAGAAATACTTGAAGTAAATCCTCATGTTGTGCTTACGCCACATCCTAAAGAATTTGTGTCGCTCATGAGGCTTACAGGTGTGGCTGATTGTGAGGTTTTGGAGCTCCAACGTGATCGTTTTCGCTTTGCTCGTTTGTTTGCTCATTCATTTCCTCATGCCACTCTTGTGCTTAAGGGTGCAAATCCAATAATTGCACAAGGCGGAAGAATTGCTGTTAATAATTTTGGAACACCAAATTTAGCAAAAGGAGGAAGTGGCGATGTGCTTAGTGGCTTAATTGCTGCATTGCTTGCTCAAGGCATTGAGCCTTTTGAGGCTGCTGTTCAAGGTTCTTTGGCACATACTCTTGCTGCACGCAAGTTGCAGGTATCATCTTATGCTCTCACCCCCATGAACTTAATAGATGAGATTGGAAAGCTTGAATAGTGTTGTTTTTCTAATTTATCTCATTAAATTGAATATAATAAGGTTATGGTTAAAGTTTATGCTTGTAAAAAATATAATGACTTTTTAATTGATGTAGAAGGTGAAGACTAATTTAAGGTTTATGAATGTTAAAGACGATGTTAATGGTAGGTGTTGGTGGTTTTGTAGGTGCAATTACTAGAGTATTGCTTGTTAATGCTATAAATAAAATTTTGCCACATTCTATAAGTTTTGGTACTCTTTTTGTGAATATAATAGCTTCTTTCTTGATGGGCTTATTGTTTTCTTATATTCAAAATAGAGGGTTTTGTGCATCTATGAAAAGTTTTATTAATGCAGGATTTTTGGGTGCATTAAGTACTTTTTCAACATTTTCATACGAAAATTTATTATTGCTTCAAAATAATTTATATATATATTTTATATTGAATATATTTTTACATGTGTTTTGTTGCTTGTCTGCTGTATGGTTTGGTTTTTTAATTTTTAAATAATTATTACCAATATCTAACCTGTAGAACTCTATACTTTCTTCAGCTCGTGAATATTCATATCTAATTTTTAGACTTTAACATTGATGAGAAATAAACCAACCTTATTCATTTAAAGCTATGTGGGATAATAATGCGGATATTATCTATGTCCTTTTTCATCTATTCTGCCTAATCCCCATCACCCCTTTGATATTATCTCCAAGTTTTCCCTGTTCTAAATTGAACAAGTGGCTTTCAACAACACAACTTGCCATTGTTTTAATATTCATTTATCTCATTGAGATAAATGAAGAACTTTTGAGAAGTGTTTTATGCCATCTTTAGATTCTTTATTCATAAGAATCACTAACTCCTTTTATAAGGTTTTTCGCTCTTTTACAAGAACTTTTTATTACTTTCATTAAACCCATTTGATTCACAATAAAACAGCTTAAAGCATATTTTACTCTCATTACAAGAGCTCAAAATATATCCTTAGAATTAATGGGATTAAAATATTTTATATATTATGCATTTATATGTTATTATCTCTACATTTTGTTTGTAGTTTTGTTATGAGTTTAATGATTACTTTTCGCTTTTTTATTCTATGAATTTTATGCCCTTAGGCAATAAAACTACGCTCGCGTATTGAGTAATGCTTATATTATTGTACAACTCGCCCACCAAAAAGCCATATAACACAATATCAAAACTTAGACAATAACTAAACCCAACTATAATTTAAACAAAAATACAAACTTAAAAATTTACTCAACACTCTATTTAAACT
>JARHYY010000109.1 GCA_029258405.1 Helicobacteraceae bacterium | reverse complement strand
ATAAGGACTGTAAATACAACATTTAAAACAACACCAAGGTTACTATCCATTATTTCTATTCCCATTAATTTCTTCCTTGAATAAGCTCTTGAAAATCACAAGCTATTTTCTGTCAATCCTATGCTCTTTTCTTGGTTTTCGTTCCTTAAGCCAATCTGGTCGTTGAATGCTTGGTCTTTTGCGAGCAATACGCTTAAGGTAAATCCTTAAAATCAACATAATAACAGCAAAAGTTATAAATGCTGAAATAATCATTTCTATACTATATTCGCCTCTTAAAGCCATGGTTACTCCTTCTTTTTCTCTGTAATAATGTTTATATTTTGCAAGCCCTTTTCTTTAAGGGCAGAAATTAAAAAAACAAATTTCTCAAATGCACTGCGGGAATCTGCTTGGATAGAGATAGAAGCTGTCTTATCTATTTGCTCAATAGCATTTGATAGAGAATCTAGAGCAATGGGTTTATTTTCAAGCAGTATAACTCCATCTTGAGTAATGGAAAAAGTAACCTCTTTTTCTGTATTGCTTACCCCATCTCCTTGCATGCTAGGAGGCAAAATAATGCCATCTGTTTTTACAAAAGTTGCTTCCATAAGCACAATAACCAATAGTACAAGTATAATATCTACAAAAGGAACAATATTAATACCCTCAATTTTTTTGAGTCTCACATAGCATCTCCCAACGCATTATAATAACCTCCATTTTTCGCCATAAAAGATTATAGCAAAACAAAGAAGGAATCGCTATAAATAATCCAAAAGCTGTTGCCTTTAGTGCTAAGGCTAAACCAAGCATAATGGTTTGTGGTTCGCTCACCCCTCCTTTTTGTCCAATTTCAACAAAGGTAAGCATGATTCCAAAAACAGTCCCCAAAAGACCTACATAAGGGGCATTAGAAGCGATACTAGAAAGAAGTGTAAGATTCTTAGAAAGCTCTATTTCTAACGCATTTTTTTGTTTATAAGCCTTTAAAGAATCATCAATCTTAAAAGAAGCATAAAAAAACAACCGCTCAAAAATAATCATAAGAGCAATAATGCTCATTATGCCAAGCACACCAAAAACAACATAATCTGCAATTTCTTGTAAATAAGTTTCCATGATTGAGTACTAAGTTATTTTGGCTTTTTAAGTGCTAAATTATTAATCACTTGAGAGCGTCTCTGACACTCTTTAAGTCGTTTAGAGCGTTTGAATGCAAACCATATAAAGCATATAGTAACCAATGTAGCAAAAGAAAACTCAAAATAACCCATGAAACCTCCTAATCTGCCTAATAATTTTTTAAAGCAGCTCTTGCTTCTCTATCGCTTATACGCTTTTTGATGCTCTCTCTTTTATCGTGCAAATTTTTTCCTTGCACCAATGCCATTTCTGCTTTGATGCGATTTTGAGCATTGCAATATAAAGAGAGCACAACAAGGGTATAGCCTTTTGTAGATGTCTCACCCAAAAGCTTATGAATTTGCTTTTTATGCGCTAAAAGCTTTCTTGGGCGATATTCATCAGGTTTAAAATGCGTATAAGTTGTTGGCAAACATGATATATGAGCATTGAGCAAAAATAATTCCCCTTTAATTATCTTTACAAAGCTATCTTTCAAATTCACCTTTCTTGCCCTCAAAGCTTTTACTTCACTCCCTAAGAGTGCAATACCTACTTCTAATGTATTCAAAATAAAATAATCAAATCGTGCTTTTTTATGAGTTGCAATTATAATTTTATCCTGTCTTGTTTTTGTTTTTTGGGGTGGTGTTTTTACATATAGACGATTTTCAACCATACAAGCACCTATGCACACAAGCGAAAAAAGCTACTTCCGCTACCACTTAAAAACCAACCTTCTTGTGCATATTCTTTTAGCTTAGGATATAACACAAAGGCACTTAATGATAAATCATTAAGCAGGTGTAGATCATTTTCGATTAAAAGTGTTTGGCTATCTGTTTTGCTCCATTGTTGCACAACAGTAGGATTAAATGGGTTGTTTTGTAAGAATTTTTGTGAATAATAATGATATACTTTAGCCGTTTGGCATATAAAAGGAGGTGTTATAATTTCAACACGCAATGGAGGCTCATTAAAAGGTTGAATATGCTCCCCAATGCCACTCACATTAGCACTTGCTACTTCACTCCAAAAGAAAGAAACATCAGCACCTATTTGCTTTAATATACCCATCCATGTTTCATGAGAAAGATGAATGCCTAGTTGCTTTTGAGCCATCTTTAAAAAAGTGGCTGCATTTGAGCTACCACCTCCAAGCCCAGAGCCAAGCGGTATATTTTTAACAAGGGTGATTTTTACATTATTGAGCAACTGTTGCTCCAAAGGGGTTATATAAGATTCTAAAATGTTTTTAGCTTTTAAGATAATATTATCTTGCTCAAGCATTATTCTGTGTTCTGTGGATAATGTTGGCGATTCGCAAACAAGGGTAAATTGCTTTACGCAGTCATTCTCCCATAATACACAATCACTTAATGAATAAACAGTAACAAAACGAGAGCATAAGGCATGATAATCTTGCTGCTTCCCTATAATTTTCAAGAAAACATTTATTTTAGCATAAGAATTTTGCACAAGCATTATAAATAATCCCTATATATCTTCCTTGGCTACATTCAAATTTTTAGTAAGTTTTTTTATGCTCGGATTTTCTTCTTTTTTAGGGAGCGATTTACGCAATGCATCTAAGCTCTTTGGTGCAATATCTCTTGAGATTGATTCTTTATTTTTATTAACAACCATTTCTTTAAGCTCTTCTCTTAATATAATATATTGTGGAGGTGCTTCAAAACCTAGCTTCACTGTGCCTCTATCAATAGAAACAACTTTAATTATAATTTCATCACCTATAACAATACTTTCATCTTCTTTGCGTGCTAAAATTAACATTTTTTCATCCTGTTTATCAGATATTTAATGCTTACTTCTTGTACTTGTATTATAGAGAAAAAATCCTCAAATTCTACTATAAAACACCCATTATCTTTAATACCTAACATATCTTTTTGTAACCTTTTTCCTTTTATGAAATCATCTCTAAGATGCTCAAGCTTTAAAATAGGATATTTGAATAATTTCATGACATTAAGCTCATATAATAAAATATCATTATGGTAATTTTGATTCTTAACAAACAAGGAATTATTCGCAAAAGAAATATCACCTTCACTTATTCTTTCCAAACTGCATAAAGCACCTTCCACCCCTAAATTATTAGCTATTATCGCTCCTATGGAGCGTACATATCCTCCCTTGCTTAAAGTAATAGAGAATGTTATAAAAGGGTGCGTATAATTTATCAATTGTATGGAAAAAACCTCGGTTTCTATAAGGCTTAAAGAAACCTCTTGATGTGTTCTTGCTAAATTATATGCTCGCATTCCTTTTATTTTTTTAGCACTAAAGATTGGGGGCACATATGATATTTTTCCATATACGCAATCCAAAGCTTTTCGCACTTGTTTTTCACTAAATGCTGGAATTATACTCACAGATTCTATGTTTTCAATATCTAAAGAGCGACTTTTTATCCCAAGCCATAAAGTAGCTAAATATTGTTTGCTTTCTATATTGATATGGCTAAGCAACTTTGTGTAGCTCCCTGTAGCTACAAGCAAAACCCCTTTGGCAAAAGGATCTAATATGCCACTAAAGCCTGCTTTTTTTATATTCAAATGCCTTTTAATTTTTGCTAAAAAGGCATTTGAGCTTTCAAATAAAGGCTTATAGGCAATAAATATTTTGCCATATTCTTGATTCATTATTCAATAAAACAAAAACTATTTAATCGCTTGCCGTACCAAAGTAATAATTTGTGAAAAATGCTCTGCTTCATTCATTGCCATATGAGCAAGAACTTTTCTGTCTAGCTCAATTTGGGCAAGCTTTAATCCATGCATAAATTTTGAATAACTCATGCCATGCGTTCTGCACGCAGCATTAATTCTTGTAATCCATAACCGCCTAAAGTCTCTCTTCTTCTGTTTTCTGTCCCTAAAGGCATAACAAAGGCTGCGTTCAAGCTGTTCTTTTGCCTTTCTGAAATGCTTACGCCTGCCGCTATAAAAACCGCGAGCAAGTTTTAGTATTTTCTTATGTCTTTGTCGTCTAATGACTCCTGTTTTTACTCTTGACATCTTTTATCCTTTACCTTTGAATATTTTAAGGTGTAGCCCTATGGCTGACTTTTCCTTTTTGCAATGGTTGCATAAGGAGATTTTGAGATAATCATAAACAAAGCAATTTCTTTACCTGCTCTACATTACTCTCATGAACATATTTTGGTGCATTAAGATTCGCTCTTCTTTGCGGAGATTTTTTTGTTAAAATATGATTCTTAAAAGCTGATTTGCGTTTAATGAGATTTTTTTTTAACTTAAATCTCTTGCTTGCACCACGATTTGTTTTCATCTTTGGCATTCATTTTCCTTATTTTTTATGGCACTTACACAAGCAACTACCTTAAGATATAATTATAACAAAAATTGTTTTGATTCTAGCTGAATAATGCCTATAATTCGTCTATGGTTATATGATAATTCTTCAAAATAACTTCAATAGCATGTTTTGGGTTTTCTCCTACCTGATAGCTCCATTCCTCAATCTCTTCTTCATCAAAGAATAAGGGAGGGGTATCGCTTATAGCCTCTAATGCTATATTAAGCCTTTTTGTTGTCCCAAGCAATAAGGAAGAAACTCCTTGTGCAAGCTGTTTAAAAGCTTCTTTATTTCCAAATGTATTTATATCCGCACTGAATGCATTAAGGGTATGAGATATAGCATCAGTTAATGCCGCATTATACTGTTGGCGATTGAGCAATGAGCCTATTTTAGTGCGGGTTACTATATCAAAAACTTTATCATCTATGTTTTTTGAATGTACCTGCAATTGAAAGCTTTTGAGAAAAACCTGCATTTTTGAAAGAACTTGTGGGCTTAAAAAGTTCTCTATCCCAAGCAATAACGTAGGGAGCATCACATTGCCATAACGAGCATTCATCGAATCGGCATTTACAGTGATATTATAATCTGCAGCTGGTGTATATATATCACATGAAGAGTTTTTGCTCACCATTGAATTTGCACCTTTAGTAATTGTTTCAAAATCACAACCTATAGCAGTAGGGAATAAGGATTGTATAAGGGCAATATCATCTCTCTGTTGGACAGAGAGCCCATTATTATTTACGAAAAATGAAAAAGTGGTTTCAAAGGATATTTTTAATCTTTCTTCTGATAGGTCTCTTACTGTAACATGAGTATCAAGCAGCATTATATGTGTATCTGTATCGCTCCAACCTATTTTAATGAATGGACTTACACAATCTAAATATTGACTACATACAAATTGATCATATGCAAGAACTCTCATTTCTCCATAATATACACGATTATCAAATTCTTCAAGTAAACTTACAAGCTGCCTGTTAATTTCTCGTTCAAAATCTTTTGCTTCCATAGCATAATGAATATTTTGTGCAAAATAATAAAAAACATAACCCATAATACTTATAATACTTAATAAAATAACACTTGCTATAATATTTCTAAACCTCATAATCAATCCTCATTAATCCCTTTATCTCTCTCTCCTCTTTGACGAGTTTCTAGCACAATAGGAACACCTTCAAACTTAAAATTTTTACGCAAACGATTTATAAGGAATCGTTTATAACTAAAGTGCAACGCATGAGGACGATTCATCACCAAGGAGATATGTGGCGGTGTGCTGCGATATTGTGAAGCATAATAAATTTTTACCATCTTGCCCCTATCGCTTGGTATAGGATGTTCTTTGCAAGCAGAAGATATAACTTCATTTAAAATCGATGTAGGTATATGGTACTGTAAATAACAAAAAACTTCTAAAATCTTATCCTTAAGTGTGGTTATCTTGCGTTTATTATGAGCAGAAACAATAACAATTGGTGCATAACTAAGATATTTAAAGCGATGTATAATCTCTTTTCTTATCTCTTCTGTGTCCTTATAGCGTATATCCCATTTATTAAGCACAATAATCACACCCAGCCCATATTCAAAAACTAATGAAGCAATTTTTTCATCAAGTTCTACTAATGGTTCAGAGGCATCCAAAACCAGCAACGCAATATGCGATTCTTTAAGCATTTCTTTTGTGCGTAAAAGTGCAATTTTTTCAATTCCGATAACTTTTCCTTTGCGTCTTAATCCAGCTGTGTCAATAAAGGTAAATTGCTTATCCTTATAAGAGCATGTTTCATCAATAGGATCAATAGTTGTACCTGCTAGTGCTGAAACCACAGAACGATTCTTCCCTAAAAGGGCATTCAATAATGAGCTCTTCCCTACATTTACCCTTCCGATAATAGCAATTTTAATTTCTTTAGAAATGTCTGCACTCAATGGAGTGTCAATATGTATAAAATCCTGCCTTGTGAGCTTTAATGCACTTTTTGCAGAATCTTTAAGCTCTTGGATGCCTAAATTATGAACAACTGATATAGGGTAAATGTTTTGAGTACCAAAGGAATAAAATTCCCATATATTTTCCTTTTGTTTGCTATTGTCAATTTTATTAACCACAAGAAATAAGGGGATTTTATAGGATTGCAATAACCTAAAAAGCATCCTATCTTCATCAAGCGGTGGTTTCTTGCCATCAACAACAAAAAACAATAAGTCTGCTTTTTTTGCCTCATTAAAGGCATGATTTTTGACTTCTTCAAAAAGTTCATTAAGGCATTTTTGCTCAATACCTCCTGTATCACTTAAAACTACTTTAATATCACCATCAATATTAAAGCTTTCTCTTCTTACATCACGAGTTGTTCCTGCTATATCTGAAATTACAGCTTTCTTTTTTTTTATGAGACAGTTAAAAAGAGAGCTTTTCCCTACATTTGGTCTCCCAACGATTGCTATTGTTTTCATTATTGTTTGCTTTTTGAATATTTTTTGATATAATAGTTTTAATGTATTATAGCTAAATATTGCTCGTTTTCATATTTTCATAAAACAAAATCAATAAAATGTCATATATAAATAATTTCTTAACACAAAACCCCAATGCTAGGAGCATTGCCTATCTCTTTCTCTCTGCCTTTCTTTTTTCTATTATGGCAGCATGCACGAAAATACTTGCTCAAAGATTGGGCACTTTAGAGCTCACTCTTTTTAGAAGTATTATTACTGTTATTCTTGTTCTTGTTTCTTTTTTGACTATACCCTTAAAAACCTATCCCAATAAAGGCAAACCTTTTGTTTTGTTTTCTCGAGGTTTTTTTGGTGCAACAGCCCTTATAGCCTATTTTTATAATATAAGAGAAATTCCACTTGCAACTGCCTTTACACTCTCTCAAACTACACCTATATTTATTGCTTGCCTTAGCATTCTCATACTCAAAAAACGAGTAAGGTTCATGAGTTGGGTAGCTATATTTTTAGGTTTCGTTGGTGTTGTGGCACTTTACCCACCACATGTAGAGCATTTTTCTTTTACTATAGCATTTTTTGGAATATACAGCGGGCTAGGGAGTGCTTTTGCATATTTGTCCATTGCTGAACTTAAATCTGTATATGAAGAACGAATTGTTATTTTATCTTTTGGCATATCTGGAGTCATTTTTTCTTTAATTTTTATTCCATTTGCCCAATCATTAGGGCATTTTGCTTCTTTTCATATGCCTACCATGCAAGAATGGATTTATATTATTATAATGGGCATCTCTGCTACTTTGGCTCAATTTTATCTCACAAAAGCCTATTCAAATGGGCAAGCTACTATACTTGCACCCCTTGGTTATATTAATATTCTTTTTGTGCTCATTTGGGGGGTAGCACTTGGAGATTCTCTACCAGATTTGCTAGGTTTTATGGGTATTTTCCTTATCGTATGTGGGGGATATCTTAGCATAAGAAGTGGGCGCTAAATTGAATATTCTTTGAGTAAGCTACCCTTCTTTTAAATCTATAAAATCTATAATAGAATTTCTGTTTTTCCTGTTTCAACCTTTAGTTGCTCTGTTGTATTGCTCAATCTATTGTAGAGCCCTTAAGTGTGCTTGGGCAGAATACATTTTTTGAGATTTTCTTTAATGCTTCCACATAGAGCAAGCTTGAAAGCTTTTGTAGAATCTATCGCTTTTATAGTGTCTGTGCTTTAACATATAAGACTTATAGCTCTCATTGCCTTTGTTAAGATTTTTAAGCATATCTCTATGCCTCACAAGAACAAAAAGAGAAATAAGCTTGTGTAAAAAATCATTTTTTATTTCAGTTCTTTGATAGAGCTTATTAAACTTCACATTGTTTTAAGTATGTAATGCTCTGCATTACTTCACCTTTATTGTTTAGGTGTTGTTTCTTGTTTTTACTCACTCTTTTTAAATGCTGTATGAGCTTAGTCATAGGTGCTTGAATGTTAAGCTATTTATTTTTTAACTTATATCTAAACCTTTTGTTGTTTTTGGGGTTTATGTGTTCTTTTAAACTCAATTAGTAATATCTATGCTAAAAGAATCATAGAATGAGAGCTTTTTGAGTAATGGTGCAAGAATGAATCTTGCCTTCAAATCGTCGATTCTCTCTTAGTTTGATATTTCCTAGATATGGAATCTTTAAAAATTGTTTGTTGTTTTTTTATTTCAAACTTAACAATATCACCCCCTAATAAAAAGAACCTTGATTGTTTTTTAAATCTTGGATATACTTTGCTTTAAATTTCTAAAGAATGTTTTAAAGGCAAAGTTTAAGTTAAAAAAGGTTGTTGTATTGCATATGCTTACTTCATAAACAAAGGGAAATTACCCTTTTTTAATAGCATTAAATTCTTTCTTTAAATCTAAATATGTTTTTTTATACCAGCTTTGTAATATTCTTGCTATTTAGCTAACCTTCAAGCAAGCCTAGAACAACCAAAAGCTTTTTAAATGATATGTTATGTTTGAGATTAGTAACTACAGCCAAAAGAAAACTTGCAATCAACAAGCTCCCTTAGCTGCACTTATACTCTCACATCAAGCACAGAAACTTCATTATTTTTAATCTGTGTACCTATTTCATCAACCACTGAAATAAGCTCTTTAGAATCAAAATCTAATTGAGAGCTAGGAGCATTTTTGAAAAAAGCTTGCTCTAAAGATTCTTTGAGCTCTGTTTTATCCAAACCTGTTTCATGAGATACATAATCACTAATAGCATCTAAGGCTTGATTATTGATATGTGTTTCTAAAGATTCTAAATCTTTATCAGAGAGCTTGAATTGTTTGTCGCCTAAAACCATTGCATTTTCTAAAGCTTTACGCTCTTCTGGTTCCAAGCTCTGCAAGTCCCCTTTAGAGTTTTTGAGCTTCTCTAAGGCTTGTAGAGCTTTTTGCAGCTGTTTAAATCGCTTAACATCTTCTTCTAAAGTATCAGTTATGTCTTTTGCATTAGCATATGGATCTCTTAGTTTCTTTATTACATATTCTACAATCTCGTTTATATAATGTGCATTCTCTCTTTCAGAGCGAAAACCCTCTCCTGGCATAGCTTTAACTTCGCCATCAAGATTTTTATCCATATGAAGGGTTCGGTTAAGTGCTTCTTGAATGCTTGAAGGTACATTAGAGGTGTCTGTCATACCACGAGCAGACAAGGTTTCATAGGCACGAAATTCGACTTCAACATATTTATGATTACCATCTTTTGAAGGCATTATTATGGCACCTACCCTATACCCATCAACAACATTTACTTGTTCTTTTGGATCAAGTTTTCCATTTTTATCATCATCTGCTCTCATATAATTTCTTGTATAGGCAATATCTCCAAACCAACCACTCACAAAGGCTTCAGCCTTACCTGAAAGCCTAAGAGTATCATCAGCTCTTTTATAGAAATCTCTAGTATCAAAATGGTTTTGAAGTTTATTGATATTTTCTTTGCTAAGATTTAAAGAAATACGCATACCGCTAATAGGATCATCAAAGAGAACCTTTTGGTAATTAGAATCTGTTTTAGTGCTATCAGTAACCTTAAAGGGATTAAGATCATTTAAACTATTAATTTTATTATCGCTCTTTTCAGTAAGAGTTTTTAAAAGATTCTTATCAGATTCTTCTTCTTGTTTCAAATCAGAGAAAGTTCTATTGAAAGGATTGTATTTGAGACTTGAATAAATGGTGCCTTGGATATAGCTATATTGCATTTTTGCTCCTTTATTTTATATGACTATGGCTAAATATCGACTAAATAAAAGTTTTTTGTAGGTCTTTACTTGGCTTATGTATTATCTATGCTATAAAATAAAGCTGCCCCGGGACCAACAGGGAGATTGAATACAAATACCCATAGATATAATAATGCAGACCAACCAATAAGAAAGGCAATTGAATAAGGGAGCATCATGGAGATTATAGTACCAATACCTGTATCTTTCTTGTATTTTAAGGCTACACTTAGAATGATTGGTAAATATGCAAATAAAGGGGTAATGATATTTGTTGATGAATCCCCAATCCTATATGCTGCTTGTATAAGTTCTGGAGAGTAGCCAAGCAACATGAGCATGGGTACAAATATGGGTGAAGTTAATGCCCATTGTGCAGAGGCTGAAGAAACCATTAAATTAATACAGGCAGAAATAAGGATAAAGATAATCAATAATAAACCTTTATCTATATGTAGGCTCTCTAAAAACAGAGCTCCTTTTATGGCGGTAAATACACCAATATTGCTCCATGAAAAAAGGGCAATCAATTGAGCAGCAAAAAACATAATAACTAATACCATGCTCATATCTTTCATGCCTCCACTCATGGCATTAATAATAGAATCACTTGATATGAATTTTTTAGTTACAATTCCATAAACAATGCCCGGGATTGCAAAAAAGAAAAATATATAAAAAATAATAGCTTTAAGGAATGGTGAGCCCACAAGAGAACCATTGCTTTGGTTTCGTAATGCACTATCAGCTGGAAATATAGCTAAAAAAATACATATCAAATATATTATTATAGATAAAAGAGCAAGATATAAAGCCTTTTTTTCTAATGGGCTTAAACTTTGCTCAAGGCTTTTTTCAACTTCTTTATTTGTATATGTACCAAGTCGTGGTTCTACAATTTTTTCTGTAATAAAATATCCTAGAATTGCAATGAGAAATGTGCTTATACACATAAAATACCAATTTGCCTCAACACCTACAATATAATTTGGATCAATAATTTGAGCAGCTTTTGTAGTGATTCCTGATAATATGGAATCTGTTGTACTGATGACAAGATTTGCACTAAAACCCCCAGAAACTCCAGAAAATGCTGCTGCAATTCCAGCTAGAGGATGACGACCTAAAGAATGAAAAATCATTGCCGCTAAAGGAATGAGCACTACAAAACCTACATCAGAAGCAACATTTGATATTAAACCCACAAAAATAACAATAAGGGTAACAATTTTTTTGGGAGCATTTAAAATAAGCATTCTGATTAATGAACCAAAAAAACCAGAAGCCTCAGCAACAGTTATGCCAAGCATAGCAATGAGCACTGTGCCTAAAGGAGGAAAATCAGTAAAATTTTTTACCAAAGAGGTGCTAAGACGAATAAAGCTTTCCATGCTTAAGAGATTAATAATGACTATTTCCTTGCTCTTATCTCTAGGATCTATTACAGATAGCTCAAAATAACTGCATATGCTAGAGCTTATGAGCAGTGCAAGAATGAGCCACACAAAAATCATTGCTGGATGGGGTAGAAAATTCCCTATTTTTTCAACAATATCAAGAAAAGAAAATTTATTTTTTGTCATTCAATGCTCCTTTTGATTATGTGCTTGCTGAATAGTTGTATCTGTGTCTATCCAGCAACTTTCATAAAGTTTTTCTATAACGCGATAAGTTGCTCCAAGAAAAGCTAAGGGCAAACATAGAAGAAAATACCATAATGACACATTGTGAAATGATTCAAGCCTAAAACCTAAATCATAATTAAGCATGCAAGTCATATAGCCAGCCCATGCCATAAATCCTAAATAAATGCTCCCTAATATGTTAGCAAATATAATGGCAAGTTTTGCAAGCCTTTTTGGAATTTTTTCTATAATCATCATTACTGAAATATGCACACCATTGCGAAAGCCATAAGCCGCACCAAAAAGCGCACTCCATATAAAACAATATCGTGCAATTTCTTCCCCCCATGTAAGCGAGGGTATATTAAAGCCAAAACCAGAAAGAGTCCTTAGGCATACATTAAGAGCAGTGATGATAACCCCAACGATGAGCCCACATACAGCTATATTTTTATTGATAGTAGCAAGGCAGAAATCAATTATTCTAAAAAGAGTATTAAGAATAGCACTGTGATGTAATGTGTAAAATATAGCTTTCATGAATCGCTCCATTTATGCATGTTTAATAAATGAGTAATAAATATTTGTATTATAGCATATTATTATAAAGGTTTGTTATTAAAATTTTGTTACAATAAATTAGGTGTGGCAGAAGGTCGCTCATATTGAGAGGAAAGTCCGAGCTACATTGAGACAGGGTTCTATCTAACGGATAGCTATTGTAAAATAAGGGAAAGTGCCACAGAGAATAGACTGCTTATTAAAATATAAGCGATGGTGAAATGGCGGTGTAAGAGACCACCAAGCTTTTAGCGATAAAAGCTGTAGGGTAAACCCAACCTGTAGCAAGAAGGTTTTGGTAAAAGTCTCAAGTTTTATGCCTTCGCTGGAGCGTTATTGTGAAATAATCGCCAAGATAAATGACCTTCAAATACAGAACTCGGCTTATAGCCACACCTAATTTTCTGTAAATATATTTTGTAATTCTTGAATATCATTAGCAAATATCTTATGGAGTGCTTTAAGGGTGTTGTGAGGAAGACCATAAATTTCAAATTGATGATAAGCTCTATGCAAGAGCCGCTCTCTATCATCTGCTGCATGTTTATTAAGCTTACTTGTATTGATAAATATTTTTTTAAGAAACTTATTAATATCAAAATATTTTTTTTGTGATTCAGAATCAAATTCATATCCCATATTAAATAAACGGTCTGTTACAATAAAGTTTTCTATGACTGTACTTTCACGCAATGTATTTACACGATCTGGATGAATATATTTATAATCTAATAATGCAAGCTCATGATTGCTGATTCCTTTTTTCTTAAGTCTTAGAGCAGCAACAATATCATATGCCAAATGACCATTTTTTTGTATAGCAGTTTGTATATATGTTTCAAAGCTTAAACGATTATTGAGAATGTCATAATAGGCATGGGTGCTATTAAAGATTTCATTATCCATAAAAGGAATATGTGTATTATTCATATGGCATATTTTTATGCCCTCTGTCCATAGCAAAGAAACAAATGCCATAAGAATCCCTGCTTTACTCACCATGCCTTGTTTGTTGCAATAATATTGTGCCCCCCAATTTCGCACTTGGAGATTCCACGCCCTTTCTTTAGGTGAAACTTCACGCATTAAGGCGATTGTATCAAGCTTTTTATGTATATTTTCTGGATATGAATCGCTAAAAGTCTTAAGCGTAATAAAGGGATATACTTCCTTATTAAGACCAAAAAGTGTAAGATAATCCCTTTGGTGTGCTTGCGTAAGGCTTTTTATGGAGTGAAAAAGATGTATAATTTCTCCTATTGGGCTTCCATCTTTTGTGATATAACCATAGGGAAAGCAACTTATATCATCTATACTAAAATATTCCTGTTCAAGCTTGTTTTTAAGGATAGCTTTAAGCGTATGGTATGCTCCATTGATTATAGCAGGAATATTAAGTGTTTTATGCTCCCACTTCTCTAACTTCTTTGCTCTATAAAGCATATTCTTTATGCTTGAGCTATGGATTTTGAATTCTGTTGGTATTTTTGCTGTTTCATTAAATTGTGTGCTTAAAAATCCTTCAGAATCAAGAGGAAATTCGTATAGTTCATTTTCTTCATCATTGAAATAAATGCTACTATCTCCAAGATTTGCATTGGGATTAATTTTTTGAGATGTAAATATTGTTTCCTCTTGAGCTACTATATAGTGATGCTCCTTAGTGTAAGTTGAATATGCCTCTTGCCTTACCATAGCTTGTTCCTTCAATAATAAAATAATAGTTTATTGTAGCAAATATTATTCCATAACGATTTAATCGCCCCCAAAACGAAGAAGGGCTGAACCCCAAGTAAGCCCCCCTCCAAGTGCGTCTAAAAGCAATGTGCACCCCTTTTTTATTTTGCCTTCCTCATAGAGTATATTCATTGCCATAGGAATAGACGCTGCTGATGTGTTGCCAAATTTTTCTACAACTAATACAATTTGTTCATTTTTAAAATTCAAATTATCACCCACCGCTTTAATAATGCGATAGTTAGCCTGATGAGGCACAAAATAATCAATGTCACAGGCTGTCATCTTATTGCGTTCTAAAATATCTTTTACTTCACTAGTGAGCTTAGCAACAGCGATTTTGAAAACCTCACTCCCCTTCATGCTCATACATTGAACAATATTGTGTTCATTCTCATTGCTCTGCATGCGTGGTGTTTCAAGATAATGGGCGTATTGTCCATCTGCTGAAATATGAACATCAAGAATAGAGAGATTCTTATCTTTTGTTGCACTAATTACAGCAGCTCCTGCACCATCACCAAAAAGAATATAGGTGCTTCTATCATGAGGGTTAAGAACAGAGCTCACTTTCTCTGCTCCAACAATTAATATATTTTTTGCCATTCCTGATTCTATATATGCTTTTGCTACAGAAAGGAGATAAACAAAGCCGCTGCAAGCCGCTGCAATATCAAAAGCGGGCACATTGGCAATATCTAATCCTGCTGCGATAATGCAAGCTGTTGATGGCATATTGATATAATCTGGAGAAAGAGTAGCTGTAATTATTAAATCAATATCTTTATGTGATATATTTGCTCTTTGTAGAGCTATTTTTGCAGCCTCTATTCCTAGATCGCTTGATTTTTGATTGCTATCAGCAAAATAGCGCGTTTTAATACCTGTTCTTTTCACAATCCATTCATCAGAAGTATCTAAAAAAGCTTCTAAATCTTTGTTGCTTACGCATTTTGTAGGTATATACGCCCCTATGGAAGTTAATGTAGCATACATTTAGTGTACCCCTTTTTTAAAAGCTTCTGCAATTTTTATATTTACATGATGTTCGCAAGAACTGATAGCTTGCTTGATGGCATTTTGAATTGCTTTTGGATTGCTTTTTCCATGTCCAATAATTACATTTCCATTAATACCAAGCAAAGGTGCTCCACCATATTCTGCATAGTCAAGATTTTTTTTGAGTTTTTTGAATGATTTACGCATAAGCAGAGCACCCATTTTGCTTGTTACTGATTCTGCAATATAGGTTTTAAGGAGTTTAACAATTGCTTCAGCAATTCCTTCGCTTGTTTTCAATACGACATTACCCACAAAACCATCGCAAACAACTACATCAATATGTCCATCAAAGAGATTATCACCTTCAATATTCCCTACAAAACCATGATGGTTTTGTAATAGAGCATAAGCTTCTTTGCTGACTTCGTTTCCTTTGCACTCTTCTTCGCCAATACTCAAAAGACCAATAGATGGTTTTTTTCTTCTGAAAACATTTTGAACATACTCATACCCCATAACACCAAAAGCATAAAGATGTTCTGGGCTGCAATCAACATTTGCTCCTGCATCAAGAAGAAGGAGCTCTTTTCCATCGGTTCTAGGCAGAATAGCTCCAATTGCTGGGCGGCTCACACCATCGATTCTTCCGATTTTTAGAGTGGCAAGGCTCATTGTTGCCCCGCTATGCCCAGCTGATACTAATGCATCAGCTCTATTTTCTTTAACAAGATCAGTCGCTATAAAAATAGAACTCTCTTTTCTCCTTATGGCATTAGCAGCAGTTTCATCCATTTTGATAAAATCATTGCAGTGAATAATTTCTATTCGTTCTCTATGTTTAAAATGCAATGGTATTTGAGAGTGTATTTGTGCTTTATCTCCAATCAAAATCGCTTGAAACGATTGATGTTCTAATGCTTTTAGCGTTCCTTCAATGATAGGTTTTGCTCCAAAATCTCCGCCCATGGCGTCAATAGCTATCTTAATCATTTGCTTTATTTCTTTTGCTTATATGCTCCAGTAAATTTATTGAGGCAATGTGGCATTCTCCATGTCCCATCTTTGTCTTTTATGGGCGTTGCTAAAGTTATTTTGTAATGAGTGCGTCTTTTAGCTGCTCTCGTTTTGCTCACTCGTCTTTTTGGTACCGCCATATTATGCTCCTTATTTAATTATTTATGTGTTCTTTTGTGTGGTATTCTAATTTTATGGATTCAACCTCACTTTCTAATAAAAAAGCAATATCTATGTATCCATCAAAAAATTCTACCACTTCTAATTCTTTAAGTGTATGAGATGGAAAGATTCCATCAGAAATTCCAAAATTAAGTTTTTCATTGAGGGTTTTTACATATTCTTCCCCGCTTTTATCGCAAGTTAATAGAATATCTCCGACTAAGAGTGCATCCATCATGTATAAATGAGCTTGTTTGCGATAAATGCAACCCTTTAATGTTAAACCATTGCTCTCATAAACAAAACTTCTTGGTTCTTTTGATATCTTTTTAAAATCAATTTTCATATTTTACCTAGAGGTAAGCTATTAAAAAATTGCTCTCTTTCCAAAAAAGAATGCAATTTCAGTTTTTGCATTTTCTAAAGAATCGCTCCCATGCACAGCATTTGCATCAATGCTATCAGCAAAATCTGCACGGATAGTGCCCGGTTTTGCTTCCTTTGGATTTGTTGCTCCCATAAGATCACGGTTTTTAGTAACAGCATTTTCTCCTTCTAAAACCATGACAACCACAGGTCCGCTCACCATGAAGTTAATAAGGTCGTTATAAAATGGACGCTCCTTATGGATAATATAAAACTTCTTTGCGTCAGCCTTGCTAAGCCATATTTTTTTGATGGCGGCGATTCTTAAACCATTGCTCTCAAATCTTTCAATGATTTTCCCAATCACATTTTTTTGAACAGCATCTGGCTTGATAATAGAGAGCGTTTGCTCCATGTATTTCTCCTTTAAAGCCTAAAGATAAACTGTAATTATACACTAGATCTCTTAATATTTAATGTATTAAATTTTTAAAAAATCTTTTATTTCATCAACTTTATCGCATTTTTCCCATGTAAATTCAGGTAACTCTCTTCCAAAATGCCCATAAGCAGCTGTTTTTCTATAAATCGGACGCAATAAGTCAAGCGTTTGAATAATGCCCTTTGGCGTAAGATGGAATATTTTACGCACACATTCTTCTAGTATGCTATCAGGCACTTTAGAGGTATTATGACTATTGACTAAAATTGAAACAGGCTCTACCACACCAATGGCATATGCTATTTGAATAGTGGCTTTTTCGCATACCCCAGAGGCAACTAAGTTTTTTGCAACATATCTTGCTGCATAAGCTCCACTTCTATCAACTTTACTTGGATCTTTACCGCTAAAAGCCCCACCACCATGAGGACAGCTCCCGCCATAAGTATCAACGATAATTTTTCTGCCTGTAAGTCCAGCATCACCTTGGGGACCACCAATGACAAATTTTCCTGTAGGGTTGATAAAATAGCGAACATTATCGCTCAAAAGTTCTTTGGGGATAACGCGATATACTACCTCTTCAATGACTGCATCTTTAAGGCGATTATATTCTACATCTGGGGCATGTTGGGTTGAAACAACTATTGTGTCTATTGTTTGTGGTTTGCCATCAACATATTTTACTGTAACTTGTGATTTACCATCAGGACGCAAAAAAGGTAGGTTACCTGATTTTCTTGCACTTGCTAATCCCTCTGTGATACGATGAGAAAGATAAATGGGCAAAGGCATAAATGTAGATGTTTCTGTGCATGCATAACCAAACATAAGTCCTTGATCACCTGCCCCAATTTCTCCATCTTCCCTATCAACACCTTGATTAATATCTGGGCTTTGCTCGCCTATGCCATTGAGAATCGCTGCACTTCTATAATCAAAACCATAGAGTGCATCGGTGTAACCAATCTCACGAACAACATTCCGAGCAATTTGTTGCATTGGTGCATAGGTTGTTGTTTTGAGCTCTCCTGCAATGACGCAATAGCCATTAGAAAGGAGGGTTTCGCATGCTACTCTTGCATTTTTATCCCTCTCGATAATATAGTCTAAAATTGCATCACTAATTTGATCTGCCATTTTGTCAGGATGCCCTTCTGTAACAGATTCAGAAGTGAAGAGAAAAGTTTTACTCATTTATTTCAATCCTCCATATTGTTTTAACTTTGTTTTGTGTGCTATTTTATAGCATTATAGCTTAATCTTGTTTAACTTTGTTTTAAAGAAATAGAGTGTAGAATTAGAATATCAGAAATGATAAATTTTTTCTTTAAGGAGTTTTTATTATGTTGGTGACTAAAAAAGCACCTAATTTTACAGCTACAGCTGTACTTGCAAATAATGAGATAGTTGATAATTTTGAGCTTTATAAAAATATTGGTTCAAATGGAGCAGTTGTTTTCTTCTGGCCACTTGATTTTACCTTTGTTTGTCCTTCAGAAATCATCGCTTTTGACAAAAGGATAAAAGATTTTGAATCAAGAGGCATTAAAGTTATCGGCGTATCTATTGATTCGCAATTTAGCCATTTTGCATGGAAAAATACACCTGTTAATAATGGTGGTATTGGGCAGGTAACTTTCCCTATGGTTGCAGATATTGATAAATCTATCTCAAGAAATTTTGATGTACTCTTTAATGAATCTGTTTCTTTAAGAGGTTCTTTCTTGATTGATAAGCATTGTGTAGTACGCCATGCTGTAGTTAATGACCTTCCTTTAGGGAGAAATGTTGATGAAATGATTCGTATGGTTGATGCACTTATATTCCATGAACAACATGGAGATGTCTGCCCTGCTGGTTGGCAAAAAGGAGATGAGGGCATGAAAGCTGATGCTAAAGGTGTTGCTGAATATCTCTCAAAAAACAAAGATAAACTTTAAAATTTATACTTTCATACTCTTAAAGCAAAGGGCATACACCCTTTGCATGCTTTTTAATTGCATGAACATAACAATGAACATATTAAGATTAATTTTAGCAACTCGAATGATTTGCCCCCAAAAATAGAGGCAAATATTTATCAAATAAGAATAGTGGGGAATACAAAAGCTGCTAAATAAACCCCTATACCAATAATAATGATAAAGGCAATAGAATACTTAACAGTGAAGCGGAACAAATCAGATTCCTTGCCCGATAATCCTACTGCTACACAAGCAATAGCAATACTTTGAGGGCTTATCATTTTGCCTACAACACCACCAACTGTATTTGCCGCAAGAAATAATACTTCTGGTATGCCTAATTGTCGTGCTGTGAGTTGCTGCAATGTACCAAAGAGTAAATTTGAACTTGTGTCGCTTCCTGTAAGAAATACTCCAAGCCACCCTACGATAGGAGAAAAGAAAGCAAACGCATCGCCTGTTTGTGCAAGAGCTAGCGCTAAAGATGCAGACATGCCGCTATAATTACAAACAAAAGCAAATCCTACAACAAGCCCAATGGTTAAAAGTGCCATTTTCATTTCATTTAAAGTTTCTGTAAATGCTTCTACTGCTACTTGTGGCTTAATTTTTAAAATTACACAAGTTAAAAGTGCGGTAACTAAAATCGCTGTTCCTACGGTATTAATGAGCGGTAATGTATATATTGAATTAACCGCCTTATCAACAGTAACTACAGGTTGTGTTTGGGTAATGAGGGCTAATGTTTCAAGTTTGAAAGTCAATGTGCTGAATGCTAATGGACCATCACCGGTAAATAATGCTTTAAACCAACCTTGTGTCCAAAGAAGAATAGCTAGAATAAGAATTATAAAAGGTATCCATGCAAGAAATATCTCCTTTTGGGAATGTTTGGTAGTTTGTATAGTTTTGCTGTTTTCATTCTCGAAAGTAAAAATATGTTTTGGTTGCCAAAAGCGTAAAAATATAGTTGTGCAAGCAATAGATGCAACTGCAGAGGCAATATCTGGAAGCTCTGGTCCTAAATAATTTGCTGTAAGAAACTGTACAATAGCAAAACTTAAGCCCGCCACCAAAACTGCTGGCCATGTTTCTTTTATGCCTTGAAAACCATTCATTAAAAACACAAGAAAAAAAGGCACAAAAACAGAAAGAGGAGGGAGCATTTTGCCTACTACGGCTGATATTTCAAGGGCTGACACACCAACAACCCCAGACATAGCGATAATGGGTATACCAACAGCTCCAAAAGCAACAGGTGCTGTGTTAGCGATAAGACATAAACCAGCTGCATATAAAGGACGCAATCCCATGCCTACAAGGAGTGCAGCCGTAATTGCCACAGGTCCGCCAAAGCCAATAGCCCCCTCTAGAAAAGCACCAAAGCAAAAACCAATCAAGATAACCTGCAACCTTTGATCTGCTGTAATGGCAATAATACTATCGCGTAAAATATTAAAATAATTTGATTTATCTGTGAGCTTATAGAGAAATATTGCTGCAACGATAATCCAAGCGATAGGCCACATCCCATATATAAAACCATAAATAAAACTTGTTCCCACCATATTGATAGGCATACCATAAACAGTAATAGCTATTATGATAGCTAAACATACTGTGAGAAATCCTGCTACATGCCCTTTGAGTTTAAAAAATATCAAACAGCAAAAGAATAAAGCAATAGGCAAGAATGCCATAAGAGCACTAAGCCATTGATTATCTAAGGGATTATAATTTTGAACCCAAACCATTGATAAACCTCCTTTGATATATTAACGATTATTATATTAAAGTATTTTTGTTTTCATATCAATAAAATACGAAATTTTAACAGTAAATATGATTACACAAGTTACATATTGAAGAGTATAAAGTTCTCAAATATATATGAGGTTTAAAGAATTTGGATTATTTTTGTACTTTTAAATACGATTTTTTATTTATAAGCAAGAATATTTTTAAAAAAGATGTTATTTGTTACCATTTTTAACAGTTATATGTAATATTTATTTATCTTAATAGATAAATAAAGAATCTTTTATAGAGATTTTTTATTTATAAAAGTACTCATTCTCTTTTTTTAAGATATGCACTCTTTAGTAAAAGCTCTTATTGCTCTTTTGAATGTATTTGATTGCAGAGCTTAATATTTATGCTTGAGAATCAATGAGATTTATATATTTTATTTATTCTATTATCTTGTTATGAGTTTAACTCCTTATCTTTTTATCTCAATGTATTTTATGAATCTTACTTTATTCATATATTTTAGTTTTGCCAAGCATATGAGTTTCTATAACACTTATATATTTCATATTCTTATTTATTCATTATGCTCTTATATATTTAGTATTGCTCCTTATATCCTTTTACTACTTTTACAATATTCTAATGTCCTCTATCTTTGTTCTTATTTCTCTTGTTTGTGATTTTATTAAGCTTATCGCTTTTTTTCAAGCTCTGTAATCTTTTGCTTCATAGATTCTATGGCTTTGGGATTTAT
>JARHYY010000033.1 GCA_029258405.1 Helicobacteraceae bacterium | reverse complement strand
AATCTCTTAATCTTTGCCTTAATGTAATCTTGCTATCTTTTTTCATAACACAAACTCCTTGATGAAATAATATAATAATTTACAGATAATGTCAAGATATTTGTAAAATATTTTTACATTTTTTGTTATATATGATAAAATATGTAAAATTATAATACTTTAACAATGAAGCTAAAATTTATCGCTTATTTTTAGAAGCTCTAACTAATGTATATCGCGTAACAAACTATACTTAGTACAACTTCCTCACCTATAAATACCTATTAAATCTCTATTGAGTGCAAAGGCATAAGCATAAAGCCCTTATAAGCCTTTGAGTTGTTGTATTGAATTATGGTAATGTAACAAGAGCAATAAAAGGTTATTGTAAAGAGTGCATATTAAAAAACCTTAAAAAGAGCTAGCATGTTTATAAATAAAGAATCTTATAATGGCAATAAAAAGAGTTTCAAGGTTAAAAACCTAAGAAACTCTGGATATTGCAACCTTCAAGAAATTCAAGATAAGCTATCATCTAAGCTCATGTAACTTTTAATAGCTTAATACCTTTAATGAGTGATGAGTATTATATTCTTCATATAGAAATATCAAGAATAACAAGGGAAGTAAGAGTGTAGGAGCTCATTAAGACTAAAAGATATACAAACCTTATTTATCTCAATAGATAAATAAATATTAAAATTATGACAAGCCATATACATTAATATGCTTGCATGTTTTAGGGCTGGGAAAACTTTGGGAGTAATGTTAAAGGCATATCACTAATATTTGCTGTGCTTACTTTGATGGCTCTTATATTTCATTATGCTTATGTGATAATTGTATATGTTTAATGGAGTGTTGAGTATTTTTAAGTTTTGTGCTTTTGTTGGAATTATGAGAGCTATTAAGGTTTGTTAATGTGTTGCATTAAATTTCAGGTGATGGTTGCCCAAAGAGATACCCTTGTGAATAATCTACTCCTAAATCACAAATAGTACGATATACTTTTTCGGAATGTACAAATTCAGCTACGCTTTTTGCACCAATACTTTTTGCAAATTTAGCGATAGAATGGACTATCTTATAGCTTCTTTCATCATGATCAACATTTTTAACAAAACTGCCATCAATTTTAATATAATCAGCTTTCATATCGATGAGTCGTCCAAAATTGGAATTTTCTGTACCAAAATCATCAATAGCAATTTTAAAGCCTTTAGAGTGAAGCTCATTGATATGCTCGATAACTTTGCCTTGTGAAGAATTTATTTCTTCTAAAATTTCTATAAGAATCCTATGTGTAGGAATATTGTATTTTTCTGATCTGTTGAGTAGGTAATTTACAATGCGTCTATCTTGCAAACCTTCAGTGGAAATATTTATAGAAAATTCAAATTCTGTGTCTTTAAAATCAGAGAAACTTTTATTAATGACTGCCATGGTGATATTATTCATAAGCCCAGATTCTTTTGCTGCATGAAGAAAGAGCCCCGGCGATATAACATTGCCACAATCATCAATGAGCCGTACTAATGTTTCATATTTTTCAATAATTCCTGTATGGTTATTTAAAATAGGTTGATAATAAGGCACTATTCGCCCGCTTGTAAGGGCATGATGAATTTCTTTCATCCAATAAATTTGTTGTTGTTGTTGAGCTAAGAAATCTTCATCACTTTGTTGGAGCAAAGAGCATTTTTGATTATTTTCTTGAGCGATTTTAAGTGCATTGTATGCTTTTGGCAATAATGTTTCATGATTCCCCTCACTAAGCCCTATGAGCATTTCAATATCAATAGCTTTTGAATCGATGATAAATCCATGTTCTAAGCGAAGTATATCTAAAGATTTAATGAATTCATAAGCCTTTTGTGTATCTCCTTCAAGAAATAGAATCGCAAATAAATCAGAATCAATGCTAAATACTTTACTGCCTCGAGGGCGATAGCTTTGCAAAAAATCTTTGATTTGCTCTATGAGTTTGCTCATGGAATCTATGGAATATATGAGCCGATAGCGTGCTATTGTAGGTGTATGAATAAGGGCTAAGATATAATGCTGATTTTTTTCTAAAAAATTTTTGAGCGAATCTTTTTCTGTAGATGGAGTATTTTGCGTGCTGTAGGCAATATTGCAAACTTCTGTAAGAATACTTGGTGCATGATTTTTGCACTGGATAATATGTGCTTCCATAAGGTCTGTGGGTATGGAAATTTCTTTTCTACTAACAATAATAAAGTTAATTGAAGGCTGTAGGCTGTAAATAAGTCTCATGCTATCAATAAGGTCATCATCTAAAGGAATATTCCAAAAAATAATAATATCTGATGAATACTCTTCATAATAGCTAAATAATTCTTGCAAGCTATGGATGTTTTTTGTGATGCAAAAATTGAAGAATTCTTCAAATTGGGGGATTTCTTCTTTTAAAGAAATATTAATAATTTGTAATATTTTATTTTGCATTTAGTTTCCTTCATAAAGCATATTGCCCACTTGTTTTAGAGCATCTTCTGCAAGTTTTTTTGCAGCATCCTGCTGGCTATTGAGCGCAGGTACATTTTTGTTTTGTGGTAATGGAGTGCTTGTTTTTGGTGTGTTAATGTTCCCATTATTAGGGATAACCCCATTAGGCATTCTTACAAATATATCTTTATAGTTTTCTCCACCTTGTCTATATCGTATATAAACTTCACCGCTTTGGTTGTTGTAGAGGTATGTGTCTTGAGAATCAGCAAACATAATCCATTCTGCATAGAGCCACCAAGGTATAAATAAAGAGATAATTATTTTCATGCTCACTCCTTATGATTAATGAGTAAAGAAAGCTGCTCGCTTATGGCAAGTATTTCTGCCCTTTTTTTATAGAAGCTGTAAGGATTGGCAACCAAATAGGCACTAGAGTGCATAATAATTTCATCGATTTTAAGGGCATTTTGCTTCATTGTTGAACCTGTTTCAACCACATCAACAATTACATCGCTAAGCCCAACAAAAGGGGCAAGCTCAATAGAGCCATACAGCTTGATAATTTCAACAGCCATAGCTTGAGAAGCAAAATGACTTTTGGCAATATTAACCATTTTTGTAGCAACTTTTAAAAGTGGTTTTGTGGTATCAATGATATTGTATTTTGGAGAGCCGACAACAACTTTGCATTTCCCAATACCTAAGTCAAGCAAGCGGACTAATTTACTATTGCATTCCTCTAATACATCAAGCCCAACAATTCCTAAATCAGATGCTTGATGCTCTACATAGACAGGGACATCTTGATTTCTTACTAAGAGAAAACGAAATTTTTTGTAATCACTTACTAATTTTCGGTCATTGAATTTTATGTCGGTACCACATATTTTTTCAAAAAGGGCGAGCGAGCTTGTAGCAATGCGCCCTTTAGGCAATGCAATAGTAATGTTTTTTTGCAAATTAATAATATGCATTTTAGTCCTTATGGCGGTCATTGAGTGTATCAATTGATTTAAGCATGCCTTTAAATACCAAAGAATCATCTTGAACTGCTCCAGAAAAAAAACGAGCCAAGAATTTTCCATCACCACCAGTGAAATATAATTTTTTATTCTTTGCACTTGATTCAATCATGAGTAAAATCGACTTTAATGCACCATAGCTTACCGCATCTCTTGTATTTTGTGGAAATGCGTTAAGCTCAATGGCGAGATTTAAATCGCTTCCTAAAATTGGCGATATAGCACGATATAATTTACCAAAAGTGGCAAGCCCCGGGAGAATATAGCCCCCTAAGTGAATATCATTTTGCATAATATCTACTGTTATGGCACTGCCTGCATCAACAATAACTCCATCACTAATGCCTCTGCAAGCTGCAATTCTGTCCGCACCCAAACCCTTGTATGTAGTATCTAGCATCATATAAGGTGCAAGATTTATGGCTTCAGGAAATGATTCTAAAAGCTTTCTTGTTTTTTTTTGATTGACACTTATGTAATAAAGAGGCAATAGAGCTTCATCTCTCTCGAGTTTTTCTGCTTGAACTTTCCACACTCTTCCATTATAGTAGAAATGAAGATAGCTATTACCAATATCGCAAAGAACCATATTTGCCCCCTAAGAACTACTTAATTTGAATATAAAAATTACCAAAATAAATAGCTTCACCATTTGCATACATAGGATATTCAATATCTCTTGTGAGCTTATAAACCTTATAAGAGCTTAAGTCAGGTTCGATGGCAATTATATATCCTCTTTTTTCCAAAACTACAAGCTCATCTTTAATGCTAGCAGTTAAAAAATGTGCAAATGGAAATTTTATTCTTTTGATAATATTTAAGTCATAATCACACCAAATAACTTCCCCTTCAGCACTAAGAAGATATATTCTATCTCTTAGGACAATGATGTCTCGCAGGTTTATATCCTGTGTGCTGATGAATTCTGGGCTTATTGAAACAACACGAAACTTACTTGCTGCAATAAGACGATTATTAAAAACATCTAAAAATGAAATATTATTAAAATGTCTTGCATTGCTTATAGCTATTTTGCGTACAATTTGCAACCGTGTTCTATCGACGATAAATAAACTTCCATTCATCATAGGGAGTATAATTAAATCTCTTAGAAAATAAGGATTTGCATGCATAAAGTTTATGCTGTCTATACTGCTTTCTTTTTGATGCATTAAAATTTTTCTGCTATTAAAATCTTGAATAACAAAGCTATTATCAGCTAATACAACAGCTAATGTATTTTTGTTTATCGAGGCTGATATAGGTTTGTAGTCGTACTCAAAATATTTTTCTGTATAATCATTTTTATTTTTTACTAATAAGTGTTCTATTTTTGTGGTTTGATGAGCACAAAAAGCAAGAATAAATGTTTCATCTTGATTAATGTATGTGCATTCTTTAGGAATGCTTTGCTCTGAAATTCCAAGCGGTGTTATGAATTTTCCTTGCTCTAAAGTTGCACCTGCTGATGTTTGCTTGAGTAGGCTATATTGAGCACGCAATGGGCTGATTTCTGCATCAATAGATTCTGGTGTATAGTATTGCTTTGAGCTACAAGCAATGAGAAAAAAACAGAGAAAGGCTAAGGAAAAGTATATTTTACTCATGAGCTTTTGCTCCATTAAAAAGTTCTATGCCTTCAATATTGCTCTTTGTGCTTTCTTTTGGGGTTGATATTTCTTGATTTTGTATAGGTGTAGCATTTGATGGGGTAATTTGAGTGATTCCATAATGCTCAAAAAAACGAGCAATTCCTTTAATGGGAGAATCTATTGGTATTTGTGCTAAAAGAGCATGAGCATCTTCAATTTTATTTTCTTTAAGCAATAAGAAAGCTTTTTGAAAAATAAGAAATTCTTTGAGGGCATTGACTTGGGTTGTATTATTTTCTAAGATATTATTTAAAGAATCCTGTTCTTTACTCAATGAAGCACTTTGATATTGAGCTATCATGGCAATATATCCATCTTGAGATTTGTGTAATTTCTTTAAAGTTTCAAGATCATTTTTTTGTAAAGATTCTGAAAGCAGTATAATGTCATAAAGTGGAGAATTTGAATTTTTGAGTGCATTTCTTTTTTCTTGGTTATTTGGGTCTTTAAGCAAATCTTGGTAGATAGCATAATTTGTTTGCATTTGTTTTTCTTTGTACCAAAGGCTAAATTGATAGCCTAAAAAGCCAAAAACAAGAATGAGAACAATAAATATAATGGGTGTTTTAAATCGCAAATACCAACGCTCTGCCTTTAATATTCCTTTAAGAAATATTTCTTCTGAAGAAACCTCTTTTTTGATATGTTCCATATTCTCTTTTAAATTCATGATGATATTCCTGTGCTTCCTAGTCCATTAGTATTTCTTTGTGTTGTATCAAGTTCTTCAACAATTTGAAATTCACATTGAATAACTCGTTGTATAACAGCTTGGGCAATTCTATCTCCATGTTCAATGCAAAATACAGTATCTGAATGGTTAATGAGTATAACCATTAACTCACCACGATAATCGCTATCAATAGTGCCGGGTGCATTTAAAACAGTGATTCCATATTGAGATGCTAAACCACTTCGAGGGCGAATTTGCAATTCATATCCTTTTTCAAGGGCAATAGCAATACCCGTTTTAATTGTTTTTTGAGCATGTGGAGCGATTTGCGTACTTTCGTCAGCATGCAAGTCAAAGCCTGATGCTCCTTTGCTTTGGTATGATGGGATAAGAGCTGTATTTGAGAGTTTTTTTATATATAAAATCATTTGAAACCCTTGTTAGTGAAAAGTGATAGCTTTAAATCCAACATTCAATACTTCATATTCCATTTCTCCATTGGGTAATTTCAATATAACCTCATCGCCTTCTTCTTTTCCTAAAAATGCTTTTGCTAAAGGTGAGTTAAATGAAATAAGCCCTTTTTCAGGATTGCTTTCTGTGCTGCCTACTATTGTATAGGTTATATTCTTATCATTTTTTATATCTAAAATCTCAAAAGTTGAGCCAAAACCAATTTTGTCATGCTTTAATGTAGAAGGATCTAAAACATGAATACATGATATAAGCTCGGTGAGCTCTTTAATTTTTGCCTCAATAAAAAGTTGCTTTTCTTTTGCTGCATGATATTCAGCATTTTCTTTAAGGTCCCCGTGCCCTCTTGCTATATCAATTTCCTTTACAATGTTAGGGCGTTCAATCTCTTTGAAATGTTTAAGTTCGGCAACAACTTTTTCATAACCATATTCAGTCATAGGTTCTTTTTGCATTTTGTACTCCATTTTTATAATACTAATCATACACAAGAGGCTTTTAAAAACTACTTATTTCAGTTTTTATTTGTAAGCCATTTGGCTACTATTTCTGCACTTCCATGTTGGAGATAGTTGCGTAAATCATAAGCTGTTTGTAAAAAAATATCTCGTTTTGTGTTTCTAAAAGCATATAATAGCGAATGAATATTAACATCATTTTGTAAAAGCTCTTGGTGAAAAATATTCTTTCCCATTTTGTGGCAAAGAATATTAGCAAGCCCTACATATTTTGGGTTAATAAATGTTCTTGCTATCCAATAATCAAAAGGTTTTGTGCGATAGGCAAGCACAAAAGGTGTGCCTAGGAGAGCAGCCTGAAGAGTGGCTGTGCCACTGCAGATAAAAGCAAAAAAACATCGACTTAGAATCGAGATGGCATCAAAACTTATGTGAAAACCATCAATATTTCCATAAAGAGATTCTATATTTTTGTCTTTAAGGGCATGGGGAATAATAAGCGTTGTTGTATAACCCTCTGCCCTTAAGATTGTAGCAACTTGTGCAAAGATGGGGAAGAGATGGCGGATTTCTGTTGCTCGACTGCCCGGTAAAAAGGCAACTTCTTTATTGCCATGTTTTATGTCTTCTAAAGATGGTAGCTCATCTAATAATGGGTTGCCCACAAATTGAGCCTTTGATTGATAGTAAGAGGTTTCAAAAGGGAGTATGGCAGCAAGTTTATCACAATATTGCTCTAATATTCTTGCTCTCCATTGTTTCCATACCCATACTTGAGGGAGAATATAGTAAATAATCTCTCCTTTATATCCCTTTTTTTTAATATTCTTTGCCAATGGAATATTAAAAGATGATGAATCCATAAGCAAGATTTTATCTGCATAACTCGCCGCTTTAAGCATTTCTTTTTTGATGCGTATAATAAAGGGTATTTTATATAAAACATCGCTAAAGCCCATCACAGAAAACTCTTGAGAAGTGCAAATGGGTGTTGAATGAGGTAAAATATGAGGATCAAATATGCCCATGAAATCTAGGTTATTATCCATTTTTTTGATAAGTGATTGCAAATGGAGATTGGAGCTAGGCTCCAAAGCACTGAGCAATATTTTCAATCAAGTACCTCATTTGGTTTTTTAAAGCCTTTTGGGGTGATGATGCGCATATTGCCATTAAAAAATGGATTGCCTTTTTTAGTGTTTGTGTTTTTTGGCAAATCTTTTTCTTCAGCAATAGGTGGTGTTGTTTCCTCTGGGGTTGGTTGCTCTGCTGTTTGTTGAGTTTCTTCTATGTGTTGTTCTAGCTGTTCTGGTTGTTTGAATTGCTCAAAACTTTCTTCATTTAATACCTCAAGAGCTTCATTATCTGTTTCTTGCTTAAAGTTGCTAGGCTCAACAGGTTCGCCTAATGCTGAAATTTTATGTGCAATTTTTAAATCAATAGGAGTATCTTTTGTGCTTTCATCAGGCTTAGTAGAATGGGTGATAACTTGAGTGGTTATTGATTGTGGTTGATGTTTTTTGTGTGTAAGCAAAGTATTTTTAAGAATGTGCAATTCACCTTTAAGTTCTCGTAACTCAATGCTCATATTGGCTTTTTCAATTTCAAGATCAATGCTTTTAGCCTGAAGCTTTTCAATTTCTTCTAGTAATTCTTTTTCGCTGCGATTTTCTTCGCTTTGTATGGATATAATAGTGTGCTCATAGTAGTTTTTTGCAGGCGTTGCTTTAATAACCTTGCCACCTCTGCCTATAACTTCTACTTGCCTTAAGGGAATTGCTTCGTATAAACTTGATTCTGCAGCACTTTCAAGAAGGGAGTCTCTCCTTTTTTTAATATCATTCAGTGCGTTTTGTCGCACTATATATTCCGCTTTTAGGCTTTCTACTCCTATGCTCAATTCTTTAAAATCTGATTTATGTTTTTTTACTTTTTCTGCTAGCTCTTCATTTTCGCTTTGAAGTTGGTGCGATTGTGTTTCTCGTTCTTTGAAGAGTTCTTTGCTCTCTTTTTCCTTGCGTTCAATTTCTTTAAAGCTCATTTCCAGAGTGCTAAGTTGCTCTTGTAGCTGTTGTACTAAAGCTGTTTTTTCTTGATATTCTCTATCAAGTCTTTCACATTCCTCAATGAGTGTTTTTCTCTCTTCTTCGAAACGCTTTCTCTCTTCTTCAAAAATTTCTACAATCTGCCAGCGTTCTTTAATGTCAGATTCCTGCTGAATAAATCGCATAAGCATTTCTTTTTCTCTATCTTCCATATTGTCCCTTCTTATTCAAGCTCTAATGTTAAAAGTTTCATTTCATTGCCCTCTTTAATATAGGTGTGAGTGCTTTGGCAATAAATGCAATTGCCATATTCAAGATGATTTGGTTGAAAAACTTGTTCGCATGCTTTGCATGCTATTGTTATGGGTGTTATTTTAATTTCTAGGCTGCTTTGTGCACATATCCCCCCCTCTTTATAGTTCTCAAACGCACTACGAAATAAATCTGCATTTACCCCGCTCCTTTCTCCTATTTCTACGACAACCCTGACAACTTTTTGTGCATTATGGCTTTGAACATATTGTTCACAGAGTTCCATAAGTGATGCAACAACAGAATATTCATGCATAATTTGTCCTTAACATATCCTAGGTAATATTTCACCGCTTGGATATTCAATAATTTGTTTGCTTTGGAGATGTCCTATCTTGTTTATGCTTACAACTTTTTTATGGTGCATATTGACAGCCCTGCCAATAATTGCGGCTTCTTTTGCTCCATTGTGAGCTAAAATATCTAGGGCAGTGTGTGCATATTGTTCGGGTACAGCTATTAATGCAGCTCCTTCATTTGCCAAACAAAGTGGATCAAGCCCCAAAAACTCACTAATCCCTAATACCTCTTGCTGAAATGGAATTTTTTCTTGCTCAATAACAATGCCTATGTTTGATGAATGTGCCCATTCATTGAGCACCGCTGCAATGCCCCCTCTTGTGGCATCTCGTAATGCATGGATATGTATTTCTTTAAATAATGGAGCAATAATAGGATAAAGTTGCTTGCAATCGCTTTGCAATGAGCTTTGAAGCTCAATGCCTTTGCGTAAGGCATAAATTAATGCTCCATGTGTGCCTGCATAAGAAGTAAGAATGATAGAATCTTCTGCCTTCAAACCACTTGCTGACAAGCCATGGTATTCAACCTCTCCTATGGCTGTTGTGGTAATGGACATGCCTTGTAATGTACCTTTTTGCACTACTTTTGTATCTCCACTTATAATGGATACTTGGGCTTTTTGTAATTCTTTCGCCATGGAAGAAAGTATTGTTTGCAAATGAGATTTCAAAAAACCTTCTTCTATAACAAAAGAACATGTAAGATATGCCCCCTTTGCTCCCATCATGGCAATATCATTTAAGCTCCCACAGATGCTTAGTTTTCCAATATCTCCACCAGGAAAAAACAAAGGAGATACAGTGTAAGCATCAGTGCTTACAGCCATTGCTCCTGTTGCATTGAATATCCCTGCATCTTCTGTATGTTGTTTAAGGTTTAAAAATGGCTGAAAATATTCAGCAATGAGCTCTTGGCTTTCTATGCCTCCACTTCCTTCTGCTAAAGTAATAATATTTTTATGTGGCTTCATAGTCACTCCTTATGCTTAAGGGTTTTGCTTGTTGCAATAAAGCACATAAAAATTGTTGGTTTTGCTGTTTCCAAAAATTTACATCACATACAATAATGATTTTTTCCCTTGCACGGCTAATAGCTACATTTAATGCACAAAGTGCAAATGGATTAGTTGAGTTTGTAAGGTGATAATGTAAAAGTACAGGGGAAAAAACAACAATATCAAACTCAAGCCCTTGGCTTTTATGAATAGTTAATACCTTATCTTTATCTTTGAGGTAGGGGCAGAATTCTAATATTTTGTTTCTTTGTGCGTTAAAAGGGGTGATGATGGCAAAAATATCATTTCGTTGTTTTTGTAACTCTTCATCTACAAGAGAGAGTGAAAGGAATGAAATTTCTTTTGCTTCTGAAGCACTTTCATATTTTTTAGGTGTAATAAAAGATTTCCCACTGTCTATATATAAGATTTCTGTTGTTTTATTTAAGCCTTTTAAGCCTATATGGTATATAAACTTTTCTAAAATATTAGTAAGATTTGTTCCATATCGATAGCTCTGAATGAGTTTAGCACATCTAATTTCTTTAAATAATGGTAAATGTGTTGTAGTGTTAAAAAGCTCTTCATGCTTTTTGTGAAAACTTTCTATATAAAGGGCAGATAAAAACCAGCTTTTCATGATGCATTGCTCTCCATGAAAATCTTTTTCACCTAATTCACAAACAGGACCAAGCTGTTTATGATCACCTAGTAATGTTAATGGGGCTTGAAAATAGCTCAATGTTAAAGCTTTAATAAGAGGTGCATAGGGTGCTTCGTCAAGAAAAATATGTTCAATATCTTCTATGCTATGATGTTTTTTAATGAAGCTATCAAGGGTTGAAGCAATGATAAGTGATTCTTTGATGCGTTGCTTATAATCTTTTTTAGAAACAAAAAGATTGCTCTCTTGTTGCACTACTGTTGGATCACATACTTCTTCATAATGCCTAAGAAATGTTTTTGTTGGGATACCTAAGCGTATGATATGATCAAGTCTATAGCCTTTTTCTTGGATTCGTGGCAAAATGGCAAATAAAATTTGTTCTAATGCATTATTAGTTGGAGCAAGCAATAGCACTTTTTTTTGTTTTTGTAGCAAAAACAAAAGAGCTTCAAGGAGAACACCTTTTGTTTTTCCGCTACCAGGAGGACCCCAAATATATGAAATGGGATATTTAAATAAAATGTTGAGAGCATGGTTTTGATAGGTATCAAGAGAAGGAATCTGTGGCATTTCGCCTAAAAGGCTCATGTTTTGGGATATATGTTTAAGTCGCTTTGTGTCAAATAGGCTTTGCATGTTCTCATGTTTTTCGTAAAACTTTTGAATATTTTTTACTAGAAATTTTAAGTCAGAAAAAAGTTCTACATTTTCATTTAACATTGAATCTATAATGGTTTGTTTGCTATAAAGATCCATAATGCCTTGTTCATCATTATATTGCATTTGAATATTTTCCCCATCAATAGCAAACATTTCTTCTCCAATGCGTAAAGCAAGAGATTCTGTATGTATATGGCGCATGGCTAGAGTGAGTCGTACAAAATCATTCACCTTTCCTTTTTTTATAATATTTATTTTTTGCAAAGCGAGTTTATTTTCTTCTAAGAAGTGGTGGTATAATTCAGCAGCATAAGCCATTAATCCAGACATTGGAAATCTCAAAGGGCATATTTATAATAAGCAGCACATGCACCCTCACTGCTAACCATACAGCTACCTATAGGGTTTCTTGGTGTGCATAAAGTGCCAAATAGAGCACATTGTTTTGGTTTTTTTACTCCGCGTAAAATATCTCCGCAAATACAATTTTTATCATCTTTGGAATGTATATCTTTCAAGCAATCTGCAAAAATAACTTCTGCATCAAATAAGGAATATGTATCTTTAATTTTCCATGCTGATAGCGGAATAATGCCCAACCCTCTCCATTCAAAATCTCTTTTTTCAAAATATTGCTGTATCATTTTTTGGGCTTTTATATTGCCATCGGGATGAACACAGCGCAGATATTGGTTTTGAAGTTGTGGTTTTTTGTTAATATGTTGTTGGAGAATCATAAATATCGATTCTAAAATATCTGTAGGCTCAAAACCAGCAATAACTATAGGAATATTATATTGTTTTTGTAATGGTTCATATATTTGAGAACCTGTGATAACACTTACATGAGATGGGGCAAGTAATGCATCAATGAGATTTTCTTGAGAGCTTAAAAGAGCATTTAATGGTTCTATTATAGTAACATGATTGATGTGAAAAAGCAAGTTATTCACTTTTTCATTCTTTGTGCGTTCAAGTAGAGCAGCACTCATAGGTGTTGTTGTTTCAAAACCAATAGCAAAAAAAATAATGCTTTTTTGTGGGTTTTCTTGGGCGATTTTAAGAGCTTCAAGAGGAGAATAAATAAATCTAATATCAGCTCCTAGAGAGCGAGCCTCGCTTAATGAGCCTAAAGAACCGGGAACTTTCATTAAATCACCTAAGCAAAGCAGAATAACATCTTTTTGCATGCTTAAGGTATATGCGTGATCTATCCTTGAACGAGGCATGATACATACAGGGCAACCAGGACCATGAATAAATACAATATTTTTTGGGAGCATTTGCAAAAAGCCATATTTCATAATAGTATGTGTATGCCCGCCACATACCTCCATGATATGTAAAGGTGCTGAAAGTTTTTGTGCATACCGTGTAATTGCATCAATGAGTTTAGCAATTTTGGTTTTGTCCCTAAAAGGGTCTGTGAAATTTTGAGTAAAATATTTCATTAAGCATACTCTTGTATTTTATACATTGTCGTCTTCCCTTGCATTCTATGCATTTTCTTCTTCCATGGAAGCTATAATTTGCTCATAAAGCTCTAAGGACATCAGAGCACTTTTTTCATCAATTTTGCTCATGATATAACCAATATGCAAGAGCACATATTCACCTACAAATACCTCTTCTTGCATTAAATCAAGGCTTGCCTCTCGTTGTACCCCCATGGTTTCTAATGTGGCTGTATTATGTTCTTTGTTGATAGCAATAACTTTAGAAGGAATGGCAAGACACATATCCAAGCCCCCTTTGTTCTTTGAAATAATTAAAAATATTATGTAAAGTTTGTATTTCTTTGCATGAGCAAAGGAATAAAGGAATATCTTTTCCTAGCTGTATCAAATCTTGCTTTATTTTATCTTTGTCAAATTTAAAATAAGATATGAGATCAGTCTTGGTGATAAGCACAGCATCAGCACATAAGAACATAGTAGGATATTTTAATACCTTATCATCACCTTCGCTCACTGAAAGAGCGACAATATTCATATTTGCACCTAAATCATAGCTTGCAGGGCATACGAGATTGCCTACATTTTCAATGAATAAAAAATCCTTTTGTGTATAGTCAATATGTTCTAATGCTTCTGCAATCATAAAGGCTTCAAGATGGCAGGTGTCGCCAGTAGATATTTGATACGCATCTATACCAACTTTTTGCAGCCTTATGGTATCTCTATTGGTTTGTAAATCACCCTCGATGACAACAAGAGATGAAGGGTTTGTAATAGCAGCTAGATGTTCAAGGAAGGTTGTTTTGCCACTCCCAGGAGAGCTCATAAGGTTGATAACAAATACATTTTCTTCTTTAAACTTTTGTTTTAATTTTAGAGCTTCTTTATCATTTTTTGAGAGTATTTTTTTATCGACTTGTATTGTCTGCATGCAATTGCTCCTTTTTGTTGAGTATAGCATTTTTGTGCTTAAAATTATGCTATTTGTTTTTTTATATTGAAAAGGTTACAATAAAGGTTTAAAGTTTGAAATTTTTAAGGATAAACATTGTGTAGCATTTGTGGTGGCACATATTCACTAGAGCATATACAACAAGCAAGTGCTGTAATGCAACATAGAGGTCCTGATTATAGCGGAAGCTTTAGCGACCAATATTGCTCTTTAGCACATAATCGCTTAAGCATTATTGATTTAGATAATATGTCAAATCAACCATTTAAAAGTGTTTTTTGTCCCCACTTAGTGATGGTTTTTAATGGGGAAATCTATAATTATTATGAAATTAAAAAAGATTTACAAAAATATGGTGTGCCATTTTACACCAACAGTGATACAGAAGTGCTTTTGCATGCCTTTGCATATTGGGGTAAAGAATGCTTGCAATATTTTAATGGCGATTTTGCTTTTGTTATTTACAATAAGCAGGAGAAAGAGTTTTTTATTGCTCGAGATAGGTTGGGCAATAAGCCTTTGTTTTATGATGTACATGAAGGGAATCTTTTTTTTGCTTCTGAAATTAAGGCATTTCTTGCCCTTAAAAATTATGCGTTTGATATGTTAGAGGTGTCTCATTGGTTGCTTTTTGGCGGGGGGCATGTCGATAAAACTATTTACCATAATATAAAACCCTTTCCTGCTGCTCATTATGCTGTGTGGAGATGTGGGGATACAAAAGGTTTGGTTTTTCAACGATATTGGGCATGCTCTTGTTATTTGCATATTACTCATATAAATGAAGCATTAGAAGAGATTGATGCTCTCTTATATGATGCTATTAAAATTCGCCTTCGTTCTGATGTGCCTGTGGCATTATCAGTTTCAGGAGGGATTGATAGTTCATTAATTGCACATTATATAAAAAGAATAGGAGGGGATTGTCATTTTTTTGGGGTAAGCTTTAAGGGTTTTAGTGGTGATGAGAGCCAATATATACAACAATTAGCACAGGATTTAGGAATTGATATAGAAATCATTAATCCTGTATGCACTATGAGCAAAGATGATCTTAGGTTGCTTGTATGCACACAAGATGAAATTTTTAGGAGTCTTTCTATTTATGCACAAGCCCTGCTCTTTAGATATATTGCACCGTATTGCAATGTAGTTTTAGGGGGACAAGGAGCTGATGAGATTTTTGGAGGCTATTACCATCATGCGGGCAGATATGTTTTTAAGAATCAAAGAGAATTTATAAAAAGATTGTATTTATATGGGAATGAAGCTTTTCAAGAATATCTTTTAGGGCTTAAATGTTCGCTAGAAATGGAGCTTAAAAAGAAGCTTTTTGAAGAAGATAATTATTGCAATATACAAAAGCTGCATAAAGCAGGCTTGCCCATTCCCCCCATGGATTATATTATAGAGCGGTTTTTGCCAGATTTTACACAAAGCCTATGGCTTGATACTATTAAATTCAACCTTCCTCACCTCTTGCGATATGAAGATAGGAATGCTATGGCTGTTGGAGTTGAAAATCGAACGCCTTTTACCGATTATCGCATTGTAAGTTTGGCTTTTCAGTTAGCAGAGGAATTAAAATTATCTCAAGGTTATAGCAAATATATATTACGAAAACTTTTAGAGCAATTAGGGAGCAGCAAGCTTGCATGGAGAAAAGATAAGATAGGCTTTGCCGCTCCAGAATCTTTGTTGATGCAAAGCATGCAGTTACAGTATGAAAGTATTTTTGATGTAAGAATGGCTCTTTTTGATATTTTGAAGGAACGATAATGATATGGATTGATGTGGCAACACCAAAATATGCAATGTTTTTTTCAGTGATGATAAAAGATTTACAAAAACGAGGACATGAGGTGTTAGTAACTACTCGTTATGCACCTCATTATACAGAGGCGAAAGAAATTTTAAGTATCCATGGTATTGAACATATTGTTCTTGGAGAATATGGTGGTTCAACATTGTTAGAAAAATTTGAAGCACGAATTTTTCGTCAAAAAGAAATTCTAGATCTCTTTAGGGCAAAAGGAACGCCTAAGGTGTTGATATGTGGAGCGGTTGTTGATAGTGTTCATGTGGCTTATGGTATTGGAATTCCAGTGGTTAATATTTATGATACCCCAGCCTTTACTATGCCACAAAACCAAGAATGCCCAACAGAGCTTACAGCGGTTGCACGACTTACATTACCCTTTTCTCGTTTATTTTTCTATCCCTTTATATTGCCTAGAGATTTGATACTGCGTTTTGCTCTTGATGAATCTCAAGCCATATCCTACCCCTTTATTGATGTTGCCCTATGGATAAGCAATCTCAAGAAAAAGACGCAAAATGATTTTAGGATTCGTTATAACCTTGATATTTCTAAGCCAACTATATTAGTGCGAGAAGAAGAATATAAAGCACATTATGTTAAAGAGCAGATCCCTGTAATTTATGAGGTTATCCCTCTTTTGCAACAAAATCTTGATGCTAATATTGTTATCATGCCAAGATATGAAAAGGAGCGACTTAAAAGAGATTTTGGAAATATTGCTACTATTTTAGAAGAAAAACTTAGACCAGAAGAGTTTTATCCTTTTATTGATCTTTTTGTAGGAGGAGGGGGAACGATGAACCTTGAAGCGGTATGTTATGGAATTCCTACTATTTCAACACGCTCTATATGGCTTGTGCATGATCAATATCTTATCCAAAACCATTTAATGTTTTGGAGTCAAAAATGTGATGAAATCGTAGAAATTGCTCAAAAAATGCTTGGTAAAACTATTGATAGCACGAATTATTTTATACAAGGAGAATGCAACTTTAACCAAATTATCGCAAAGATAGAGCAGACAATACTTGAGAAAAATAATGGGTAAAATATTTGTTTATAGAGTGTTTAAGTAAAAATTGCTAGAATAGCAAATTCCTTTTTTTAGGAATGCTAATTTATCAAAAAGGTGGTGATGAATAATGCCGGGCATAAAAGTAAGAGAACAAGAGTCTTTCGAGGAAGCATACAGAAGATTCAAAAAGCAAACAGATAGAAATCTTGTGGTAACTGAATGCCGAGCAAGAAGGTTTTTTGAGCCGATGACTGAAAAAAGAAAGAAACAAAAAATCAATGCGAGGAAGAAAATGCTCAAACGATTGTATATGCTAAGAAGATATGAATCACGATTATAATCATAGCAAAAGTTTGAGCTAAGGAATGAGTGCATGAAGTTTAGTAAAAAAAATGTCTTAGTTACTGGAGGGAGTCGCGGAATAGGTGCTGAAATATCTCGTAAGCTTGCTTCTATGGGTTTAAAAGTATGGATTAATTATCGTTCAAATAAGGAAGCAGCAGAAGCACTAAAGGCAGATATTGAAAGCAAGGGTGGCGAAGCTGCTATTGTGTTCTTTGATGTTTCTTGCGATGAATCTTTTTCACTAGCTATCAAAGCTATTAATGATAGTGATGGCGAATTGGGCTATCTTGTTAATAATGCTGGAATCACCAATGATAAGCTTGCATTGCGTATGAGTTGTGATGATTTTATTTCAGTGATAAATTCAAATCTTACTTCAACCTTTATTGGTTCAAGAGAAGCACTAAAAGTTATGAGCAAGCAACGCTTTGGAAGTGTTGTTAATATTTCTTCTATTGTTGGAGAAAGGGGGAATGTTGGACAGTGTAATTATGCTGCAAGCAAAGGTGGTATTATTGCACTAACAAAGTCATTTGCCCAAGAAGGAGCAAGTCGCAATGTTCGTTTTAATGCTATTACGCCTGGTTTTATTGACACAGATATGACAAATGTTCTCAAAGAAGACATTAAAGCCGAATACATTAAAAGCATTCCTTTAAAGCGATTGGGTTCTTGTGAAGATATAGCCTATGCTGTTGCGTTTTTGTTGAGTGATTATGCAAGTTATATTACCGGGGAAGTATTAAGAGTTAATGGTGGGCTTTATATGTGATATGTAGCCCATAGTTAAGAAATTTTGGATAGAATTTTAATCTTTAATTGTTATTGATGTTTATAGAAGGAGTATTTGTGGGAACTTTTGAAGATAACTTTGAAAAAGTCAAAGAGATTGTAGTAGAGCAGTTAAATGTTGAGGGGAATCTTGTGAAAGTAGATGCTGAATTTACAAATGATTTAAATGCCGATTCTCTTGATGTAGTAGAGTTGGTTATGGCAATAGAAGAGAAATTTGGAATCGAAATACCTGATAGTGAAGCAGAAAAAATTAAAACTGTTGGCGATGTTGTTCGGTATATCGAAGAGCATAAGGAAGCTTAAGGTTTATGGAGCGGCACGAATTGTGCTGCATAATATTAAGGATATTACTTTTAAGGAGTTTTAGTGCGTAGGGTAGTGGTTACAGGAATAGGAATGATTAATGCCGTAGGTAAAGATCGAAGAGAATCTTTTAAAGCTATCATTGAAGGAAGTTGTGGAGTTAAACGAATCTCTTCTTTTGATACAGAAGGTTATCCTGTGAGAATCGCTGCAGAGATAGAAAATTTTAATCCTGAAGAAGTTATGGATGCTAAAGATGTGAAAAAAGCAGATAGATTTATACAGTTAGGTTTAAAAGCTGCTAAAGAAGCAATGAGTGATTCTGGATTGGTTGATTCTTCATATCGCCTTTTACCAGAAATTTGTCCTGAAAGTTTTGGGATTAGTTCTGGTTCTGGCATTGGCGGATTGCCTAATATTGAAAAAAATTCAATTATAAATTTACAAAAAGGACCAAAAAGAATCTCTCCTTTCTTTATACCTTCAGCATTAGTAAATATGCTTGGTGGGTTTATTTCTATAGAGTACGGTATTAAAGGGGCAAATGTTTCCTCTGTTACTGCTTGTGCTGCTGGTACACATGCTATTATAGAGGCTTCTAAAACTATTATGCTTAATACAGCAGAGCGAATGCTTGTAGTAGCTGCTGAATCGGCTATTTGCGGTGTAGGCATTGGGGGTTTTGCAATCATGAGGGCACTTTGTGATGAATATGAAAACCCCAAGAAAGCATCTCGCCCTTTTGATTCTAAAAGGAGTGGTTTTGTAATGGGTGAGGGAGCTGCAGCACTTGTTTTGGAAGATTATGAATTAGCCAAAAAGAGAAATGCCCATATTTATGCTGAAGTAGTTGGCTTTGGAGAATCAGGGGATGCAAATCACATTACTGCACCGGCTGAAGAAGGTGAGGGAGCATTTAGGGCAATGAGGCAGGCTTTGAAGATGGCAAATATTCCTATCGATTATGTAAATGCACATGGCACAAGCACAAAATATAATGACCTTTATGAAACTATTGCCTTAAAAAAGGTATTTGGAGGGAAGGATAATGTGCCTCCTGTGAGCTCTACTAAAGGGCAGATTGGGCATTGCCTAGGAGCTGCTGGTGGCATAGAGGCAGTGGTGGCAATTATGGCGATGGATAAAAATATTTTACCCCCAACTATTAACCAAGAATTTCCAGATCCTGAATGTGATTTAGACTATATACCTAATACAGCAAGGGAAGCTAAGGTTAATGCTGTTATGAGCAATTCTTTTGGTTTTGGTGGAACTAATGGAGTTGTTATTTTTAAAAGAATCTGAAGGAGGCTCATGTGGCTACTTATTTAGATTTTGAGCAGAAAATTAAAAATATTCAAGAGGAGATAGAATTAGCAACTATACGCAATGATATGCGTGCTTGTGAGATTTTAAAAAGTTCTTTAGAAAAAGAAATAGGTAGAGTATATGATAATCTTAGTGATTATCAAAAATTGCAGCTTGCCCGCCATCCTGATCGACCTTATTCTATTGATTATATTCATTTAATTTTAAGCTCTCCTATAGAGATTCATGGGGACCGCCATTTTAGAGATGATGGTGCCATAGTTGCCTATATGGGCTATATCAAAGATGAAAAAACCATTATTATTGCTGAAGAAAAGGGCAGAGGTACAAAAAATAAAGTAATGAGAAATTTTGGCATGCCCAATCCAGAAGGTTATCGCAAGGCATTAAGGGTTGCCAAGATGGCAGAAAAATTTGGAATACCATTGCTTATGTTTATTGATACACCGGGTGCTTATCCGGGTATTGAAGCTGAAGAAAGAGGGCAAAGCGAAGCTATTGCAAGAAATTTGCAAGAATTTAGCACGCTTAAAATTCCTACCATAGCTATTGTGATTGGGGAAGGTGGCAGCGGAGGTGCATTAGCATTAGGCGTTGCTGACCGTTTAGCCATGATGCGTTATTCTGTTTTTAGTGTGATTTCTCCTGAAGGCTGTGCAGCTATCTTATGGAATGACTCTACAAAAGTCGAAAGTGCTACGAATGCTTTAAAAATTACACCTGAAGCCCTTAAAGATGCAAATTTGATTGATGATATTATTGAGGAACCATCTATTGGGGCTCATCGTGATATTCAAGGGGCAGCAAAAAGCATTGAAGATTATTTTCTTTGTGCTTTAGAGCAGATTCGTTCAAATGAGGATTATCTTGCAACACGATATAATAAAATAATGGCTTATGGTCGTTTTGAGGAACGCTTAGGAAGTATATCAGAAGTTTCTCATACTCAAGAGGAAGCTTAAGCTATTATATGCATTGTAGCCATTGTCGCTTGGAATTTAAAAAAGAGCAACTTTTTTTATGTGTAATTGATGGTGTAGAGCATTATTTTTGTTGTTATGGCTGTGAACAGGTTTATAAGATTCTGCATTCTGAAGGATTAGATGATTTTTATATAAAAATAAATAACAGTGCTCTTGCACCTGTAAAACTTTCAGATAATGAGGATGTTGGGCGTTTTGATGCTGATAGTTTTACAAAAAGATATGTTAAAGTTAATGGTGCTTATAATGAAATAGCACTTATTATAGAGCATGTGCATTGTGCAGCATGTATTTGGCTCAATGAAAAAATGCTCTCTCGTCAGCATGGAATTATTAAAGCTTCTTTAAATTATACAAACAATAAAGCTGTTATTCTTTTTGATTCAAATATTATTAAGCTTTCAGATATTATTTTACTGATACGCTCTATTGGTTATGATGCCTATCCTTATGACCCATTATTACAAGAGCAATATGCTCATAAAGAGCATAAAGAATATTATACAAAAATGATTGTTGCTGTATTTTGCACGATGAATATTATGTGGATTGCTGTTGCTCAATATGCTGGTTATTTTAGTGGTATTTCTTCTGATATGAAGTTTATACTCGCGATTGCTTCATTATGCCTATGTATTCCAGCACTGTTTTATAGCGGTTCTATTTTTTGGAGAAGTGCTTATTTTTCGCTTAAAAATGGTTCTTTAGGTATGGATAGCCTAGTTATTAGTGGTTCAAGCATCGCTTTTATATACTCTCTTTATGCCACTTTTGTAGGTGAAGAAACTTATTTTGAATCAATTACTATGATTATTACCTTTGTATTAATTGGAAAGTTTCTTGAGCGAAGAGGCAAAAAAATGGCTGTTGATTCTTTGGATAGACTTTATGCCTCTATCCCTGTACAAATAAGAGTTATTAGGAATAATGAAAAAATATTTGTTGCACCAGAAGAGGTGAATATAGGTGAGAGTGTGGAAGTGTTACCTGCAGAAAAAGTAGCTCTTGATGGAATATTGCAAAGTGATTATGCACTTTGTGATGAAAGCTCTTTAAATGGTGAATCGCTACCTATATACAAGAAAAAAAATGATATTATATATTCAGGAAGCATTATCCTTGAAGCCCCTATTATTTATACTGTAACCCATGATTCTTCTTCATCTTTAATTCATACTATTATTAATCTTGTTGAGGAGTCATTGCAAAAAAAGCCAAAAATTCAAGAACAGGCGAATTATATTTCAGGTTATTTTTCTGCTTCTGTTCTCTGTTTGGCATTTTTAAGCTTTTTTGTGTGGGCGTTTGTGTTTGATGCATCAATACAAAGGGCTATAGAAATAGCTGTATCAGTTATTATTATTGCTTGTCCTTGTGCTTTGGCTTTAGCTACTCCTATAGCTTCTGTTGTGGGCTTAGGAAGAGCTATTGAAAAAAAAATTCTTTTTAAAGAAGCTCGTTTGCTTGAGAGCATTGCAAAGGCAACAACGATCATATTTGATAAAACAGGCACACTTACTCATGGTGCATTACAAGTTATACAGTGCCATGGTTTAGATAATCTCAATAAAGCAGAATTGCAGATTCTTTTCACCTTAGTATCTCAAAATAACCACCCTATAAGTAAGAGTGTTAAAGAATTTCTTAAAAAATATAATGCAGACATTACAGAAACTACCCTTAATAATGTAGAGCAAATACAAGGGCAGGGTATTATAGGGAGCTTTGATAAATTATATTTAGGCGGTAGCTTAACATTGCTTAAGGCATATCACATACCTTTTTCAGATAACTTAAATTTGAATGAAAAAATATTATTTTGTTTTGCCTCTCAAAATGAATTGTTAGCTTATTTTTTGCTTGAAGACATATTAAAAGAAGATGCGAAAGAAAATATTCATATTCTTAAATCTATGGGGTTAGATATTATGATGGCAAGTGGCGACCGTTTAGCTCCAGTAAAAAAAATTGCTCATACACTTAATATTGATATTTTCTATGCTGAACAAACACCGCTTGATAAAGCAAACCTTATTAAAGAGTTGCATGAGAGCAAAAAAGTGGTTATTATGGTAGGAGATGGCATTAATGATACAATAGCCCTTGCTCAAAGTGATATTGCCATAGCTATGGGCAGTGGCGTTGATACTGCCTTGGATATGAGCGATATTGTGCTTTTGGATAATAAACTCTCTTCTCTGCAACAAAGCATTACTATTGGGCAAGATACCTTTAGGCTCATTAAGCAAAATATCCTTATTGCTTTGTTCTATAATGCGACAACCATTCCCTTAGCTATGCTAGGCTTTGTAATACCCATTGTTGCAGCAGCTTCTATGTCTATAAGTTCTCTTATTGTTGTGGGCAATAGTTTAAGAAATAAGAATAAGAATTAGAGATTCTTTTTGCTCTCATTATCTTTTGGCAAATGAGATGTATGTGCCCCTGTTTCTCTCAAATCACCCCAGCATAACCGCCCACCACCTAAAATGTGAAAATGGAGATGTGGGACCTCTTGTCCCCCATCATACCCTATGTTACTGATAATGCGATAACCATTTTTATCAAGCCCTATTTTTTTTGCCACCTCTTGAATAAAAAGTGTCAATCCAGCCACTACCTCTGGAGATGCACTCTGAAAATTTTTAACACATTTTTTTGGAATAGCTAAAATGTGAATGGGGGCTTTTGGGTTGATGTCATGAAATGCTAGATAATGTTCATTTTCATGAACCTTATTGCATGGTATCTCTCCAGCGACAATTTTTTCAAAAATATTCATGATTACTCCTTTATTACGATCGATTTGCTTCTTCTAAAAGTGCATCAATATCAACTTCTGAAGTACTGCTTATGCTATTTGTTCCATCAAAGCTTGTTTCTGTATCTCTCATAAGTATGCTTGAGGTATATGGAAGGTCTTTATAGCCCTTTGGATTCCCTTTGTCTGTATCAGTAATATGCTCCATAAGTCCTCTAATTTCACATATACGAGATATTTCCTCATCAAGTCCAAAACGATCTAAATATATTTGTATAGATTTTTTCCAATTTACATCATTGTATGCTGCTTTATTTTGTGCAGCATTACTTAATTCATACAGATATGATACTTTAATAATAGAGGCTATCTTTTCCTGCCAATATATAACTTCAAAATAAGGGCGTAAAAGATCTATCACATTACTTGTATGCCCATCTCCTGCCAGATCACTTGCCTCATGAGCGATTTTTTTAAATTCTACATTTAATGCGGAATACTCTGGTAAGGCTTGGAGTTTTGGTTCTTGAGTGGCAAGCTCATAAGCTTTTTTGAGATCTTTTGCTTTGACAGTTTCAAGAAAGGTTTTTTGATTTTCGATTAAGCGTATATTTTCATTCCCTACTTCTTTAAAAGGTGCTAGCGTGGAGAGAAAAGTGGATAATTCAAGTGCTTTTTCATATTGTTTATTTGCCATAAGTTGATTGACTCTATCTATGACTTGCGGAATAATATGCATGGCTTTATCATAAGTGTTGGTTTGTTTTAATACAGGGTGCTTCTCTGCTAAAGAAAAAAAATCAGCAAATTTTCTTTCTTTCAGTAAGGCATCTGCTTCTTGAAATTTTTTGCAGTCTTTAAGTAAAGAATGTGCCATATCTTTTTTGCTTTTTACATTGAGAAATGGCTTTAAAAGTGCTTGAGCCTTGGGCATATTTGCATTAGAATCAAGAATAAGCAGCTTTTTTGCCGCATTAAACAATTGCAAAAAATACTCTTCAAGCAAGTCATAAAATGGGAGTTTGCGTACTTCTGGCGATTGTTCAGCAATTTTATAGGCGGTTTGTACATCTCTTGATTCCCAAGCATCACAAAACTTTGCCACAGCTTCAATTTGTTGAGCATATTGGCTAAATTCAGCCTTTTTTGCTTTATCGTCCATAAAGGGATATACTAAATTCATCGCTTCTTGAAATTTATTAGTGGCAAGAAGATCTATTGCTTCTTTAAGAGTAATTTTCCATTGTTTTTCAATGGCTGTTGTATAAACAGGCATTAAGCTTAAAAAAATATTTTCTTCTTTGGTGAGCTTGATGGCTTCAAATAAATTACCCTCTTCTATAAGGCTTTCAAAAACATCAAGAGATTTCTGTGTGTTATAAAACTCTATATATCCATCTATATAGCCTAGCACACATTTATCGATACTAAGGTCTATGGCTGATATACCATTATGCTCTAAAACAAGAACATTGAGCACCTCTAAATCTTCTAAGCGAATAATGTAAAGAAAGTTTGCCTTTGTGCCTATAATGGCAAATCTTCTATCTGCTGTAAGTTTTAATCTTGTAAACCATTCCTTGGAAACTTCTTTTAAAAAAAGCTCTTCTGTTTCAAGATTGTATGTTCCTATATTTCCATTTTTGCATGCAAAAAATATTTTTTTGCCATGTTCAATGAATGCTCCATCTTCAACTACTGTTTCAATCTCAAATGTAGCGAGAATAAAATTGCGTTCTATATCTAAAACAGTGATTGCCCCATCAAATCCTGCTACTGCTAGCTTCGTTCCTGTGGAGTCAAATATTATTGCTGATATATAGTCTGGGCGAGGAGGGAGGGAGGCAGTAAGTCTAAAGAGGGGGAGCTGAAATATGAATGTTTTTCCATCTTCCCCACCTGTTGCAAGGTATTGTCCATTATGTGAAAATTTTGATGAGCTGATATTAGCTTTATGCCATTGCAGTGTTGTTACTTTTTGTACATTTTCATCGTCTTTGAGAACGACACCAATAGAGCTATTGCTTTGTGCAATAAAAAGAAAGTTTTGTGTAGAACTTGAGATAGCATGAGTAAATTTATGGCGAGGCTCTTTATCTTTGAATAGTTGAACACTTTTGGTAAAAGAGATATCAGAAGCATCTAATTCATAAAAATGATATAAATTATCGAGAATTAAAATTTTATCATTTGTAATCGTGCAACTTACAACACTTCCATTAACCCTTGTTCGATGTAAAAGAGGTATCATATTGCTACTCCATTTAAAGCCTCATTTTTAAGCAAAAAGGCTCTCTTTACTAAGGTTTTAAGTTGTTTATCTAAGGTGCTAGTTTTAATAGGTTTAAATAAAAAGCGATCAATTCCAATTTGTAATGCTTCTATGAGGTATTCAGTTTGGTTAAATGCTGTAAGCATCATTATGGGAATATCATCATTACTTTCTCGTACGATTCTGCAAAAATCTAAACCATTTAAACGAGGCATGTCCATATCTATAATCATTAGGTCTATACACTCTTGTGAATAAATTTCTAAGGCTTCTTGCCCATCGCAAACACATATAATATCTTTAAAGCGGTTACTTAAGATTTTTTTCATAATCTCTTGCACACTTTTGTCATCTTCTGCATAAAGTAATTTAAGTTCAAAAAGTGTCTGCTTTGAGGTAATTGACATGCACGCTCCTTGTAGTCTTGAGATATATTATAAATGCAAAATTTTGTTTAAAAATATGAAAGCTTTACAAAAAAACAAACATTCATTCATAAAATTATAACTTAAATTTCTTATGTTTAAGATTATTTTGTATGTTGTTTTTCTTATCTTTATCAATAATTTTAAAAATTTTCGCTATGATAATCTTATATATATCGACAAGAAATTTTTAGTATTAATGGACATGCTATGCAAAAAAGAAAAGAAACAAAGCAAATTTATGTTGGCTCTGTACCAGTAGGTGGTGATTCACCTGTTTCTGTACAATCAATGACTTATACTAAAACTGCTGATGTGCAAGCGACAAAGGAACAAATTGATCGCTTGCAATTAGCTGGTTGTGATATTGTTCGTGTTGCCGTTAGTGATTCAAAAGATGCTTTAGCTTTAAAAGAATTGCGTCAAGTTGTGCGTATTCCCTTGATAGCAGATATTCATTTCCGCCATAAACTTGCCCTTATGTCAGCTCCTTATGTTGATTGTATTCGTATAAATCCGGGCAATATTGGTTCTGCTTTAAAGATTAAAGCTGTGGTTGAGGCTTGTCGAGAATATAAAATTCCTATTCGCATAGGTGTTAATGCAGGAAGCCTTGAAAAACAGTTTGAGAGGAAGTATGGAGCAAGTGCCGAGGGAATGGTTCAATCAGCATTATATAATATAAAACTCTTAGAAGATTTCGGGTTTGAACACATTAAAATATCATTAAAGGCAAGTGATGTTGAGCGAACAGTAGAGGCATATAGATTGCTAAGACCATTAGTGCCCTATCCATTTCATTTAGGAGTTACAGAAGCAGGCACTCTTTTTGATTCTGCCATAAAGAGTTCTATGGCTTTAGGCATGTTGCTTATGGAAGGCATTGGTGATACTTTAAGGGTTTCTATTACAGGAGAGCTTGAAAAAGAAGTTGAAGTAGCTCGATCTATTCTGCGATTTTCTGGAAGGCAAAAAGAGGGTATCTATTATATTTCATGTCCTACATGTGGGAGAATTGAGGCAGATTTAGTAACTTCTTTAGAAAAAATCAAAAAAAAACTTATACATATTAAATCGCCTTTGCAGCTTTCTGTTATGGGTTGTGCAGTTAATGCCTTAGGCGAAGCAAAGCATGCCGATATTGCTATTGCCTTTGGAAAAGGTAGCGGGCTTATCATTAAAAAAGGTGAAGTCCTTTGCAAACTCGAAGGTGATGAATTGGTAGAAAAATTTGTTGAAGAAGTTCAAAAAGCTGATGCAGAATATTTTGAGAATTTAAAAGAGAGATAACATGAATAACCATATATATAGAGAAATAAAAAAAGTCAAAGAAAGCACTTCAATACTTTTAGGGCTCAATGCTGCTCAAAGAGAAGAGATACTTAAAGATATAAGTCGGTTAATTCTTGAAAATCAAACTCTTATTTTAGAAGCAAATGCTTATGATGTCAGTGAGGTAAAAAAGATGGATATACATTCATCAATGCTAGAACGCTTAAGCCTTACCCCAGCTAAAATACAAAATATGGCACAGAGTGTAGAGGCTATTGCTTTACTTAAAGATCCATTAGGGCACGTGCTTGATGGCTTTAATGCACCTAGCGGAATTAGAGTTGAAAAAGTAACTGTGCCCTTAGGTGTGGTGGCTATCATTTATGAATCTCGCCCAAATGTTACAAGCGATACAGCGGCTCTTTGTCTTAAAAGTGGCAATGGCATTGTTTTGAAAGGCGGAAAAGAAACAATAAGAAGCAATAGAGCCATTGTAAAAATATTTCATGATGTTTTAGAGCGGCATTGCTTGCCCGCATCATTAGTATATATGGCAGAAACACGAGAAGAGATGGATGCTATTTTGAGCATGAATGATATTATTGATGTTGTTATACCTAGAGGTGGAACAGAGCTTGTGCAGTATGTAAGCAAGCATTCACAAATCCCTGTTATTAAACATGATAAAGGTGTATGCCATTTGTATGTGCATAGTGATGCAGATTTTTCCCAAGCAGTCAATATAGCCATTAATGCTAAAACACAACGACCATCAGTATGCAATGCCATTGAAACCCTATTGGTTGATTCTCTGATTTTTGAAGAATTTTTAAGCTTTTTAAAACCTTCACTTGAGGATAAAGGCACAATTATTTATGCTTGTGATAGAGCTATAAATATTTTTAAAGCACATTTAGCTCATGATGAAAATTATTATACTGAATATGGCGATAATATTCTTAATGTACGAGTGGTAGAAAATATTGATGAAGCAATAGAGCATATCAATTCTTTTGGCTCTCATCATTCTGATGCTATTGTTACAGATAATTATAAAATGGCTGAATATTTTTTAGATAAAGTTGATTCAGCATGTGTATATGTCAATGCCTCCACCCGTTTTAGCGATGGTGGAGAATTTGGTTTTGGTGCAGAGATGGGCATTGCCACAGGAAAACTTCATGTAAGAGGACCTATGGGGCTTAATGAGCTCACTACATATAAGTTTAAAATAAGAGGACAAGGTCAGATAAGAATGTAATATCTTTAGCTTCTTTTATCTAAAGAAACATCACCCCATAACACAGCCTTATTGAACTTATCACCAAAATTAATGGTGCTCCCATAGCCATTCTTCATCTCTTTTGGATAATTTGCTCCTTCAGCAAGCTGGAAAGTTGTCAAGCGATAGAGAGATTGTGCTGACATAATTTTTTGACTATATGACATATTGGCTGTGATTCGTTCAAATGCAGCATATTCAGAATCAGTCATGAGTTCTAATAAAGGCAAACCATAAGTTTCTCTTTTTGGTTTTGATTCTTCTTCCTCTTCCTCATGTTCATGTGTAATAGGCTCTACTTGTTTTTGTGGCTTCAATGGTTGTAACAAAGAATCTTTAATAGCAGCATTTTTATTGTTTTTGTGATGATGTGTATTGGCTGGTTGTGATATTGGGTTACGAATAGAATCAATCATATTTGTCCTTAATATTAATTTGAAGAGTTGAAAGCAAATATTGTTCCTTTTATTTAATATGATAAATAAAGAATCTTTTTATAGAGATTCCTCATTCATGCAAAGGCTTATACTCTTTTTAGAAGTATTTGCTCTTTAGCACAACCCCTTATTGTTCTTTTTAATGTATTTGATTGCTAGGTTTTTAGCTCTACTCTTATATAAGAGCTTAATACTTATGCTTGAGAATCAATGAGATTTACATATTGTAAGAGATTATTAATCGTAAGAAATTATATATGTTATTATCTTGTTGTGAGTCTATGCTCCTTATCCTTTTATCTCAATGCGTTTCATAAATCTTACTTTTTAGTGACACCCAACCCTTTGATATTATCCCTAGCTCATCTCAAACTACACAAATATTTTAATATATAAGCACTTGGCACAGCCTGTCATAATTTTAAATTATCATTTTTGCCTAAATAAAGAATCACATAATGGCTTAAATAAAATGGTAAAAATTCAGAGCCTAAGAAACTCTAAATACTACAACATTCAAGAAATACAAGATAAGTTGTATCACCTAAGCTCATATAAACTTTAAAAACTTTACCTTTAAGATGTGATGAGAATAACATACTACTAGCATATAGGAATATAAAGAATAATAAGGGAAGTAAAAGCGTAGAAGCTCATAATAAGACTAAATAATATACAATCTTTATATTGATGAGCTCATAAAATATATATGCAATTCCTTATCTCATTACATATTTATGCCAATAAGACGAGTTGAGATATAGTGATAAACAGAGCATAAAATACACCCACTATAAGAACAAGAATAATATAACATATAAAACAAATAATACAATCTATATGAAACAAAAAGTTTCATATAGATTCTTATGGATT
>JARHYY010000104.1 GCA_029258405.1 Helicobacteraceae bacterium | reverse complement strand
TTATATAGTGGAGTTAAGTAAGTTCTTTAAGGTTTATTCTGTTATTTGAATTTTTGGACTCTAAGGTTTATTGCTTGTTTGAGGTTTGAGGTTTGGGTATAGTATAATTGAGGGTTGTTGGGGGGGGGTGAAGCTCAAAAGTGATTAGTATTTTTATAATTTTTAGATTATTTGAATTTGTTTGTTAGTCTTAAATTTGATTTTTGAGTAGCTCAAATTCAGTTTTTTCTTTACTTAAACTTAAGAAAGTTTTGAGAGAAGATTCTATTTTTTCGAGTTCCAAATTTTTCGCAATGAAAATAAGGCTTGATTTTTGGTTCGTATCAGGAATTTTAGTATGTGTAGGATTGTAAATAAGATGTCCTACCCCGTTGATATTTGTAAGATAGCCTTCATTTGTGTTAATAAGCCCTTTAACTCTTAATATTTTTGTGCCATGTTCATGCAAGAGCATACTAAGCCAAATACTAAAAATATTCCAATCCAAAGCTTTTTCAAAACTAAGGCTAATAGAGCTTATGCTATCTCTATGTGTTTTATTGGTTAATGGTGTATAGTGTTCTTTATGTGTAATTTTGAAAAGTGTATTAAAATCTACTTCTTGCTTTTCAAAAATTTCTATACTAGGATAAAGCTCTTTGATTCTATCTCTTAGTTTCTGTGTGTTTGCATTTAAATCGCTTTTTGTAAGAATAATACAATCAGAGCTTAATATTTGGCTACAAGCTTCTTCATTTTCAAGATGCCTAAGCCCATCTAGGGCATCTACACATGTGAGTATGTTGCAAATCTCAAAATGATTACTTAAGAAAGCATCGCTTAAGAATGTAAAGATTATAGGGGCAGGATTTGCTAAACCTGTGGTTTCTATTATCACCCTTTGGAGTTTCTCTCCTCTTTTTTCATGGCGGTTTAATAGTTCCCTAAATTTTTCTTTTAAATCTTCTCTTTTGTTGCAACATGCACAACCCGCATTGAGAAATAAGGTTTTTTCTTTAATAAAGTCGGTTTCTATAAGCTCATGGTCTAAAGAAATCTCACCTAATTCATTGATAATCAAAGCAATATTATCATGCTCTCTTTTTTCTAAAAGTTCTTTTAAAAAAGTAGTTTTTCCGCTACCTAAAAAGCCTGTGATAATATGGGTAGGAATTTTAGCCATTTTTGGTTCTTAAAAATTCAAGCAATTTGTCATCTAAAACATCAAAACTTTTCTTCTCAAGTTCGCTTGCCTTTATCCATAGGTCGCCTAAATCATTGACTATAATATCTCTACCTTTTTTATTACTTAGTATGAATTTAGAATTTTGCCATTCTTTTAACTTAAGTCCATAAAATTCTAAGATTTTATTTAAGATTGTAACCTTTTTAAGCCTTGCTTGGAGTCTTTGCTTTTGTTCATCGCCTACTAGCATTTGTGCATGCTTTTCTTTAAAGCTAAGCTCACTCCAATGCAAAGTGCTTATCATTTCTCCGCATAGAATACACATGCACAATGCCTTGTAATTATTTCTTTCGTGGGAATCGTTTGATAAAATCATCAGCCATAGTGTTTAAATTTACCCACCTTATGCCCTCATGCTTATTAATGTGCTCAATAATTCGTTCATGCATTAATAAAACTTGCGGACGACCACTAACATCAGGATGTATAGTCATGGTAAAAACAGCATAATCCATTTCACGATAAACCCAATCAAATTGATCTATCCATAATTGCTCTATATCCCTTGGGGAAACAAAACCAAAACTATTTGGAGATTTTTTTATAAACATCATAGGCGGTAAATCATCTAAATACCAGCTCCCCGGAATCTCAACTAAATCTGTTTCTGTCCCACGCACTAAAGGCTTCATCCAGTCTTTAGCTTCTAGGCTATAATCAATTTTAGTCCATTTATCTCCTACGCGGACATAATAAGGGGTAAAATCATTATGCATCAAGGAATGATCATATTTTATGCCATATTTAAGCAAAAGCTCATTTGTAATGCTTGAAAATTCCCACCAAGGTGCAACATAGCCTGTTGGTTTTTTGCCACTAATTTTTTCTATAAGCTCTATGCTTTTTATTAAAACATCTTCTTCTTGTTTTGCACTCATGGCTATAGGATTTTCATGTGAATATCCATGCACACCTATTTCATGCCCAGCATCAACTATCATTTTCATTTGTTCGGGAAAAGTTTCTATGGAATGCCCGGGAGAAAACCAAGTTGCAGGAATATTGTATTTTTTAAAGAGTTTTAAAAGTCTAGGGACTCCAACTTCACCCGCAAAAAGCCCTCTTGAAATATCATCAGGGGAGTCTTCTCCTCCATAGCTCCCAAGCCAACCAGCCACAGCATCAATATCTACACCATAAGCAACTAAAATTTCTTTTGCCATTTTTACTCCTTTATTTTGAGATGGATTTTTTTAAGCATGTTGCGATTTAGCTTTAGATTTAAATCTTTGAGATAGGGAATAGTCTTTCTCTGCTCTTTGACTTCATCTAAATCAAGTTCGCTAATAATAAAATCTTCTTCTTCTAAGAGTTCTTTTATCACTTCGCCTTTAGGATTGATGATTTTTGATTTTCCGCCAAAATGAAGCTCTTTTTTGCTTAATTTTGAAAACTCATTCCCACAACGATTAGCCGCAAGGACAAAAACACCATTTTCTAAAGCTCTTGCTCTGCTAGCCAAATCCCAAGCATAGCTTCTTATTTTGCTATATGCTGCAGTGTAGCAAATAATCTTTGCCCCTTGTAGTGCTAAAAATCTAGCCCCTTCGCTAAAGCCTACTTCATAGCAAATTTGCAAACCTATTTTAATTTTAAATTCTTTAAAATCAAGTTCAAACACAGGGTATTTATTGCCTCTTGAGAATCTTTTGCTCTCATCGCCCCAAAGATAAATTTTGCGATATATTTCTATTTTTCCTTCTTTGTCAATAATGTAGGCACTATCATAAAGGTTTTTATCTCTTTCTATAGAGCAAGCGATAATATAGGCTTCATATTCTTTAGTGAGTTTTTTTAAGGCTTGTAGGGTGGGGTGCTTACTTTTGAAGTCAATACTAAAATCTCTATCTTTATCCTCTACACAATAGCCACTATCAAAGAGCTCTGGTAAAACAATGAGTTTTGCCCCTTCTTTTAAAGCTTTGGTGCTTAAGTTTATGGCTTTAGAAAGATTGTGTTCGTAGTTATAACTTTTAGGATTAAATTGGATAACACCGACTTTAAGTTTTTTTTTCATTGCTAAGCCTTTTATATAGTATTTATGTTATTATAATTTGTTTTTATTAAATATATGTAAAAATTTATAGAAATTTTTAGTTATTATTTTATAATGTTTAAAATAGTTACAAAAATTATTTTTTAATTAGAACTTATTATAAGTAATTCATGATGAATAATAACCCATATATGTATGATTAGTCATACATATATGGGAATGCTTAATATAAAGATTTTATATATCATTGCTTCTGTAAGCAAATCTTATCATAAAGCTTCACAAAAGGATAATAGATAAAGCAATTTAAAATGATAAGCATAATGCTTAAAATTGCTGCACCTATGCTTCCGCCCGTGGCGATAAATGCTCCTATGGGTGCTGGGGTGGTCCATGGAGCAAGGATAATCATGCTAGGAATGATATTATATTGCGTAGCAAAATAGGCAATAGTAGCATTGAGCAAAGGATTAATTATCATAGGAAAAGCAAAAATAGGGTTTAGAATTACAGGCAACCCATACATGATAGGTTCTCCAATAGAAAAAAAGGTGGGTACAAGACCTACTCTGCCTATGGTTTTACAAAGTTTTGAGCGGGCAAAAAGCACAAGGCATAGAGCCAAAGACACTAAGCCACCACTGCCACCATGAGTTACATAAAAATCCCAAAAACCATTAGTTACGATAAAAGGTAGGGGCTCTCCACTTTGGAATGCCAAGAGATTAGAATTAAGATTGACAAGCAAAAAAGGTGTCCAAAGCTGCATAAATATTAAAGCTCCATTAACTCCAAAGAACCATAGGATATGGATAATAAAAGTTAAGAAAAGTAAAGTGTATATAGAATCACTTGCTTGCACAAGAGGTTTTAAAAACTTTTCTACAAGAACAGGCACACTTGTATCATAAAGCGATTCTGTAATAAGCGTAAGCGGATACAAAGTTATAAGCACACATATAATAGGGATAAGTATATTAAAAGATTCTGCTACAGTATCTGGCACTTCTTTTGGGAGTCTTATGCAGAGATTGTTTTTGGTGATAAATCGGGTAAGCTCAACTGTATAAAAAGCTATAAAAATGGCAAGGAATAAGCCTTTTCCTCCAAGATAGGTAATATCTGCTAAGTTCTCATTATAAGGCATGCACACAAGCAAAAAACTCACCAAAGAAAGCAAAGCAGTATGCAATGGCAAAAGTTTATATTCCTTTGCAAGATAATAAGCAATAGAGGCAGAAGCAAAAAGCCCAATGGAATTAAAGGTCATTTGAAACACACGCCACAGAGATGGACCTAAATCTTTTGCAAGTTGTAGCCATGCTTTTCCAAAAGAGTTTGTAGTATTTTGATCAAAAGGAGGAATGAGCAATATCATCATAAAGCTTCCCACGATAAGCAAGGGCAAAAGCACAATGAAACCATTTTTTATAGCACAAATATGTGGCTGTTTTTCAAATTTTAAGGCTAGAGGCTGAATCTTATTGATCATTATATCATTTATTTTTTGAGAGATTTTCATAAGTATCCTTTAAAATGACTTTGTGTATAAGTGCAAGGTGTATTTGCTTTTAATTCTGTTTGAAGTATGCAGTCTTGATATTTGATTTTTACATTACTATCTTTAAACGCACAAAGCTCAAGCCATGCAAGAGCTGATTCTTTCCATTTAATACTTATTCTTATACCACCTTTAAGCTTTATATTACAGAGCATTCCATTGCTCCAAGTAGAAGGCAAGCAAGGGAGCAACTCTATATAATCATTATGGCATTGTACAAATATCTCAACCAATGCCGCAGCTATGCCTAAAGAAGAATCTATTTGAAATGGTGGATGTGCCAAAAGAAAATTTGGATATAAGCCCCCTCCATTGACAAAATCTATTTTTTCACAATCTAAAATATGATTAAATGAATTTGGAGTAGGGGCAGCTTTTTGGTAGAGCTTTTGCAAAAGTTTTTGTACGATTTGTGTATTTTTTAATCTTGCATGGCAGGCAATTTTCCATACAAGCGACCAACCTGTGCCTAGTTCTCCTCGTTGTAAAAGGCTCTTTGTTGCAGCTTGTAAAAGCTCTTCATTTTTAAAGAATAGATTATAAGGATATAATCCATAGAGATGGGAAATATGTCTATGGTTATTATCATGAGTGAATAAATCTTTATGATACCATTCAGCTATACCTCCATCATTATCCTTTTGTATTGAAGCTAGGTTTTTTAAGGCTTCTTTAATTTCTTTAAAATGCTGTGAATCTGTTTTGTTAAAATAGGCTAATGTATCAAGTGTAGCATTAAAAAGCTCATTCAAAAGGCTTATATCCATGCTTGAACTCATTGCTACTGCTGCTCTTTGTTTGGTTTTGGGATCAATAAAGTTATTTTCAGGGGAAGTTGATGGAATAGTATGATATATGCCATCAATTTGTGTCAGAAAATCAACATAAAACAAGCTTGATTCTTCAAGCAATGGCTCAAGCCTTTTTAAGAGCTTTTCATTTGGATTGTATTGTAAGAATTGGTATAGAGTAAGGCTAAGCCAAGCACCTCCAAAAGCCCATAGAGTATGTTGCACACCGTTGCCTGTTGGTTGTGTGTGCCTCCATAAGTCTGTATTGTGATGGCACACAAAACCTCTTGCATTATAGTAGTCTTTAGCAGTTTTTTTGCCTGCTATGCTTAATTCTTCTAAGCATTTAAAAAGTGGCAATATACATTCTTCAATCCCAAAAACACAAGCCCCCCAATAATTCATTTCTAAATTAATATTGGTAGTATAATTGCATGACCAAACAGGTAAGGTGCTATCATTCCATAAGCCTTGTAAGTTGCAAGGCTGGTTTTCACCTCTGCTACTTGCAATCAATAAATAAAGTCCATATTCAAACAATAAAGAACACAGTGTAGCACAGCAAGTGGTTTTTTCATAATCTATATCTTCCTCAAAAGATTCATTTGTACTTATTTTCAAGCTTGAATTTGCTATACATTGATAATCGTCAATATGCTCTTCTTTGTAATATGAATATTCATTATCAAGCTTTTCTAGCTTAGAGTGAAGGAGGGGGTATAGGCTTAAGGAATCGCTTTGTGGTTTAAGATTGTAAGCTTTAAAGCCGCTTTGAATATCAAAGGCAAGGAATATTTCGCAAGCTTCTTTGATGGAGCTCTTTAAATAGTTCCCAAGAACAATACCATCACATTCTAGCACTTTCAGCCCCCCTATAAAACCTATACCTTTATTTTCTTCAAAAATAACACTTGATTCTGGAAAATATGGAGAAGCATAAGATGGACATTTTCCATAGGCTACTAAGCTTTTAGCGGTATCATCAAAAAAGCTACTTTGAATTAAACCCCCTTTAAGAGTTATACATAAATCTATATGTTTTATAGATTTTATATATATAAATAAAGCATCTTGAGGATAACTCATAAAGCTTTGGACATGTATAGTGTTATCTTGTGTGTAAAGCTCTTCTGTATAAAGAGCATGTTTTAAATCAAGGCTCTTATAATAATTTGTGATATGGGTTTTTTGTATATCAAATGATAAAATAAGCTTTCCAAAGGGCATATAGCTTTGGGAAAAGCCTCCTTGAAGCCATTCTTCTGCAAAATGTGTTGCTTTTGTATATTCCTTGTTGATAATCATTTTTTTGAGCTCTTGAAGTTTGTCTTGATAGAATTTACCATTTTTATTGATACTGCCTTCATAGCCATATAAGCCATCTTTTAAAAAACGATGAGGTAAAAGCAAGGAATCTTCTTGCGTGGATACATGAGGCATACCAGACCATAAGGTATTCTCATTTAAAGTAAAAGTACATGTTACACCATCTCCATATACCATAGCCCCAAGCCTTCCATTGCCGAGTGGAAAAGCCTCATTAAAGGAATTTGTGTAATTTTGTGTACGAATATTCATGCTATTCCTTTATACATTACTTAGTTATTATATAATCATAATATGAAAGTATAATAATGAGTAAATACAAAAAACATATAAAAGTAATTATTGTAACTCGAGGTTACATTTATTCACAGTAAAATTGCATTCATTCCAAATAATAATCTTAATTTTTTACTTTGTAAAAAGTATATAAAATTTTCATTCTGTTCTGCCGCCCACAAAATTAACGCACCATTTTTTAACATTAAATAAATAAGTAAAACCAAAAAACATTAAAGCTTCACCCCCCCCAACAACCCTCAATTATACTATACCCAAACCTCAAAACTTAAACAAGCAATAAACCTTAGAGTCCAAAACCTCAAACAAGCAATAAACCTTAAAGAACTTACTTAACTTCACTATATAAAGTTATATTATAAGCTCATTGTAAAAACAAACTCAAGCACAAGGTTGATATTGTCCTTACTAATATTTTGGAGTTCAAGAAACTTTATGATTAATGGG
>JARHYY010000102.1 GCA_029258405.1 Helicobacteraceae bacterium | reverse complement strand
TTATATAGTGGAGTTAAGTAAGTTCTTTAAGGTTTATTCTGTTATTTGAATTTTTGGACTCTAAGGTTTATTGCTTGTTTGAGGTTTGAGGTTTGGGTATAGTATAATTGAGGGTTGTTGGGGGGGGTGCACCAATAATAATATATTATATTTTACTAGTGGTTTGATGGGTTTATTTTTAATTGCTTTAATAGTGAAGTTTTAGTTGCATTTTTGATTCAAAAATACTAAATTTTAATTTTTCTTCAAGTAAATATTGGAGGATTGATTATATAAAGCGTTAGTGGTTACATTAAGAATTCTTAAGGGCTATTATTTAGGGTAAATAAGTGTTTGCTTGAGTAAATGTTCAATTGAAATATTTTTTCCAAAAAAATTTTGATAAATAATAAAATTTGCTAAGACTCTCATACCATACAAACGCGTTTCTTCATATGGAATAAGCTCCATGCTTATCCATGGTTCAAAAGCTCTATTTTTGATAAATAATTCATTTTTACTTAAAAGTTTGCGTAAAAAAGTCGGTCCGCCATTATAGGCATAAGCTACAAACAGTGGGTGCTTATATTCTTTTTGTAGTTTTTTTATATAGTATCTTCCTATCTCCAAAGCTATTTTTGGATTAAACATATCATTGTATTCAACGTTTTTTTTGCCCATTTCCTGTGCAAAAGGTTTTACATAAGCAGGCATTACCTGCATCATGCCTAGTGCAAATGAACGAGAAATAGCTGTTGGTATAAATTGACTCTCTTGCCTAGCGATAGAGAGCACAAAACTTTGTTCATCTTGCGTTTCCCAGCTAATAAGCCCTTGGTATGGTACTATATAGTAATGTTTTGTAAAATTATCTTTTTTTTGCAATATATAAGCTAATTGTGGCTTGGTCTCTTCGTAAGACAGATGGGCGATAATCTGTGCAATATGATTATCATTAAGGTTTTTTACATTAAGAGAGGCTATCTCCTGCCATAAGTATGGATCTTGCGTGTTAAATGGAGGTTTTTGTTTTGAGAGATGAGGAATATCATAAACAATATCAAAAAGTGGTTTTTTATTGAGTTTTTGTATAGCATAAATACTGAATATATTTACATTTTTACTTTGAGCAAGTTCTTCTAAATAATATTTATCCTGAGTTAGTAAATATTGCCATAATAATGCTCTATCCTTATAAAATCTTAATGTTGTGGATTGTTCTGTTTGCTTAAAATAAGCTAGTGCTTTTTGTTTGCTTCCAAACCGTAGCTCATTTATTCCGAGTAAAAATAATGTTTGATGTGGAGCTTCAGTAATATAACTTTGAAGAATCATATTTTTAAGTGTGCTTGTTTGAGATGACAATGCCACTGTGTTAATAATGTTAAAAAAGGCTGGAACATTTTGTTTGCTTAAGCTCTCAAGAGATTGAGACGGGTTTTTAGAGGTTATTTTTTGTTTTTCTGCACTATTCAATGCGTTATAAACCATTGCAAAAACGGCTGCATTAGAATCAAAAAGCTTTTGTGTTTTTTGTGGAGAGGATAATATTTTTATGGCATCAATAATAGAAGCATATGTTTTTGAGTGGGATAATTTTTTTATGGCAAGGTCTATTTGGGCTTTGGGCATTGTTTTGAATTTTGATAGTTGAGAATTGACAGCAAGAAATAAACATTTTGCATCCTTTTGTAGTGCATCTTGTATATTCATTTGCATACATTGAGCCTCTTCTGGAAGTGCTTGTGTCTTACCTAGCTTTTGCAATGTTTTTTTTATATAAGGGTTTTGAGTGTTTAGCAATGTATATGCCACATTAATTTCATTAGTTTGAAGTTTATTTTCATTAAGATATTGCCATATATAGAAATCTCTTACAATCCCTTTTGGTTTATCTTTAATATAATAATCAAAAAATAACTGTTTTTCAGATGAAGAATGAGCAAATATACCAGAAGAAAGTAACATAAGCAGAAAAGAAAATAAATACAACTTATTATTCATTGTGCAGATGCCTCAATATCTCCTACTTTTAGACTAGAACATTAATTTTCTTAAAGGCATTATGATATATTAAGATTAATCAATACCAAAATAAATGCCATTAAAATGGCATTTATTTTGTGTATATTAGATTCTGATATCAATTCCACCGTCTGTTGCGGTATTTACTCCTGTTGCTTGTGTGGCACTTGTTGTGTGAAGATTTTGCGAATTTGCTTCCATGCCATTAAGTAAGCCGGACATGATATTTTCTTGACTATCCATTGCTTTTTTCATAGCCAAGATATTCCCAGAAGCTACAGCATGAGCTACCATTCCAGTTGTATCCATTCATAACTCCTTTTTATAAAGAATGTCACCTGTTTTTATTAGGCATATACTACATCGTCATTTTTCAAAAAAAATCAAACATTTATAGAATGCGATATTCTAATTTCTATAAAAATTAATGTTAGCAATTCAAAAACTATACTTATATTAATAAGAGCACCATAAAGCATTGATTGAAATCTCACGCAAAAAGCAAAGGCTTTATTGCATGAAATGTATCTTATAAGGCGGTATAAACAGAAACTTTTTGTCGATATTTATCTTTTTTTTCAAACTTGACAATGCCATCAATTTTAGAAAAAATAGTATGATCTTTGCCTATGCCCACATTATTACCTACATGAAATTGTGTACCTCTTTGGCGTATAATTATACTACCTGCCCTAACAAATTCTCCACCAAATTTTTTAACACCTAGCCTGCGTCCAGCGGAGTCTCTGTTATTTTGTGTGCTGCCCTGACCTTTCTTGTGTGCCATTGATGCTCCTTAGTTTTTGATATCTATGATTCGTACGCGTGTAAAAGAGCGTCTAAAACCTCGTTTTGTCTTGCTGTCTTTTCGTCTTCTTTTTTTGAAGGTAATAACTTTTTTTGCTCGTCCTTCATTAATAACTGTTCCCTCAACTTTTGCTCCTTCTATAAAAGGGGTGCCAACGACAAGATTATTGTCTTGAGAGATAGCAAGAACTTCTTCAAAAAAAACAGCTGATTTTGGCTCAAGGTTAAGCTTATCAAAGAGAACAATATCGCCTTTGCTTACCTTGTATTGTTTGCCTCCATTCTTAATAATCGCATACATTAAATTATGCTCCTTTTTTCATTGTGCTTGATTAAAGCTTGTACTATATTATAATTTGGTTTAAGAAACCTTTAGGGCTATACATTCAATTTCAATTAAAGCATTTTTAGGCAATGTTTTTACAGCAATGGTGCTTCTAGCTGGTTTATGCTCTCCAAAAAATTGACCATAGATTTCATTAACTAGAGCAAAGTCATTCATATCAGCAAGAAAAATAGTTGTCTTGATAACTTGATTGAAATTGCTTCCACCTGCTTTAAGGACAGCTTGTAAATTTTTTAATACTTGTGTAGTTTGTTCTTGTATGCCTCCATCAATCATAGCACCAGATGGGAGAAGGGCAATTTGCCCTGATGTATAAATAAGGTTACCCACAACAGTTGCTTGAGAATAGGGACCAATAGCCTTTGGGGCTTCATTGGTTGATAAAAATACGATAGATTCAACAGACATGATTACTCCTTTAAATTTTTATGATAATATGAGCAAAAGTACTCTATAATATTAACAATATTTTAGCATAAATAAAAAGGAGTGTGTTCTATGAATAGGATATTTATTGTTGTTATGTTTGCATCTTCTTTTGCTTTGGCAGATACCTATGTAAAAACGAACAAGAAAGCTCAATTTAATGAAACTCAAAAAAAAGAGAAAAGCTATTTTGATTCTATGCGTTCAGTGCCTACTGTTAATGCAGAGGGAAGAAAACCAATGCTCCAACCGCTCTATTTAAATAATGATAAGAAAAAAGAAATGGAACAACAAATAAAAACAATCCAAAAAAACAATCCTAATAAAGGATTGCTCATAGATGCAAAAACAGGAAAAGTTGTTGGTACTGTTCCTTTATCTCAACAAAAGGAGTTACCTAAGAAACTCTCAAGATTTCAAGCTTATACAAAGCAATCCAATATTCAACCTGTGCCACCCAAAGTATCGATTGCACCCTACCAGATGCAAGAAGAAAGAATCGATTTACACCGATAAATCATAAATATTAAACACAAGGATAACTTCATGAAAATTACTTATACCCTTACTGATGAATCTCCAGCATTAGCAACCTATTCATTTTTGCCTATTGCAAAAGCTTTTTTAAAGCATGCAAACATTACGGTAGAAACCGCAGATATTTCTCTTGCCGCAAGAGTTCTGGCACAGTTTTCTGAAAATGGCTTTAAAGATGATCTCGCTTTTCTTGGAACATTAGTAAAACAAGAAGATGCGAACCTTATTAAAACACCAAATATATCAGCTTCCATTCCGCAGCTCAAAGCAGCTATTCAAGAACTTCAAGTCAAGGGCTATAAAGTGCCTAACTTTCCTGATGAGCCACAAAATGATGAACAAAAAGCCATTAAGGAAAAATATCAAAAGGTTTTAGGTTCTGCGGTAAATCCTGTATTACGACAAGGCAATTCAGATAGAAGATGTACTAAAGCTGTAAAAGAATATGCTAAAAAAAATCCTTACAGAGCTCCACAATTTGATAAAAACTCAAAAACAAGGGTTTCATATATGCTTGATGGCGATTTTTTCTCCAATGAAAAAGCAGTTTTAATAAAAAACCCAACAAAAGCTCAAATAAAATTTATTGATAAAGGTGGCACAAGTACTATCTTAAAAGATAATATCAATCTTGAAAAAAATGAAATTTTAGATGCTACTTTTATGGATATTCAAAAACTAAGTGCTTTCTATACCCAACAAATCGAAATATGCAAAAGAGAAAATATTTTATTTTCATTGCACCTTAAAGCTACCATGATGAAAATAAGCGATCCTATTTTATTTGGCTATGCATTAAAGACATATTTTAAACCACTTTTTGATGAATTTGCTGATGAATTTGAAAAATTAGGCATTAACGCTAACAATGGACTATCAGAACTTTTAAGCAAGGTTGAGCTTTCGAGCAAAAAAGATATGATTTTAAACAAATACCACGACATTATGCAACATTCAGCAAAGATTTCTATGGTTAATTCTCAAAAAGGTATTACCAATTTGCATGTCCCTAGTGATGTTATTGTTGATGCCTCTATGCCAGCAATGCTTAAAAACGGTGCAAAGCTATGGGATAAGGATGGTAATGAATGTGATACAAACGCTATAATACCCGATCAAACTTATGCCACCATTTATGAAGCCGTGCTAGAAGATTTACATAAAAATGGTACGCTCAACCCCAAAGAGCTAGGAAGCGTTTCTAATGTAGGGCTTATGGCAAAAAAAGCACAAGAATATGGCTCGCATGATAAAACATTTGTAGCTCCAGATGAAGGAACTATCATAATAGTAGATAGTGAGGATAATGTGTTGCTTTCTCATAATGTATGCAAAGGTGATATTTATCGTGCTAATCAAGCAAAATTTGATGCGGTTTTGAATTGGATTGATTTAGGCATACAAAGAGCAGATATTACAGGAGAGAAGGCTATCTTTTGGCTTGATTCTCAAAGAGCAAGTAATAAAATTATGATTGATATAGTACAACAAAGACTAAAAGAAAAAGGAAAAGATATTGAAATACTTGCACCCAAACAAGCATGCTTGAAATCTTTAGAGCTTATTCGTGTGCAAAAAAATGTAATTTCTATTACAGGCAATGTTTTAAGAGATTATCTTACAGATTTATTCCCTATCTTAGAGCTTGGCACAAGTGCAAAAATGCTATCTGTTGTACCCATGCTCAATGGCGGAGCAATGTTTGAAACAGGTGCAGGGGGAAGTGCGCCCAAACAAGTAGAGCAGTTAGTAGAAGAAAATCATTTGCGTTGGGATAGCTTGGGCGAATTTTTGGCATTGCAAGCAAGTTTAGAATTTTTTGCACAAAAAAATAATAATATTCGAGCAAAAATTCTTGCTGAATGTCTTGATGGTGCTATTGGAGAGTGGCTCAATAACAACAAAGCCCCATCAAGAAAAGTAGGAGAAGATGATAACAGAACAAGCCATTTTTATTTAAGCCTTTATTTCGCACAAATGCTTACACAACAAACACAAGATTCTTCTTTGGCGGCATTTTTCAAACCCATTGCCCATAAACTTCAAACCCAAGAAGATAATATAAGATTAGAATTCAATAGCATACAGGGCAGCAAAGTGCATTTAGGTGGATACTATAAGTTTGATGATAGTAAAACAGAAGCAATTATGCGACCAAGTAAAACATTTAATGCCATTATAGAAGAAATAGCTCAAAAAAATTGATTTTTATCAACCCTCATAGTTTTCGCTATGAGGTTAAAAATTTAATTAGATTATATTTTACCAATCCCAACTTTAACATTATCTCCACATCCCCCCACTCTAAACCCTAAGCATTAACACTCCCCCCAAACCACATAACCATTTTAATACATAAGCACTTAACATAGTGTAACCTTCGCTTTGAAATCAAAGCCATTTTATGCTTAAAATCAAAGTATAAATAAAAAATATAATCAAACTTTGATTTCAAACATTAAAATAAATAAATATAAAATAATAGGTGGCAAATTAACC
>JARHYY010000090.1 GCA_029258405.1 Helicobacteraceae bacterium | reverse complement strand
AGATTCCTATAAATAGCACTCTCAAAGCTTAAATAACCTTGATATGAGGCTATATCTATAAAAGGCAAGATTGCAGAACCCCAAAAGCCACCAATTTTATTTTTTCTATCAATAAAGAAAAAAAGATTTGATATACCAGCCCAACGCAAAGTCCCAGCGGGTGCTCCGGTTGAAGCCTCTTCTTCATTTATTTGAAAGCTATACCCCCAGCCTTTCTTAGTGTTTGGAAAAAATTCATTAGCACTTTTATTAGCGAGATCTTCATTAGCACTTTTCCATCCTTTGCATTCAAAACCTTCAATTCCAGACTTACACATAAAATCAATAGTTTCTGCCTTTAAGATTCTACCATTTTCCCCCATTCCATCATTTAATATGGCACGGATAAATTTCGCATAATCTAATGCACTAGAATGCACACCATGTCCGCCCATGTCCATAGGTGTTGGATTTGGTAATAAAAATTCATGGTTTGGCGTAATGCTTCCATTTTTATCCCTAAAATGAATAACTACGAGATTATTTTGTAACTCTTGTGTTAAATCAAATACGCTTTCACTCATGCCACAAGGCTCAAAAAGATATTTTTTCATAACATTAGCAAGCCTATCATTATATACATTCTCAATAACTTTTCCTAGCCAATCAATGCCTATTCCATAATTCCATTTGCTACCGGGTTCAAATAGTAATACACTTTTAAGAGAATCAAAAGTATTACTAATAACACTAGGTATGTTATTATGCTGTCTATATAATTCATCTTCTTTATTAAAAAATTCATATCCAAAACCTGAAGTATGCAAGAATAAATCTCTAATTGAAATATCATTTATAGGCTTTGATAAAATTGGTTTATTATCTTTATCAAAACCTTTTAAAAGTGGGATTTCTTTAATTGCACTTACATACTTTTTTGCAGGTTCATCTAAATTGATTAAACCTTTTTCTACAAGCTGCATACCAATTGTGGCGGTTAATGTTTTTGTGATGGAAAAAATATTAAATATGCTATTTAATTTTATGTTCTCATCTTTATCAATTGATAATTTTCCAACCGCATTTTCAAATATATTGCCCTTTTCATCTGTAAGCACAGCCACAACTCCGGGCACTCCACCATATAAATTTACCGCATAATGAAGTGTGCTTGATAATTCATTATGCAATTTTTCTCTAAATTTTGCCATCATATCTCCTTTTCAGCTTTAGGCTTAATTGCAAATGCACGCACAGGAAAGCCCGGGAATGCACGAAACTTTGGCACTCCAACAATAATAACGCTCCCTTTTGGTGGCAAAAGGGTGAGATTTGTAAGTAATTCTACTTGATATTTATCATTATCAAGAACAAATTTTTCTGAAAATAAGAATTTATTTTTAGCAACATCTATTGCTGCATCTGTATCAAGAGTTTCATGCCCTACTGCTTTAACACCCCTATGATTCAATAATAAATCAAGTGCTTCTATGCTCCAGCCGGGAGTATGTGCAATCCCATCTTTATCTTTATTGCTAAAATCACTTATTTCCCAACGCTTACTCCAACCGCTAGCAAATGCCACAAAGCTATCTTTTTCAATTATTCCATATTCTTTTTCAAACTCTAAAATATCTTTAACTCCTAATATGAAGTCTGGATTATTATTTACCTCATATTCTTTATTGATAACATAAAGAGGCAAGATAAGTTCTTTAAGTTCAAGTTGTTCTAAGCTCCTTTTGCCTTCACTAAAATGAATTGGTGCATCAATATGTGTGCCATATTGTGTTACAAAGCTAACCTTATTCACAAAAAAACCATCTTTTGCTACATTATAAGGTGTTTCTACTGCTAAATCTGGGAATGCTCCAAATTTTGGTATATTTGCATGCACCTCATGAGTTAAATCAACCCATTCTCCTTGTCTTAAAGATTCTAATGCTTTTATAATACTACTCATATTTACTCCTTAAATTTATTTCTCAATAGCTTGTTTTAAATCTGCTATCAAATCTTGTGTAGATTCTAAACCTATGCTCAGCCTAATTGTTGATGGTGTTATGCCTGCTGATTGCAACTCTTCTTTGCTAAGCTGTGAATGAGTTGTAGAAGCTGGGTGAATAATCAAGGATTTAGAATCACCTATATTTACAACAATTGCAAATATTTCTACGCTATTGCATATTTTTTGTGCTTCTTGTTGGCTTTCTACTTCAAATGATATAAGCCCACTTGCATGAGAATCTTTATAATACTTTTTAAGCAGGGCATTATATGGATTGCTTGATAAACCGGGATAATCAACACTTTTTATCTTTGAATGAGATTGCAAAAATTCTGCTATTTTAAGTGCATTTTGACTATGCTTTTTAATGCGTAGCTCTAGTGTTTCTAAACCTTGCAATAAAACCCAAGCAGCATTAGCAGATAAGGTAGCCCCAATATTTCTGAGCCATTCAATAATAACTCTAATGCTAAAAATAGGTAATTCCAAAGTTGAATAAACCAATCCATGATAACTTGCAACTGGTGTATTAAACGCGGGGTAGCGTTCATTGTCTTTAATGAGTTCATTTAATCCAACTCTTTCAACTATAGCCCCTCCTAATACGCTTCCTTGCCCACTTACATATTTGCTTAAACTATAAACACTTACATCAACACCATATTCAAATGGTTTATGTAAAAAGGCAGTAGCAACGGTGTTATCACATATGGTAATTATGCTATGTTGTTTTGCAATATTTGTGATTTTTGTTGTATCAGCTATTGAAATTTGTGGATTTGAAATACTCTCAAAAAATATAGCTTTTGTATGAGGATCAATAACAGATTCTAATGAAGATTCTATATTATCTATATCAAAAACTCTAGCTTCTATTCCAAACCTTTTTAGCGTATGCACAAAAAGTGTTTGCGTGCCACCATATATTTTATTAGAAAAAACTATATTATCCCCATTTTGTGCCAAATTTACAATGGCATAAAAAATTGCTGCACTCCCGCTTGCTGTTGGCACACCAAAAGCTCCGCCTTCAATGGCTGCTAGTCTTGCCCCTAATATATCAACGGTTGGATTAGTAAGCCTTGAATATATATTTCCTAATTCTTGCAAACTAAATCGAGCTGCTGCTTGTTGTAGATTCTCAAAACTATAGGCAATATTTTGATATATAGGCACACTTATAGTTCTTTGTGTGTCATAATTATATCCTGCATGTAATGCTAAAGTCTCTTGTGAGAAATTTGTATGTTTTAAATTTGCCATGAATGCTCCTTGAATAAAATTGTAAGAGTATTATAGTATAAAAAAGTAATAAACACAATATATACATTATAAAAAATGTAAGATATGATTCATATGTGTATTAATTTTTTATAATATATATAAAGAATTTTTATTTTAGAAGGTTTAATATAGATAAATACATGTCAAAATATGTATTATATTTGTTAGAGATAATGATTTTTTTATTTTTCAATACCCCATTATAGTTTATTTTATTACTAAATAAGTATATTATACAATAAAAATTTATGTTTAATATTTTTTTAATAATTTAGCCGAATTTATTTGTTCTGTGTTTAATATTCATTTTATTGAGATAAAAGAGCATTTATAGAGGTTGATTAATGCTTTAAGATATTCATTGAGAGTTTTTTAGTTTGCTATTTATATTGTGTTTGTATAAAGTGTTATCTGATTTTGTAGATTTTCTTATAGCTTAGGTTTATTGCTTAAATTTTCAGACATAGTATTTTTTATTGCAAAGAATTTTCTTACCCCAATTAATAAAAATGGAGCTCAAAGCCTCTATCCAAACCTGCTAAATCTTTATAAAATTTTAATGAATAATTTTGTATTGAATCTGATATGAAAGCATCAATGCTCTGCCTTTGATTATAGCCCATTTCACAAATAAGGTGAGGAATTTCATGCTCCCTTGCTATGAGAATCAATTGCTTAAGAATTTCATCACCATCTTTGCCGCCAAAGAGAGCATTTTGTGGCTCAAAGCTTAAGGACTTTGGGAGCAATGTTCCATTTTGAATATAAGGAGGGTTTGAGTAAAGAATATCTATAGGCTTTGGTATTGCATCAATAAATGGTGCATGAAATAAAGAAATGCGATGCCTTAAGCCATATAAATCAATATTTACTTGAGCGATTTTTAAAGCAGGGGCTGAAATATCGCTGCCATATAATATGAATTTTTCTGACAAAAGAGCCAATGAGCAAATAAGAGCACCACTGCCAACACCTACTTCGGCAATTTTGCATGATGGTTTTGAGCATGCATATTCAAAGACTTTTTGCACAAGTATTTCACTCTCTGGGCGAGGTATTAATGCACCCTTATCTATAAAAAAATGATGAGCATAAAAAGATACTTTTTGCGTGATATACTCAATAGGTTCGCCCTGAATCCTGCGATGGATAAGCTTTAAAAAAAACTCTTCAAGCTCATCATCAATAAAGCTATTTTCTTGAATATGGAGATAAACTCTATCCTGCCCTAAAGTATGGGCAAGAAGAATCTCTGCCTCTAAAAGAGGTCTTATGCTACTATCTTGCAGCATATCGATAGCATTTTTAATAACTGTCTTAATGCGTTTCATGGCTCTTGATAGCCTAATGCCTTAAGCCTTTCAAGCAATGGTGGATGGGTGTAATAAAAAAATATATAAAGCGGATGAGATGAAGGAAAACTCTTATTCTCATTCACAAGCACTAATAAAGCCTCTCTTAGTGCTTCTTTGCTTTCAATTGCTGCACCAAAAGAATCCGCCTTGTATTCATTATGCCTACTTAATAAGCCCATTAATGGCATAAGCCATAGGCTTATAAGATCGGCTACAAGCATGATAATGAGCAGATAATTATAGCTCGTTTGCGTAATATTGAGTTCATGAAAAACTTGCACAGGGATATGAGACATGAGAAAAAAAATAACACATATAAGCATAGCACTGAAAATGATATTTTTATAAATATCATGATTTTTAAAATGCCCAAGCTCATGCCCAAGTATGGCGATGAGCTGCTTTGTGGTAACTTTTTCTAAAAGTGTATCAAACAATACCACACGCTTGCTTTTGCCCAGCCCTCCAAAATAGGCATTAAGCTTGCCATCTCTTTTGCTCGCATCAATTATATAAATGCCATTTGATGAAAATCCCACCTTTTGCATTAGGGTATTAATATGCTCTTTAAGTGCCATATCCTCAAGAGGTGTAAATTTATTGAAAAAAGGGGCAATGAGTGTAGGGTATATGAGATTAATGAGCAATATTGTTGCAAAGAGCAAGCCAGAGGCTGCTAGCCACCAGTAGGGGATATTTTCAAAAATATATAATATGGCAGCTATAAGAATAAACCCAAAAATGCAAGAGATACATAAAGACTTTAAGCTATCGCTAATAAAAAGCCATACATTGCCTTTGAAAAAGCCAAATTTTTTCTCAATATAAAACGTTTTATAGATATCAAAAGGTACTTTATAAAGACTAAAGGCTATGAGCACAAGCAAAATATATAGAGCTGCAGTAAATATATTTTGTAGAGATTCTGCATAATGATGCTCAAAAAATTGCAAACCGTAAGTTAAGATTATTATAAGAATGATAAAATGTACAATATATTCTACTATATGAACTTTTTCTTTAATGATGGCATAAAGCCCAGCCTCTTGGTATTCATTGCTTGGTAAAATGAAGGCTTTTTGTTGCATTTTTTGTCTTATATGCCTTATCTGAAAAACAGAAATAATAATTTTAGGCAATGTGTAACATATAAAAATTATCATAGCTATCATATGCTGCCTTTTATATAACTTCCCTATAATGCAATCGCTCTATATTAGGATTTATGGGCAATGGGGGATACCAATCCTCATCAATATTTTCTTCTAAATATTCCTTGACTTTATAGAGCAAAGGGTCTTCATAAATGCTCATGAGCTGCAAAATAAGCCCATGCCCTTTTTTAAACAATCCTTCATGAATTTTTCCAGCAATATGATTAAGAGCATAGCAAATACGAATATGATGCGGATCTATAATATTTTCACCATAAATAAAAAAATTGCGATTAGGAGTTCTTTTGTTCCAATCTTTTCCATAAACCTCACTTAAATGCAAGGCAGTGTCTTTGGGGATGAGAAATGATTCTCCAATAAAATTCATATGTATAAATTCAAAAGGCGATACTTTGAGATGAATCTCTTTATCCCCTCGATTAAAACCCATAATCAAGTGATTATCCTGCGGTTTTAAAAAGCTTATTTCAATAACATATTTCTTAAACTTTTCAAGCCTTGCACCCATAGTTAGGTTATGGGGACTCTTAAGTTCTTCATAAGATTGCTCAACAATGCAACCACATTTTTTTAAGTTTTCTGCAAGCCAAATTTTATCTATTGCAAAGGGCATATAAACATCTATCTCCCCTTCACCGCTTAATATATTCCCATCTCTATATACCCCAAGTAATGTACCATGCCCTAAAGCAAAAGGCAGCTCTAAAGAATCAAATATTGCCTTAAAAAGCAATAGAGATTGGCGGGTAATGTCAGTATTTAATTTTCCAGCTTCTTGTTTTTTTGGAAGTGGCTCTTGTGTGATTTTTTCTAGAGTTTTTCTTAGTAATTGAATGCTTTCTGATATAAGCCCCATATTGGCTATCGCACAAGAGATGGAGTTATAGTCCTCTGAAGAAAGATCGCGATTATTGATAAATGATTGTATTGATTGGAACATAGATTCTTTATTATCTGTATGTGCAAAAGTAAGTACATAATTAATAAATGCACCTCTATTATTTGGGTCAATTTCATATACTCTTTTTGTATATTCTTTTGCATCATCAAATAGATACAGTTTTTTGCATACTACTCTGTTAATATCTAAAATAGCGGGATGATCCTTAAAAGTTTCAAGCCCTATTTGTGCTATTTGTCTTGCTTCTTTTAAAAAATCATATTGAATAAGACAAGATGCTGCTTCATAGAGCACCTGCCAGCTCATTGGGTATGCTGTTATACATTCATAATATATCTCTAATGCTTTTTTGAATTGCTTATTGCTCACGAGTTCTCTAGCATCTTTAAGCTTTTGTGCATATTCCGCTTCAAGAGCAATAGTTTTTATATCGGTAAAGGTAATATCTGCTGTTCTCATAGTGTAATTATATATATAATTTGCTTAAGATTGGGAAAATTAATTTTTTTTAGGTAGAATGTGGTTTATCAAAATATTTTATAAAGGAGCTATTATGCCACTATTAGATAGTTTTAAGGTTGATCATACCAGAATGCCAGCACCTGCTGTGCGCCTAGCTAAAGTCATGCAAACACCTAAAGGAGATAAAATTTCTGTTTTTGATTTGCGTTTTAGCAAGCCCAACAAAGAACAATTGAGCGAAAAAGGCATACATACATTAGAACATCTTTTTGCTGGTTTTATGCGAGAGCATCTCAATGGTAATGGGGTAGAGATTATTGACATTTCTCCTATGGGTTGTCGCACAGGGTTTTATATGAGTCTTATTGGTGCTCCATCTAATGAATGTGTGCAAAAGGCATGGGAAGAGAGCATGCAAGATATTTTAACAGTCAGCACTATCCCTGAAGCAAATAAGTATCAATGTGGAACATTTGAGATGCACTCATTAAACGAAGCACAAGACATAGCTAAGGATATTTTACAAAAAGGTATTGGCATTATGAATACAGAGGAGCTTTTGCTTAAAGAAGTGAGCTAAGCCTAAGATTATTGCCCCACAAAGGGGCTTTGCTTGAGATAAGCATGATAGCATTAAGGCTTAAAGTAATGTTTTTTTAATATTTTTGCAATGGGATAGAGGATAATATAGAGGCATTTAATGCCTGCAAAAGAAATTGCCCTCATGCCTTTGAAAAAACCAATATTGAGATATTGAACAAAAAGAATAAACTTTAAGAGGTGTTTGAGATAGGCTCTGGGATAGGCGGTTAATATTTCTTTATAATTATTAATAAAATATCTTGATTCAAAATAAAAACCTTGGGGAAATCTTCTTCTTATACCTACGCTTAGTGATTCTTCGGCTTCATTGATATAATATATTCTCAAGCGTTTATTAATCCTATAGCCTAATGGCTTTTCGCTCATGATAATTTTATTCCAAAAATAGCTTTCAGGAATGAATCCTATGGCTAGATCTTGTGTAGAAAGTGAAAAATGCTTTTTCATCATTTGAGCATTAGAGGCTATCCAATTCTCTCCAACGCACTCAATTGCTCCACCAAATGCAAATTCAATAGGATTATAAAAACCTTCTGTTTCATAGTCTGCACCAATGGGTTTTCCATGCTGGGAAGTGCATAGGGCAATAATGCCATTGCATTGTTCTTGCTGTTGTGTGCTCAATTTATGCCAAGCATCATAAAACTCTTGTAGAGCATCAGCAACAAAGGCATCATCAGAATCAGCAATTATAATAAGCTCTCCTTGTGCTAAAGGCATAGCTTGCACTAAGGCACTTGTTTTGCCCCCATTTTGCTTATGTATATATATGATAGGAAACTGAGTATTGAGCTGATATTGCTCAACAATATTACGCGTGTTATCAGTAGAGCCATCATCAATAATAATCCATTCAAAATTTTGAAAACTTTGCACTTTCAAGCTATTATATACACGATATAGCTTATCAGCACGATTATATGTAGGTGTAATTACACTGAAAAAAGGTTTTTTTGTCATAGTCTAATCTTATCCATGCTAGTATTTTAATTTAAAAATGATATACTTTATACTTTAAAGATAAGCTGATAAATGCTAAATACTTTATAGTGGAGGAAAAAAGTCTATGAAAAAACTATATGCAGCATTTTGTATGCTATGTGCGATGATGCCTCATATCGTAATGGCTGATATGTGGGATTTAGAGGGGCAAATCACAGCGGTGAATGAAAACGATCACATCATAACATTACAGAGCATGAGGGGGACAACAACCATACAAGTGCTCCCCTATACAGAGCTCAAAGGCGATGATTGTGGGGTTTGGGGCAATGATATATATGGCACTTTTAAAGATCTCACTGTGGGCAAATTTGTCGAAGTAGAAGCCTACCCTAATACAGCTGGGACAAACCAACAAAATCCATCTGTATCACCTGATGCACAAATGGTTGCTAAAGAAATTGAATGGAAATGTGGGAGAAAAGCTTACTAGGCTAAGATCCATTGTTGAGCTATTTTAATAGCATTAGTAGCTGCTCCTACCCTTATTTGGTCAGCTACACACCAAAGGTGTAATATATTAGGGTTAAAATTATCTTTTCTTATGCGTCCAACATAGGTGCTATCGGTATCTGTTGCTATAATTGGCATAGGATATTGATTGCTCTTAGGCTCATCTACAACAATAACCGCTGGGGATTGTGATAAAATCTCTCTTGCCTCTTTAACAGAAGGTTCTTTTTCAAAAAGAATGCTTATAGATTCGCTATGACTTCTAAGAACAGGCACTCGCACACAGGTAGCACTTATAGGAAAATCAGAGTGCATAATTTTATTTGTTTCTTTAATCATTTTCATTTCTTCTTTTGTGTAGCCATTATCTAAAAAAATATCGATATGGGGTATTACATTAAGAGCAATTTGATGAGCAAATGCCTTTGGCTCACATTCAGAAAGTGTAAAATTAAAAAAATGCTGCATTTGCACTACAAGCTCTTCCATGCCTTTCTTGCCCGCTCCGCTCACTGCTTGATATGTACTTACATCAACCCTTTGAATGTTATAGTGTTTATGCAATGGGTTTAAGACATGTACCATCTGTATAGTTGAACAATTTGGGTTCGCAATAATACCACCATTTTTGCAAAGCATAATATCTTTTGTATTGACTTCAGGCACTACTAGAGGTATATTTTCTTGCATTCTAAAATGACTTGTATTGTCTATAACAACAGCTCCAGCCTCTACAGCATAGGGTGCAAACTTTTGGCTTACACTTCCTCCAGCACTAAAAAAGGCAATTTGTATATTATGCTCTTTAAAAACATGTGGCGTGAGCTCTAAAACCGCCCTTTCTTCGCCTTTAAAATAAACCTGTTTTCCAATGCTTCTTGAGCTTGCTAGAGGAATGAGCACATCTACAGGAAAATTATATTCCTCTAAAAGTTTTAATATTTCTTCACCAACTGCACCAGTAGCACCTACGATAGCTATCCTATACTTTTTCATCATAATCCTTATCGCCTTGTTTTTATAATTATATTTAAAAATATCTTAATAATACATTACCACACCCACAAACCTATAAGCATTTAATGAGTATTTAAGTGCAATTTACTTTCAGCTCTAGTTTAATGCATACATGAATCACTCTCTTAAAGCTAAAGTTTTAAGAGAGATAGTGCATTATCACATGAAACAAATAAAGATAAATTTCTTAACCAAACAAGCAGAGCAAAAGCTTATATCCCCTATAATAGCTTTTGCATCTATCTTGCCCTTATAATGACTAAGAAAGTCAAATTTCAGTTTAAAGAATCTTTTTGTTCGAGTTTAACAGCATCACTAAGTCTGTCTTTGCCTAGGGTTTAGGGGGAGGGGAGAACATCAATATAAAAAAGTGGTTATCATTAAGGAGTTTTTTGTTTGAAGGAAAAATATTTATAATAAATTATCCTTTTTAGGATGTTCTATCACGATTCTAAAACCCTTTTTATCTGTATCTATAATTTCTACTCCACCATTATGTGCCTCAATAATTTTCAATGAGAGTGCTAAGCCCAAACCATTACCCTTTACTTTAGTGCTCTTAAAAGGTTCAAATATAACATTTTTATTTTCAAATGCTTTACCATTATCATAAATTTCAAAAACTCTTTTTCCTTCTTCTTCCATGCAAGATATTTCTACCAAGCAATCATTATCAAGCTCTTCTTCCTCTTCGATAGCATCAATGGCATTAAAAATAAAATTTTGCAATACAATGCCTAATAAATCAATATCACCATAAATAATGCAATCTTGATTAAAATCAAAATTAAATTCAATAATTTTTGTATAGGTATAATAACCAATGGCTAAACCTAGTTCATCTTGAAGTTGCTTAAGTTGAAAACGAGTCTTGTTAGGTTGAATACCTTTAGAAAAAAGTAATGTTGCACGAATAATTCTCTCTACACGCCAAATTGCTTTTTTGATTTCAAGCACTAATGGTTTAACGCCCATATCCACTCTTTTAAGTAGGGTAGAGCTTAATAGCGTTACCGAACCGATAGGGTTTCGTATCTCATGAGCCAAGTTAGCAGAAATTTGTCCCATAGAAATAAGTCGCTCCTTTCGTTTCTCATCAGTAATATCTGTTGCAGAGATAATACTCTTGCCCATTTTTTTATTAATATTTACAAGATAAAAAGAACCTTCTAATTCTACTTCACCATTTTCTTGTAAGTTACATACAATAGGGAGGAGATTGTTAATTTTAAGAGACTCATCATTTTGATAAATAAGCCCCCCATTTTCATCAAGCACCCAAAGAGCATTAGGCAAAAGCTCTAACACTCCCTCAAAAAGTCCTTTAAGCTCTATAAATTCCTTTTCAATTTGGTATGATTGAGAAATAAGTTCTTCTAAAGAACGCATAAGGGTAACTTTATCGTTACCGCTTAAAGAATCAAGTAATTCTTGATTAATCACTCTTTATTTCCTGTTTTTTTATCATTAGGTTTATAAATGCCTCCATTTTCTGCAATATTTTGCTCTTCTTTAAGCCATTTAAACAGAGCATCGCTATAACCAAAGCCTCCAGATAATGCCTCGCTCATTTGTTCTCTATACATGCTTTCATAAATGTCATGTCCGGCTGCTTTTGGGTATAAATTGTCCTCCATTTTTAAAGCTGTATCCAAAAGGGTTTTAATCAAAATTGCTTCAAATGCATCAGTTTGCTCTTTTAATTTCGCATCATCATGAGAAAGGTTGTCAACCTTAGGTTGTTTCTGTGCCTGTGCATCAAATAAGACTTTACTAGTATCAATAGGGTTTATCATCATACGCTCCTTATAGTTTATATAATTTCTAAATCTGCACTAATTGCTCCTGCTCTTTTAATGGCTTGCAAAATAGCAATAACATCTTTAGGGGCAGCCCCCATTCTCTGTAGTGCTCTTGTAATATTTGCTACTGTGGGTGGTTGATTGCCAGTGCTCAATAAACTGTTTGCCGCATTTAAGCGCATGCCATCACCCATATCAATACTGCCCTCATCAGGCAAGTTCTCTTGAGAAATTTTAACAGTAATTTCACCATGCGTAACTACAACATTGCCCACTTCAACGCCTATGCCTGCAACCACAGTGCCTGTTCGCTCATCAATAACAATCTTTTCATCTCTTGTTACATCCATATCCACATCTTCTACGCGTGCTAAAAATTCTACCATGCCCATAGTTTCTGGACGATTCAGTTTTATTGTACGCGGGTCTATGGCTGTAGCAATTGCTGCACCAAAAGCATCATTAATGCTCTGTTGAGCTCTTAGCGCATTTTGAAAATTAGAAGTTTTTAAGCTCAATGTAGCATCTTTTTTGGAATAAATATCAAAATTAACCTCCCTTTCAATAATAGCCCCACCATAAATTGTAGCTGCTAAAGGGTGATTGATTCCGCCCCCTCGTTCATTTTTTCCACCAATAGAGATAGCCCCTTGTGTGGTAGCATATATGCGTCCATCAACACCGCTTAATGGGGTAAGTATCAATGTCCCACCCTCTAAAGACTTCGCATCTCCAATACTTGAAATAAGGGCATCTACTCTATCTCCTTGTCTTGCAAATGGTGGCAACTTTGCTGTTACCATTACAGCAGCGACATTTTTTGATTGTATATCATTAGGATCAATTTTCACATTGACACTCTCTAACATATTTGCTAGAGATTGCATTGTAAAAAGTGAGGTAGTTTTATCGCCCGTTCCATTGAGCCCAACAACCAAACCATAGCCTATAAGCTGATTCTCTCTTACGCCAACAACATTAGCGATATCTCTAATCTTTTCAGCATACAATGCGGAATGAAACAAAAATGCCAAAGTCCATATAAGCATTATTGGCTTTGCAATATCTTTCATAACTTACATCCTTTCATATAATCTCTTTAAGAAAAAAGCAAAAGATGTGCCATTTTTGTTGATATATTTTATAGCACTTTAAATTAAATAGAGGTATAATGAAAACTTAAATTTACGGAGTATAGCGCAGCCTGGATAGCGCACACCCTTGGGGTGGGTGAGGTCGTGGGTTCAAATCCCGCTACTCCGACCATTATTAAATTTTAATAAGGCGTAACATATTTCCCTTGTTTTAAAAACATATTATCTTCTTGGTCGGTTTGTGCAATTTGTTGATTATCTATACCTAATGCTACATTTAAAATATTTGTTGCACTTTCCCACCTTTTATATTTAGAGTTAAGCATAACTAGAATAATATCTTTATCCCCCTTTTTTGCACGAGCAATTAAGCAAGGTCCAGCTTTTGATGTATATCCTGTTTTGACTCCTATAGCATATTTATGTTCTTTAAGAAGGCGATTGCTTGTTCGTGATATATATCGTCTTTTGTTATTAATAGGAGAAAAGGCATGATAATCAAGCTTTACAATTTGATTAAAAATTTTATTCTTAATTGCATATTCAGCAAGAATCAAAAGGTCTTTTGCTGTTGAGTAATGATTCCCGATATCAAAACCTGCTGCATTTGTAAAACGAGTATTTTTCATGCCTAATTTGCGAGCCTTACGATTCATCATAGCGGCAAAACGCTTACTGCTCCCTCCTATATAGATTCCAATAGCAGTAGCAGAATCATTTGCTGAACTTATTAATGTAGATTTAACTAAATCTTTTAGGTAAATTTTATCTCCAACCTTTAGTCCAGCTTTAGTTGGGGCTGCTTTGGTGGATTCTTTTGTAATGGTAACTACCTTATTCATTTTACCACTTTCTATTGCTAAAATGGCAGTCATAATCTTTGTTAAGCTCGCTGGACGCATTTGTTGGTTGCTTGCTTTTGAATATAATATTTGTTTATTTTTAATATCTTTAACAATAAGAGATGTAATATCTTCTTTATAATTATCAGCTATAACAGAAACTTGTGCATATAATATACCACTAGTAATAAAATATGCAAATATATATAACAATACTCTTTTCATTATACCCCCGTTTATGAAAACATTAATGAGTTAGCATTACCCTTCCTTGAGAGACAATAATAGTTCCATAAATTTGCTCTTGTACAAATCGGCTTATTCCAAATTTTTCTATAACATCATTTTGTGATGGACAAGAAGAGCAAAATTCAAGAAATGCATCATTTTGCTTTATTATAGCCCTCTGTGGAATGTTAATAATGTTTTTTAATTGTTCTAAAAAAGAATCAATATCAACAATAGCTTCGACATTATATTTTTTGATTAATAAATGTGTCCCCAAGCTCTCGCCCATTCTATGCGGAAAAACAAATAAAGGTTTTTTCATTTCCAAAGCTAAATAAGCAGACTTCAAAGAACCACTTTTAATATCTGCTTGTGGAATGACTACACAATCACTAAGGGCAAGTATCAATCGATTCCGTTCTAAAAATGTCCATTTTTGTACCTTGATATTATTATCATATTCACTCATTACGAGCCCATTTTGAGCAATTTTGCAAATTTCTTTTATATTTATTGAAGGATAATAATAATTTAATCCTGAAGGAGCTATCATAATTGTTTGTTTTTGTGCTCCTTTATGTGCCAAAATATCAACACCAATTGCACCGCCACTTATAACAACCACTCCTATATCCGTCAAACGACGAGCCAACTCAAAAACAAAGATTTTAGTATATTGATTAGGCTTTCTTGTGCCCATAATAGCCACTATTGGAGATTCAAGTAATGATAAATTCCCTTGATAATATAATCTACAAGGTACTTTTTTTAATGCATTAACTTTTTTCTTTATACATTCAGCAAAAGAATCATACTCCACACATTTAATAGGCACTCTTAGCACAATTATTCCTTTTCAAGTAAAAAAATAACAATCTCATCAACAAATTTGAATGTCCTATAACCTACATAATTACCTTCTTCATTAATGGATTCAAGTTCAGCCTCTAGCCCATATTTATGCACTAATGCTTGAAGCATATCATCTTTACCAAATCTCTCAATAAAACGATGAAGAGTTAAGGTCCAATTAATGCCACCATCATGAATTTTATTTTCAATCTCATGAATATATGCTGTCTTTAATAATGAAGCAATTCTATCGATCCAAAATGGAATTTGAACATATTCCCCAAATGTTTGCAATGTACTCTTAGGATGCCCTGAAAGAGCATGATTCTTTGCTTTCTCAAAGACAATTTCAAATTTTTGAGTAAATTCTCTAAATTGTGGCATAGAACGAAGAATTTTATATTCCTCAACAATTGCATATGCTTGAGTGATATTATCAATCTCTATCGCGGTTAAAAGACGGCGTTTTTGTTGAATAATAATTAATCGTTCTGTACAAGAACGCTTAAGGCTTGGAAAAACCTGTAAAAATTTTGCTAATTCTTCAGCTCTTTCAAACTGCCCTTCTTGTTCTAGTGCAAGCATTTCTGCCATATTACGATCGCCAAGTATCGAAACCTTTTTAAAAAGCTCTGTATCTCTCAAAAATCCATATTGATTAATAAGAGAAAAATAACCACTAAAATTTCGTGCTTTAATGAGATTTTCTGCTTGAGAAAATACAGAACAATTTTTAAGAAGCTGGGCAATCAATTCTTTTTTGACACTCGATTCAAAAGGCTTAAGAATAGAATCAGCTTTTTTGATATTTAATGTTGGATTTTCTTCTAAAAGCTTTTTTGCTTGCATAAAAGCTTTATTCCACGCATTTTCAAGCTCTGTATAAGTAAAAGTATTTACTAAAAATTTTGTTGTGACCGTCATATCATATGCTTTAATATATTCTTTATTTTTAGTTAATTCAGCAAATTTTCGCACAGGTTCTTGCTGCATGAGATAAAAGTCAAATTCTCTCGCTTTTGTTTGATCGTATATAAAGGGATTAACGAGTTCTACAGCCTCATTTATTTGTTTATTATTCAAAAGTTCTATAGCTTTATCAAGAATTTCTGGCCAATCTTCATCAAAAACTTTCATTAATGGGTGTATGCTTAAAAAAAGATTGTTTTCTATCATATCTCTTGCGATTCTATATTTTTTGTTTTTAACAGCTTCTTCAAGCTCTTTTTCGCCTTTTTGATACTCAATGACAAATACATTCCCATCAGTAGCACCTAAAAAAAGTAAATGATTATGAAAATAAATTTTACTCACACCGGGTAGCTCAATCTTAAATTCAAGCATACGCATATTAGAATGCAAATTTACAATATATATTGAATCTCCCCTTGCTCCAACAACAGCAAAACGCTCATCAGGGCTAATAGCTAATGCACTAGGCCACATACTAAAAAGATTTTCAATGCTTACTGTTTCTTTTTTGATTACATCATATAAAAAAGAAGCACCATTGCGTAAAATCATATAGAGTTTTTGATTATTATCACAAAAGCTCATTTCTTCAACAACATCAGGGGTAGGTATCGTGCATCGTCTTTTATTCTGCACCATATCAAACACAACAACACTTTTATCAAAACCACCACATGCTAAAAGTTCTGAATCTTTTGAAAAATGCAATGTATAAATATAATCTGCACGAGGAATAAGAGAACCAATAGCTAAAAATCGCTCTGTATCATAAATGAATACTTTTCCATCTTGCCCCCCTGTTACGCAATAACGCCCGTTTGGGCTAAACACTGATGATTCTATATCACTCTCATGTTCAGTGATTTGCCCTCGTCTTTTAAATTTTTCATCATATTGCAAAATAAGCCCTTCTTTATTGCCAATAAGAGGAATACATAAAAGCTTATTAGGTGAAATACTACAAGCATTAGAATGCCTATGGGGTGTTTGAGCATCTTTGCTCACAACAGTTGAGGTTTGAAGTGTTAGATTTTCCATATCATAAACACTTACACAATATGAACTATCCACACATAAAAACACTGCACCACTCTGCTGCAAAGCAAGCACGCTACCATTTACATTAAAAATACTATATAATTCCTGCTTTAATTCTGGTAGTCCCATATTTTCTCCTTATTAAAATACCTCATATAACTCATAAACATATACAAATTCTACACCTCTATCTAAAAGAGTTTTATCGTTCAAAATTTCAAAAGTTTCCGCATAAGGATGTCCTATTGCCACAGCATAGCCTTTCTTTTTTGCTAGTGATATAGTTGCATCAAGTTGTTTTTTGATAATTGAACGATTTCTTTCATAGTCTAAAAACACATCACGAGAAAGCAACTCTTCTCCTAAAGTATTATAAACTTTTTTTGCTACACTTTTTGCTGTTGTTTTACTATCAATAAAAACAATGCCCGAATCTTTTAAACATCGTAACAGCTTTTCCATAGAATCAAAATCTGCACTGAATTTACTCCCTGTATGATTGTTTAAAAACATAACCTCTGGAAATTCTTGTTTAATAGTCTCAATCCTTTTGCATATACTTTCTTCACTATCCCCAACATGCAATACAACATGTTCCTTTTGAAAAAAATTTTCTGCCTCTAAGGGCAGATGCACCATATAAAATGAAAACAATTCACGAAGTTTATTGCTATGAGGATTTGCTGTGCTATTGGGCATAATAGAGGGTGTTACTTTAATATCAAGTGCCTTAATGCGTTTAACTTGTTTCATTGAAATAATATCATCAATAATAATTGCAACAACAGGTTTTTCAAATTTTGAACGCAATTGAGGCAATTTATTTGGTAAGGTTATATGAGTATTTTCAATATTGTTATTGTCTTGCTCTTTTGCATCTTGAATATGTTGATTCTCTATAGTATATTTAATGGCATATAAGCTTGTTTGTGAATCTTCAAAATCATCAACATTTTGCCAGAAAAAAAATAAAGAATATGCAATATGTAAAATGAGCAAAAAAGAAAACACAAAAGCAATTTTTCCTACACTGAAAATATTGCGATTAGGCACAGCCATTATTTACCCTTTGAAAATTTTTTACTTAAGAATAATTTCAATTTCAATCTTATCATTTTGATTTTTTAATTCTATTTTTTCTGTATGCGTATATTTTTTTACAACTTCTTGTATAGCCTTAATGATCTCTTGTTGCATCTCTTCAAAGTATTCAGGAGTAACCCCTTTTCTATCATGCTCTAAAACAAGCCTCAATCGATCGCGTGCTATTTTTGCACTCTTTGTTGTTTTTCGCTCAAAAAATTTCATGAAAAAAGCCTTTTTAATGCACTCAAAAAACCTCCTTTATTTTGCAGGCTCAAAAAAGGAACTTCTTTGCCTATAACTCTCTTTGATATTCTTTGATACGCATTTCCTGAAACAGAATCACCATAAATAACAGGCTCTCCTGCATTAGTTGCACTAATAACCTTTTCATCTTCAGGTACAACACCAATAAGCGAAAGAGCAAGAATTTGAAGTACATCATCAATGCTTAACATCTCCCCTCTTTCAATCATATCATGACGCACACGATTGATGATAATTTCTTTCTTAACCTCTAATCCATTTTTTGCTTTTTCACTTTTTGCATCAATAATTCCAATCACCCTATCAGCATCTCTTACCGCACTAACCTCTGGTGTAGTGATAATCAATGCCCTATCAGCCAAAAATGCAGCATGTTCAAAACCACTCTCAATACCAGCAGGTGAGTCAATGAATATATAATCAAAATCTCTCTTGAGTTCTTCAAGCAGTTTTCTTACCTTTTCTTTTTCTAAAATGTTTTTATCTTTACTTTGGCTCGCAGGTAAAAAATAAAGGTTTTTAGTTTTTTTATGATTTATCAATGCTTGAGATACATTGCATTTCCCCTCCATAACATCAATAACATCATATACAATGCGATTTTCTAAACCAAGTATCATATCGAGATTACGCAATCCAATATCAAAATCAATAGCTACAACCTTTTTGCCCTCTTGAGCAATACCCACCGCCAAATTAGCACAAGTAGTGCTTTTTCCAACACCTCCTTTTCCAGAGGTTATCGTAATTACTTCAGCCATTATTTAACCTTTATTCCGCTCATTAAGCATCTTTAAGCGTGCTTGCAAATCAATGAGTTCATTTACATGAACATTTTTAAGTTTTAATGCTGTTCCATATACAAAAACTTCTACAAATTGTTTCACATCATGTACAAGATAATGTATTCCAGCGACTGCATCAGCACCCATATTGAGTGCATTTTTCTGCATATCCTCTAAAGCCTTTGAGCGAATATCTTTTATATATTGAGCATAAATACGAGCATCTTCATTCACAAGACTTTTAATTTCAAGAAAAATATCATCAAGAAAAGTCTTATTTCTCACAGCACTTCCCTCGACTAATCCTATAACATCATATTTATCACTACTTTGCTCAATTGTCATCAATAGCACATGCACTCCCTTAAGCCTACAATTATTTACAATTATATCTAAAAAAAATTATTTAAAGCAAAGTACTGAGATTTATCATTTGTGCTTTTTGTAAAATTTCTTTTGCACCGCAAGCAATCATTTCTTCTGCTAATAAAACCCCCGTTTTTTCGTATTCTGCTTTTTTTCCTACAAGAGATTTTCTAAGCATTAAAGAACCATCACAAACGCCTACCACTGCACTAACTTCTAACATTGCTCCTTTTAAAACAGCATTCACACCTATGGGCACTTGACAACCTCCACCAAGAACACGCATAAAAGCCCTCTCGCACAGTACCTCACAAGCAGTATGCTCATCATTTAAAACTGCTAAAAATTCAAGCAAAGAGCAATTATTTTTACATTGCACTGCTAATGCAGCTTGTCCCATAGCAGGAATCATTATAGAAGAATCTAAAGGCATAATATATTTTACATGTTGATATAAATCTAAACGATTAACACCTGCCATAGCTAGAATAATTGCATCAAAATCCCCATTTTTTAGCTTTTTAAGGCGAGTTTGCACATTGCCACGCAAGCTTTGTGTATCCAAATCGCAACGAATATTTTTTAACTGCATAGTTCTTCTTAATGAAGTAGTACCCACTCTAGCACCATGAGGTAAAGATTCTAAATTTGGATATTTATCGCTTAAAAACGCATCGCGTACATCATCTCTTTTACTAAAAGCAGCAATTTTTAAGCCATCAAGCATATCTACAGGAACATCTTTTAATGAATGCACAGCAATATCAATATGATTGCATAAAATCATCTCTTCTAATTCTTTAGTAAATAAGCCCTTGCCCCCAATAGCAGCTAAGGGTGCATTAAGTATTTTATCTCCTTTTGTTTTTACAATCACTAATTCAATATCTATATCATGGTACTTACTTTGTAATTGTGCCTTAATATATTCTGCTTGCCACAATGCTAAAACACTGCCTCTTGTCCCCAATCGCAGTTTTCTCAATGTGTTCTCCTTTTTGAAATAACCTCTACATCAATAATATCTTCATCAGGAACATATTGTGAATCTTCACTATTTTTTTCATAGCTATTTTTGCTGTATGTTTTTGAATATGTTCCATCTTGTTTTTTTGGTGCTGAACCTACCATGAGAAAACCAACAATAACAAGAATGACACCCGCAACATCAGAAAGCACACCGGGTAATATCATCAAAATTGCTCCAACAAGCTGGAGCAAAGTTGCCAAAGCAACATCACTGCTTGCTATTTTTCCCCATCGCAATACCTGCAAACTATGCATTACAATGCCACCAAAATTAAAAAGCACACTTATACCTAAGATAAATGTAACAATAATCTCTAAGAAGAGCCCAAGAGCACCTACTCGAGCAGCAAAAGCAATGGTGATAAAAGTCTCAAGCAGAAGATACACAAGAGCAAGAACAATCAATATGCTTTTTAACATGAAAAATTACCTCCGATAATGGAACTTCAGTTTTTGTAGCATTTTTTCTTTCAATAAATTCTACACAACCTTTTAAAATACCTTTACCAATAATTAAAGCAAAAGGAATACCCATAAGCTCAAAATCTGCCATTTTAACCCCAAACCGCTCATTCCTATCATCAAAAAGGACTTCTATTCCATGCTGAAGCAAATCGCCATAAATATATTCTGCCTGTTCCATTTGCTCATAATCTTTTATATTTGAAACAATCAGAACAATGCTAAATGGAGCAATATTGCCATTCCATATAATACCCTTTTCATCACAATTTTGCTCCACACTTACAGCAAGCAATCGTGAAATACCTATGCCATAACAACCCATCTCAAAAAACTTGCTTTGTGAGTTCTCATCTAAGAAACTCGCATTTAAAGGCTTAGAATATCTCTGTCCCAATGGAAATATATGCCCAACTTCAATACCTTTCTTATGTTCTAACATTCCATCACAGCACATACACAAATCACCTTCTTTTACAGAAGCTATATCACAATAATATATGCCTTCAAAATCAGCAAGATTTACTCCTACAAAATGATAATCTTTTTCATTAGCTCCACAAATTAAATTTTTAGAATCACGCAAGTCAATATCAAAAAATATTTTATCGCTCTTAGTAATATGTTTAATAGCATAAGGTCCAATAAAGCCAGAAAATAATCCGATAGATTCTATTTCTTCATTACTGACTTCAAGCAATTGTGTAGCACCAGATACATGTAATGCTTTTGTTTCCTCTAGTGTATCACAGCCCCTTATAAAGAAAAAAACTAACTCAACAGCTCCATTTTCAAAAACACCTTTCTTAACCACTGCCTTTATGGTAAAATAAGAATCAACATGAAAAAAATTACATAGCATTTCAATAGTAGTTATATCTGGTGTTTTAAATTTGGCAAACTGTGCTTGAGGGGCATTTTTTGATAGAGCACTTGATTTTCTTTTTGCTGCTTCAATATTTGCTGCATAATCACATTGCGAACATATAACAAGGGTATCTTCACCATTTGGAGTAATTACCATAAATTCCTTACTTCCGCTCCCACCAATAGAACCGCTATCAGCTTCAACCACCCTAAAATCTAAACCTAAACGGGTAAATATTTTGCGATAACATTGTTCCATATTATTAAATTCTTTCATTAAATCATCATAATCAGCATGAAAGCTATAAGCGTCTTTCATAACAAATTCTCTTCCACGCATAAGCCCAAAACGAGGACGCATTTCATCTCTAAATTTAAGGTGAATTTGATATACATTCAAAGGGAGCTGCCTATAACTTTTAATAAAAGTTTTTATCATTTCAACAGCAGCTTCTTCATGGGTTGGACCTAATACATATTCTGTATTTTTGCGATCATGAAACCGTAAAAGCTCATCGCCATATTTATGCAAGCGACCACTTTGCTCCCACAAAGAAGCAGGGGTAATAAAACCAAACATCACTTCTTGAGCACCAGCTCTATCCATTTCTTCTTTAACGATAGCTTTTATTTTATCAAATACACGCTTTCCAAGAGGCAAAAAGCTATAAATACCGCTCCCTAGCTGTTGAATATAACCACCCCTTAATAAATATTCATGGCTTTTAAAAACAACATCTTTTGGTGCTTCCTTGAGTGTTGGAGCAAAAAAAAATGAATAACGCATTTAACCTCCTATTATGTTATGCTATCATATTCGCAACGATATTGATCAAGAATAAAATGATTCCTCTCAATATCAAATAAAAATTTTAATGTTTCAATCATTACATCTACTTGTGGTTCTTGTGCTATTTCTTTTAAATGTATTGTTGGTGTATGTAAAAAACGATTAAAAATATTATGTACAGCCTTATAAATATTGCGCTCATATTCCTTAGGTAAATAACCCTTTTTAATTGCTTTTGCAATTTCTGCTTCGCTCATTTGTTTTGCCTGTTCTCTCAAGGCTTTAATGATAGGCTCTACATGCAATGACTGCAACCAAGAAAAAAATTGTTGAGTATATTCGCCTATAATTTTATATGCCTTATTAGCCTGTTCTTCACGGAATGATAAATTTTTGCTCACAATATCTTCTAAATCATCAACACTAACAAGTTCAATACCTTTATGCTCACTAAGTTGTATATCTCTAGGAACAGCTAAATCAAACCAAAAGCGTTTAAAATCAACAGATATAACCATATCAGAAGTAATTATAGCCTCTTGAGCAGCTGTTGCTGTTATGAGCAAGCTATAATGATTAATTATTTCTGAAAGTTTATCAAAACTCACAATTTCTACCCTATCTTGAATGCTATTATTATTTAGGCTTTCAAGAAATTGTTGTGCTTTTTCAATACTGCGATTGAGCAAAACAATGCTTGCACCAAAATTCAGAAGATGCTTAATGCTTATTTGACTCATTTCTCCTAAACCAATGACAACAACTTTCTGTTGCGAAAGCTGAAGCATTAATTCCCTAACTTTTGAAGCTGTTACAGATGCAATAGAAACAGGGTTTTTAGAAATTCCGGTAGAATTTCTCACCATAGCAGCACAACGAAACGCAAAATGTATAGCACGAGAAATATTCTGCTTGCAATATCCTCTATCATAAGAAAATTTAAATGCACTTTTCATTTGCCCTGCAATCTGTGTTTCTCCAATAACAAGGCTATCTAAAGAACTGCACACACAAAAAAGATGATGTATAGCTCCATCATCATGATAAATATCTGCTTTAAGCTCTAAATCAGAATGAGAATGCCCAATCAAAAGAGATAAATGCTCAAAAAAATACATTAATGCCTTATCGCTGTCTTTGACATACAAAATAAATTCTACCCTATTGCATGTCGATAAAATAACCGCCTCATCAATAAATTTATTTTTTACTAAAAGCTCAAGAAAATCCCCATTTTTTTGTGGCGTATCAAAGGCAAGCTTTTCGCGTATGTCTATATTAGTATTTTTATAGGTATAGCTCACAATCATATAATGCATTAAAATTTTCTCTCTATCATACTTTGAATAATATCTTCTAATTGCTTGTTCTTTACTACACTAATAACTTTTAGTGCCTCTTCGCCCAATGCTTGAGCCCGTTTAAAGCTTTTATCAAGTGCATTGCTCTTGTACATATTATGCAATATCCATTTTTGTTCATCATCGCTCAAACGACGACCAAATAAATACCGCAAATATTCCTTTTCTGTTTGTCCTAAAGAGTGGTACAGATAAATATAAGGTAAAGTACATTTCCCTTCTTTGAAATCATTAAGCACATCTTTGCCCATTGTTTCTTTGTTTTGTGTAATATCAAGTATATCATCAATAATTTGAAAAGCCAAACCTAAATTACGACCATAAATTCTAAATAATTCTCTCTTTTGTCCTGATAAAATAGCCGCTGCTTCAGCACAAGCCTCAATAAGTGAAGCAGTTTTATTTTGTATCATTTGCATATACAGTTCATCATCATCATTAAATGCTTTACTTAAAAATACATCTAAAATTTCTCCATTGCTTAAACGAATAACTGATTCAGAAACAACTTTTGCTATCTCTGTCCCAAAGTTCACCAATTCATAAAAAGCTTTGGCATATAAAAGATCTCCAACCATAATAGCATTTTTAGAGCCAGCTTTAGCATTCATTGATGGTTTTGAGCGTCTCATAGTTGCTTCATCAATGACATCATCATGCAATAATGAAGCTGTTTGTATAAGCTCTATTACAGCAGCAAGCTGTTTTGAATCCACACTATCGCCACAAATGGCTAAAATTAATTTACTTCGCAACATTTTGCCATAGCACATATGAGCCATAAGCGTTTTTGCTTCGTTGCTCGCACATTCTTGCAACCAAGAATTAAGAATATATTTAATATCCTCTAAAGCCGACATCTTTAACCTTTCCTTCTGCAGTAATGGAAACATTTTTATTACCATCAAACACTAAAAATTTCAATGTGGCAATTTTAGTGTCGTACTGATAGTCTTTAAAAAGTATCCAAATATAAGGTGGTGATGTATAAGAACGAGGATTTTTTTTAAAGAGCTGCAACTTAAAACCTCTTTGCTGATAGCGTTCATAAAGCATGAATTGATGCACAAAGCCATCATAATTAAGATGCATTACTAGCCCCTCATTTTTGTGCAATGTCCAACGAAAATAGAGATCCTTATTAACAACTCCATCTTGAAATGCTATATGATACATTTCATCTTTTTTAAGATCTATAAGCCCTTGATATTTCCATTCATCTCCCCACAAGGGGAGCATCAAGAGCAATAAACAAGCACAAATTTTATACACAATCTCTATTCACTTTGTGTAAGAATATTGCCCATAGACTCAATAGCTAAGTTATTCATACGAGTATTTAACGAATCTTCACGAGAAAATTTTAATTTCATAATTTTATTTTCCCAATCTGGTTCAATTTCATCTAAAAGCATTTCACATAATGCAAGATTTTCTAAAATCCTATTCAACTCGCCTTCAGCAAGCCCTCGGTGAGCATGAAAAATAATCTCATACCACTTATCAATAGGAGAACCACTGAAAATATCATTATCCTCAACATTAAACATTTGTTAGCCTTTATGTAAAGATTCAGTATAATCCCTAATAGCGTTCATGCCTTTTATTTTCGCCTTAGTGTAACATTCTTCGACAAATTCCCAATTAATCTGGCTTACAAATTGCTGTAAATACCCCATTCTATCATTGCGATGATTGATATAATAAGCATGCTCCCACACATCACAAACAAGCACAGGAATTTTATTATGTCTTATAGGTGTATCAGCATTAGATGTGCTCATAATTTCAAGGCGATTATTATCATACACAAGCCATACCCAACCTGAACCAAATTGTCCTGCTCCACTTTTTATGAAAAGCTCTAAGAATGATTCTGTGCTACCAAATTGACTTTCTATACCTTTTTTAATAGCTTCGCCCATACAGGTTTCTTTTGGGCTAAGGCAATCCCAGTAAAAATCATGATTAAATACTTGAGCTGCATTATTAAAAAGCCCACCACTGCTATTTTGTATAATATCAAATAGAGATTTGCCAGCAAATTCTCCTTCTTTGGTTAAGTCATTTAAATTCTTCACATAGGTGGCATGATGGCGACCATAATGAAAATCTATTACTTCTTGTGTAATAAGACGAGAAAAAGCACTTACCTCGAAAGGCAATTTTCGTAATTCAAACATATTAACTCCTTATGAAACATTATTATAATAACATTTATAATTTTACCTATTCTTGCTTAATATTTTTCTATAAAATATAGATTCTTTATGAGCATCTAAACCTTCAGCTTCAGCAAACCTTCCACACAAAGCCGATAGCTCTAATGCTCCTTTTTGAGAAAAGGCTAAAAGAGAGCTTTTTTTCAAAAAATGCTCTACTGATAAAGGTGAAAAAAACTTTGCACTGCCACCTGTTGGCAAAGTATGGTTAGGTCCTGCCAAATAATCCCCCAATGCCTCTGGTGTGTAATCTCCCAAAAATATTGCCCCTGCATTTTGGATATAAGGCAAAAGAGCAAAGGGATTAGAAACCATCAGCTCTAAATGCTCAGGGGCAATATTATTCATAAGCTGAATTGATTCTTCTATATCCTTTGCAATAATAATTATTCCTCTTTTATATATTGAACTTGAGGCAATATCTTTTCTTGATAGCATGGGCAATTGCTCATTAATATGCTGTGCTACTTGTTGGGCTAAAGATTGGCTAGGGGTAATAAGAATCGCACTTGCCAATTCATCATGCTCTGCTTGAGAGAGCATATCAAGAGCTACAGCTTTTGCATCTGCACCACTATCAGCAATAACCCCTATCTCACTAGGTCCTGCAATCATATCTATAAACACATCACCAAAGACAAGCTTTTTAGCTGTTGCTACAAATATATTACCCGGACCGCTTATAATATCTGCTTTTTTAAAGCTCTGCGAGCCATAAGCCATTAAGCCAATAGCACTAGCCCCACCGACTTTACAAAATAATGAAACTTTACATAAATGAGCAGCTGCCAAGAGGAATGAATCAACATGATTTGAGGAAGCAGGAGAACATACCATAATTTCTTTTACACCCGCAACGGCTGCTGGTATGGCATTCATTAAAAGTGAGCTAGGATAAACCGCCTTGCCTCCGGGTATATAAAGCCCAGCTTTATTAAGAGCTGTTATTTTCTGCCCCAAAATATTACCATTGTCATCAAAATCTATCCAACTTTTTGGCATTTGCTTCATACAAAAATTATGAATTCTTTCATACGCTGTATGCAAAACTGCCTTTAAAGAATCATCAAGCTCTTGATATGCTTTTTGCATTTGCTCTGGAGGCACTATAATATCTTGTAGAGATTGTGGGCTCCATTTATCAAACTGTTTAATATGTTCTAAAAGAGCTGTATCGCCTCTTTGACGCACATCATTGAGTATGCTCTGCACTTTGGGAAACACATCTTGCATATCCATAGCTCCTCTTTGAAGGAGAGATGAGAACTTTTCATGAAAATTCTCGTGAGAGGTAGCAATTATTTGAATTGTTTGCATAATAGTTCCTTATTAAAATTGTAAAGTGATTATAGCTAAAATTCACTGCAAACAATTATATTATTCTTGTTCATCAAGCCCATCTACAATAAAACGATTATTATGTAAAATAATGGCATATTGCTTATGCTCTCTTAAATCTATTAAATAGCACTGATCAATTCCTTCATAGCCTACCCTAGCAGGTGGAATTCCTCTTAATCGCATTCTTACTTCTTCTATATCTTCACAGATAGCTGAAAAACCAAACATTACAAGACGATAACGCATTGTTGCCACTATTCCCCCCTAAGCATATTGCTTAAATCTCCAGCACTAAACCCTATAACAACACCTTTATAGAGCTCTTTAATGATTTTACTTCCAAACATTACCAGAAGCCTTTGATTTGCTCCTTGATTGATACGGACGATGTGCGTTGCTATAATAGGATTATAATGAGAAAATTCTTGTGATAAATCTATTTCAATAGGTTTTTCTCCCGCTGCATACACAGGAAGTATAATGAGCTCAATATCATTTTGAAAACACTGTTTAAAAGCATCAAGATTAGCCAACAAGCGAGAATACTTATGTGGTTGCCAAATAATACTTAAAGGTTGGTTGCCCAAAAGTTTGATATAGCGATGAACGGCTTTTAAGGTTGCTTCTATTTCAGTGGGATGATGTCCATAATCATCAATAATAACAAATGCACCTTTTAATAATATATCAAAACGCTTTTTAATACCTTTAAAACGCTTAAGTCTTTCACGCAATATTTCTACATTGATTTCATCAACAAGACTCATTATTGCCAAAGAAGCATCTATGGCAACATGCTCCCCTAAGCCCCATACTCTAAAAACACCAAAATCTTTCAATTCAAAATATGTATAAGGTTCTCCTTCGCATAATTCATAATGGATATTATGAATATCTTTACTTGGAAAAAGACGAATTGCTCTTAATTCTTCAAGAGTAGAAAGGTATAAGTCTTCGGCATTAATAACTCGTTTAGATGAATTAAGAAGAAATTGTGCATATGCCCCATGAAAAAGATGAAGATCATTATGATAATTCTCTAAATGTTCTGGCTCGGCATTGACTACAATAGCACAATAGGGATTAGAGCTTAAGAAACTTTGATCGCTCTCATCAGCTTCAAAAACAACACTTTTGCTTTTGATTTCTCGTACATTAGAATTAAACTCTTTGCTAATTGCTCCAATAATTGCACTTGATTCAGGTAATAAGGCACTTAAGATAGCAGTTGTAGTACTCTTTCCGTGTGCACCTGCAACAGAATATACCTTTTTATCGCTTAATATCATAGGCAAAGCTTCTTTTCGTGATAAAACCATAATATCATGTGCTTTTGCTGCTTGAATTTCTATATTATCCTCTTTAATGATAGCAGAATGGACAATAATATCTTGATCAGTAATAGCACTAGCATTATGAGGGATAGTAATGGGAATACCCAATTTTTTAAGTGCTTGAGTAATATTGCTCTCTTGAATGTCTGAACCACTAATGATAGCCCCTTGTGCTTTAAGATACCGAGCAAGCCCAGAAATACCAATGCCCCCAATTCCAATAAAATGAATCTTTAAGTGTTTTCTCATCAATGCCTCTAGTGCATAAATTCACTATAAAACGATGACAACCTTTGCAGAGCCTCTTTGCATTTTATGGTTTCATGCACAAGGGCTATACGGACATAGCCCTTGCCAACGCCTTCTCTTCCTAAAAATGAACCCGGCAATACAGATACAGCGTACTGCTCATATATCTTTTTTGTAAAACTTATATCATCTTCTACATAGAGCCATATATAAAAGGTATAAGGTTCAATGGCAATATTAAGCATCTCTTTTGCTAAAAAAAAATTATTTGTATATACCTCTCGTGCTTTTTTGGGGGTTTCATCATCTGCCCATGCTAGCGTTGCTGCTCTTTGTAAAGGAAGAGGGATTGCACAACCAAGATATGTTCTATAACGCATATATTCTTGTAAGATTCTAAAATCTCCAGCAAGATAACCACTTCTTAATCCCGGGGCATTTGAGCGTTTTGAAATGGAATTAAGTGCCAAAATATTTTTAAATGCGAAATTACCTATGGCTTTAGAGGCTTCAAGTATAGAATGTGGGGGGGCATCTTGGTAAATCTCACTATAGCATTCATCACTAATAATAATAAAATCATATTCAAGAGCATATTGCACCCATAATTTTAGCTCATCAAGACTCATTGCCTTTCCTGTGGGATTATTAGGAGAATTTAGAATAACGACATGAACTTCTTGCATTTCTTCTTTGCTTAAAAAAGGGGTAAAGTTATTTTCATTATTCAAAGGCATAAGAATACTTCTTGCACGAGAAACACGAGCCGCTCCTTCATAAATTTGATAAAACGGGTTTGGATATGCAATAATTGGATTCTTTTTATCGAGCAACAGAAATTGAGGGAGATTAAAAAGCACTTCTCTTGTTCCAAAGCTTAAAATTACTTCAGAATTTTTAAGAGATATTTTATAGCGACGCATAATATAATCAATAACTGCTTCACGCAAACTTTCTTCACCGCGAGAATTTGGGTACTTGCTAAGCTCTGCACTGCTTTTTTGTAGTGCCTCCTGTATAAAAGTGGGTGTAGGAAACTGTGGCTCCCCGATTGTTAATGAAATAGGATTATAAGAATTATTTTTCTTTAAAGCTACAAAGAGTTCGTGTAGCTTTTCAAAAGGGTATTTTTCAAAATACATTTATATGTCCTTTTATGGAAATTATTAAGAAGTATTTCTTGTTTTATGTTTTTTTGAAACATTGTTAGCACGCTTTGTTTTATGAGGTTTATGAGTTTTAGAATGTTTTTCTTTTTGATAATTAAAAATAGAATCTTTAAATTTTTTAAGATCCTTTTGTGAAAGTCCAATTTTATTTGGTCCTAAAACCTTGCTCTCTTTTAAAATATAAGAAAGTAATTTGCATACTAATTGTGTGCTTTCAAAATTATTAGAGAGTTGCTCATAAATTCCTAATGCATCATCAGTAATTTCGGTTTCTAATAAGGTTTTAATAAGATTTGAATGTACAGTTTTAAGTGTTTGAGCTATGGTTGGAATCTCATAGAGTTCAATTTTTGCTCGAGTGTTTTCAGTAATTCGTCTAATCTCTTTAAATTCTAAAGGTGTTGCTAATGTTATAGCCACACCTTTTTTGCCTGCTCTGCCTGTTCGACCAATCCTATGCACATAATTTTCAGGATTTAAAGGAATATGATAATTAAATACATGGCTTACATCGCTTATATCTAAACCCCTAGCAGCCACATCAGTGGCTACAAGAATATCAATAATGCCTTCTTTAAAATTTTTAATAGCTTGCAGGCGTTCTCTTTGTTCCATATCTCCATGCAAAGCACCTGCTAAATAACCTTTGGAGCAGAGGCAATCAGAGAGAACATCAGCTTCTTTTTTCATACGCACAAAAATAATTGTTTTGGTAGGAAATTCACTATCAATAAGGCGAATAATAGCATCTTCGCGTTCATATTCATTGATGATATAGTACCGTTGAGAAATATCACTATTTGTTGTTTCGCTAGGAGATATTTTTACAATTTTTGGATTGTTTAAAATTTTTTGTGCTAATTTTTTTATAGGCAAAGGCATGGTTGCAGAAAATAAAAGTGTTTGACGATTTTGAGGGAGATAAGAAAAAATCTCTTCAATATCTTCAAGAAAACCCATATCAAGCATTTCATCAGATTCATCTAGAACAACAGTATTAGGATTAAATTGATTTAATCTCTCATTGCGTAAATGATCAAGCAAGCGACCGGGTGTAGCAATAATAACTTGAGGACGCTTTTTAAGGAGTTCGATTTGTCTTTGAATGCTTTGCCCACCATAAATAGAAACGGTTTTGGTGTGGCAGAATTTCCCTAGTTTATAAACTTCATCACTAATTTGCATCGCTAATTCACGCGTAGGAGTAACAATAAGTGCTTCAATTTCACCGTTGTTTTTAAGGTTTTGGATAATAGGTAGAGCAAAGGCTGCTGTTTTCCCTGTACCTGTTTGAGCTTGAGCAATGATATCATGCCTACCTAGAATTAAAGGGATAGTTTGAGTTTGAATAGGTGATGGTATTTTGAAGCCTGCTTCATTAATTCCTCTAAGCAAATTTTGTTTAAATTCAAACTCTAAAAAACTAGAACAAGATTCATGGTTATTATTCATAATAAAACTCCACTTTCACAAAAAAATTATTGATTTATCTATGGTGTATTCAATTATATTTTTACTTAAAAAACTAATTATAGCAAAAAATGACAAAAACTCCTCAATGAATTTACAAATGGGTTTTTAAAAAGTTAAAAATTATTGCTATAATATGCCTAGAGATTAACATATTTCTTGAAGGCATAATATGACTGCTGATTCAACATTTATCATACTTCAAGGAATGAGTGCAACATCGCTCTTTCTTAGTTTTTTAGCGGGGGTGCTTACATTTCTTAGCCCGTGCATTCTTCCTCTCTTGCCTATTTATCTTTCTTATATATCTGGTGTATCTTTATCTCAATTTAATGATGTAACATACAGCAATGCAAAGATGCATCAAAAGGTTGTTTGGCAAAGCATATATTTTACTTGCGGCTTTTCTCTTATTTTTTTGCTCATTGGCGGAACAATGATTAAACTTTTCTCCTTTTTCTTTAATCAGCCATTAATGAGCGTAGGAACATTTTCGCTCTATCCCTATCATATTGCTGGAGTTATTATTATTATACTTGGGCTGCATATAGCACAGATATATAATATCCCCTTTTTAAACTACGAAAAGCGGTGGGATTTTACACAAAATAGTAAAAACTCTTTTTCTTCCTTTTTATTGGGCATTTCATTTGGCTTGGGCTGGAGTCCATGTATTGGACCTGTTCTTTCCTCTATTGTATTGCTTGGCTCAAGCGATAGAAATAGTGGCATATTGTTGCTCATATTTTATACATTGGGTTTAGCTATCCCTTTTGTAGCGAGTGCATTTCTTATAAGCTCTCTTTCTCGTTTTTTGAGTAAATTCAAAAAATATATGGGCTATGTTGAAAAAGCGATGGGTATTTTGCTGATTCTTATGGGAATCATAGTAATATTTGGTTTGACGGAAAATATTTCAACTTTTCTTTTGCAAAAATATACCCCATTATTTTAAGGAGTAATAATGATTATCAAAGGAGCAACACTATGCGATCACAAAATGCACAGAAAAGATGATATTAGGATACAAAAAGGAATTATTGTTGATATTGGTACTTTAGAGCCCTATGCTAATGAAAAAGTCATTGATGCTACACATTATACCTTGCTCCCTTCGCTTATTGATATTAACATTACACCTAGAGATAAACATTTAACAACAAAAAATCTTTTTACCTTAGTTGAATCAGCGCATAAGGGCGGGGTTGGCAGCATTGTTCTTATGCCTGATTGTCAGCCTCGTATTGATTCAGAAGAGAGTATTGAGTTCATAAAAAGCACACAAGCTTTATTGAATTTTAATATCTTTCCAAGTATTTCAAGCACAAAACAAGAGGGCAATCTTGCAGAAATATCTATATTGCATCATAAAGGAGGGGTGGCAATTTTTCTTGAATCATCTTTAGATGGAAATTTAATGCGTCGTATTTGTGAGTATTCATTATTTCTTAATATTCCTATTATATGTCGCTGTGAAGATTCTGTATTAAGAGGCAATGGTGTTATGAATGATAGCTATCTTTCAAGCTCATTAGGGCTCCCCGGAATACCGAGTTTAAGCGAGGTGAAAGAAGTAGCTAAAATGGGTGAGGTAGCTGTTTTTATGAATAATAAAATTCTTTTTTCATCATTGAGTAGCGAAAGGAGCTTTAATATTTTACAAAATCACAAAAAAGAAAATCCACATATTTACACAGAATGCTCTATTCACCATCTCTCACTTACAGAAGATATATGTTCAAAATACAATACATCGGCTAAGCTCCTTCCTCCACTTAAAAGTGAATCGACAAGAAAAAAATTGCTCTCTTCACTCAAAAAAGGAAAAATTGATATTTTAACCTCTTTGCATTCTGCCTCAAGCATTACCAAAAAAGATCTTGCATTTGAAGAAGCAGCCTTTGGTATAGAATCTTTGGACTATTACTATTCGTTGCTCTATACCTTTTTGGTGCATAATAATCAAATAAGCTTAAGCGATATGAGCAAATACAGCTCTTATAACCCTGCTTGTTTTTTAGGGGTGAATAAAGGAGAGATAGCCATTAATAAAGATGCAGATTTTATTCTTGTAGATACACAGACATCTTATACTCTTAATAAGCCGCTCTCGCCCTATGATGGACAAACGCTCTATGGTAATGTTATAGCAAATTTTGTAGCTGGTGAATGCCAATACTCTTTAAACCCTCAAGAGTCTTTATGAGTAAGGCTTTAGCATGATGAGCATTATAGGGGCAAGCAAAGTAATTACATGCAATGAAAATAATGATATTATTAATGATGGGGGTATTGTTTTTGAAGATAAATGTATTATTGAAGTAGGTGTATTTAATGACTTGATTCAAAAGTATAAAATTCAAGGTAATTTTTTTGATGAATGTTGCATTACCCCAGCCCTTATTAATGCTCATACGCATATTGAATTTTCATCTTCTTTTCCCTATAATCTTGGTAGCTTTAGTCAATGGCTCTCAAGTATTATTGCACATCGTCAAGAGGAAATGACGAAGAAAGAATGTATGTATAAAGTCATAAACCTTATGCAACAAAATGGAATAGGTACAATTGGAGCTATTAGCTCACAAGGTTTTGACTTACAACCCCTTGTTCAGTCATCTCTTCGTGTTGTTTATTTTAATGAAATTATTGGCTCATCTGAAGAAAATCAAAATTTTATTTATAAAAACTTTTTGCAAAGGATAGAAGATTCTCTAAAATATCAGAGCCATCGCTTTAGCATTGGAATTGCTATTCATTCTCCTTATTCTGTGATCCCATCGCTCATTACACAAGCCATTACACAAGCTCAAAATAATAATTTTCCTCTTAGCGTACATTTTTTAGAATCAGCAGAAGAGAGGGAGTGGCTAGAAAATTCTTGTGGATTTTTTAAAGAATTTTATAAAAAATTTAATCTACAAGTTACACAAAGTTTTCATAATATTAATGGTTTTTTACAATACTTTGATAACTTTAATGGTAAAATACTTTTTGTGCATGCTACGCATGCTAGAGAACATGAACTTTATCGCATGGCAAAAAAAGATTCTGCTCTTGTTTCATGTCCTGTATCTAATCGCCTATTGGGAGGGAGAATGCTTGATTTTAAGAAAGTAAATCATATTCTACCATGTATCTTAGCAACTGATTCTTTAGCTTCTCATTATTCATTATCATTACTTGAAGAAATGAAAATAGCACTTTTTTCTTTTAATGCTCCTTTGCTCTCTTTAGCACAAGAGTTGTTCTTGAGCGTAACACAAAAAGCAGGGCAGGCTTTAGGGCTTAATATTGGTATGCTCAATGCTGGAATGCTTGCTGATATAGCGGTTTTTCATGTACCTTTTATTAAGCAGAGTTGTAATGAAATTCTTAGCCTCATACTTCAAGCTAAGCAAGCACAGAACTTATGGATTGATGGTGTGCCAATACCAATAGAAAGATATAATTATGAATAGCCTTAAAACACTTTTAGTTATCTTGCTCTTTCCTTTTGTTTTTGTAACGCGCTATTTTAAAGCTTTTGCACTTCTTTTTTTATTTTTATGGATAGCTGGTTTTTTCGAACAAAAGCAATCCGAAGGAAACTTGATTGAAATTGAGCTTATAGGTGCTATATTAGATTCCACCTCCTTTCTTGAACAGCTTGATGAAATACAACAAGATGATTCTATACAAGGCATTCTCATAACCATTGATTCCCCTGGTGGAGCACTTTCACCAAGTGTTGAGATATATGAAGAAATAAGGAGGCTAGGGCAGAAAAAGCCTATTGTTGTCTATGCACAAGGAACATTAGCAAGCGGGAGCTATTACGCAGCATTAGGAGCAGAGAAAATTATAGCAAACAAAGGTGCTATAGTTGGCTCTATTGGTGTTATTTTAGAAGGTATTGATGCAAGCGAGCTTCTTAATAAGATAGGCATTAAACCACAAACCATAAAAGCAGGTAAGTATAAAGAATCGGGAACTTTTATGCGCTCTTGGGAAGAGCATGAAAAAGAAGAACTTACAGATTTATTACAAAAACAATATACCATGTTTGTTAATGATGTATGTGATGCACGAAAACTTGATTGCCAAAAAAGCGATGTTTTTGCAGAGGGAAAAATATTTGATTCTCAAACTGCATTGCAAATAGGACTTATTGATTCTATTGGTACAAAAAAAGATGCTAAAAAAACGCTAGCATCTTTGGCGGGCGTAGAGGGCTATGAAATATGGATTGAACATGACTCATTTGATATTTTTTTGGGAAAAGTTAGTTCTTTGCTTCAGCAAAAATTACATGCTTTTTTAAAGAATGTGTTATGAATAAAAAATATATTTTACGCATTCAATCACCAGACCAAAAAGGTTTAATATATAAGATTACATCATTGCTTTTTGAGCTAGAATTCAATATTGAAAAAAATAATGAATATGTAAATAATGAAGATAACATATTTTTCTTTAGGGCAGAATTTAGCGGGACAACAAGCATTGCAGGGCTAAAAGAAAAGCTTTGTGCAATTCTTCCTGAAAATACATTTATATCTTTAGAGGAAAGCCGCAAAAAAAATGTAGTAATTTTTTGCACAAAAGAATATCATTGCCTTGGAGATCTTCTTTTAAAGCATGAAAGTAAAGAGATAAACTGCCACATACAAGCTATTATAAGCAATCATGAAAACTTAAGAAAACTTAGCGAACGATTCGAGATACCCTTTTATTATATAAGTTCAACACGACTTTTGCGTTCAGAACATGAAGAGAAAATTTTAAATTTATTGCAAAGCATAAATGAAGAATATACTATTGATTATATCATCTTAGCAAAATACATGCGTATTTTAAGTGCTCATTTTGTAAAACATTATTGGCATAAAATTATTAATATTCATCATTCTCTTTTGCCTGCTTTTATTGGTGCAAATCCATACAAGCAAGCTTACCACAAGGGTGCAAAAATCATCGGAGCAACAGCACATTTTGTTACTGAAAATCTTGATGAAGGACCAATAATTACCCAAAATATTATTGAAGTTAATCACACATATAGTATTCATGATATGCAAAAAGCAGGTAGGGATATTGAAAAAAATGTACTTGCAAAAGCTATTGAGCTTGTTTTAAATGATCGCGTTTTTATACATAATAACAAAACAGTAATTTTTTAAAGGATGGGTTATGAGCATCAATCGTTCTAAGGCAATTTCTATTTATAAAACAGAAGCAAAGAGGTTTAGCGAAGAAGATGAGCATAAGGACACACTAAATTTAAACACGAAACAAGAAGTAATAAATGATATTATCCCACAAAAACCACCAGAACCTACAGATTCTTCAGCTCCGCCTGCAGAAACTCCTGCAGAACCTAAAGAAGATCTATCAGCTCAATATATACAATCTACATGCCAATCTATTATGCTTTTTCAGCTTAAAAGAATGATAAGACTCAATACAAAAGCATTTGCTGTGATTATCAAAATCTTAATACATGGTGACCCTAAAAGAAAGTAAATGGACAATATTCAAATTGTGCTTGTTGAACCAAGGATACCCCATAACACTGGAGCTATTGGGAGGCTCTGTGCGGCAAGCAATAGTGTATTGCATCTTATCCATCCTTTAGGTTTTCGCCTCTGTGCTAAAGAAATAAAGCGTTCAGGAATGGATTATTGGAGCTATCTTGACATTAAAGAATGGGTGAGTTTAGATGTTTTTTGGGCATATAATCCCCCAACAAAACAACATTTTTTTCTTACTACTAAGAGTTGCAATATTTATCATAAGGCACATTTTTCAGCACAGAGCTTTTTGTATTTTGGTAGAGAGGATAAAGGATTGCCAGATAGCGTACTTCAAAAATTCAAAGAACAATGCTTAAGCATACCTATGAATATTCAAGCAAGAAGTCTTAACCTTGCCACAGCAGTGGCAATAGTACTCTATGAAGCCATAAGGCAATCATCTGTGAATGAGCAATGAATAAAAGCGATATTTATCAAACTTTCACCCAGAATCTTCAAAAAAGTTTCTTTTATCCTTCAGAAATGGCTTATCATCATCAAAAGATAGAATCATTACTGCATTGGCTCCAAGCATATCATATAATGGAAGGCATACCTGAATTTAGCCTGCAACCTTTTGAGCTTAATATATCTTCTCTTAAAAATGTACAATACCTCACCATCTATGGACAAAAGCTCAAAAAAATACCCACAGAATTTAAATATCTTAAAAAACTTAAAGGAATTTGTTTAGACAAAAATGCTTTTAAGATATTCCCTCAAACACTTTTAGAGATGGAACAACTTGAATATATATCGTTAAACAATAATGCAATATTAGAGATACCACAAGAGATTAGAAACCTCAAGAAACTTACTACACTTAATCTTGATAACAATAAAATCGAAAAATTGCCTATCGAAATGGGCTTTTTGACAAAGATGGAGTATTTAAGCCTTAAGTGCAACAAAATACATAATATACCCATAGAATTACAATCGCTTCAACATCTCCAATCTTTAGAGCTTGATAATAATAAAATCAATGTATTACCTCAAGAAATATGCAGCTTCCCACAACTGCATACATTATCCCTAAGGGATAATAATATAAGCAAGATACCAGATAAAATTCATTGTTTATACGATTTGAAATTTTTAGATTTAAGCCATAATCGTTTGCAATGTCTCCCAAAAACATTTTTTTTTAAAAAAATGATTACTTTGCATTTAGAATATAATAAATTTCAAAAAATACCACAAGAAATTTCAAAAATAACTTCTCTTAAAGTTTTAAATTTTAAACATAATTATATTGAACATATAACAAATAAATTATTTTTCTTAAAAAATCTTACCATCTTAAATTTTGCATATAATAACATAGATTCTATACCTGCTTATATTTTTACACATAACAAATTGCATACTCTATATATTGATAATAACAAAATTCGATATATTCCAAAAAATATTGCACAAGCACAAGCTCTTAAAACATTCTCCATAAAGAATAATTATCTTACTGATATGCCCCCTTTAAATAGTGCTTTGAGAACTCTCATCATAAGTCATAACCCCTTTAAATGTTTTCCCTCATCTGTATGTTTTGCTAAAAACCTAGAGCAACTTTATATGGATAATTGCCAACTATATTATATCCCTGAAGCTATATATCATCTTAAAAAATTAGAAATTTTATCACTTAATTATAATTTTCTTAAAAATATCCCTGATAATTTTTCTCATCTTCCTCTTATTAAACTATCCCTCTCTCATAACCAATTTAAAGATTTTCCTCAAGAAATTTGCAATGTAAAAACAATGAATAAACTTTTGCTCCATAATAATAATATACAAAATATCCCCGATGCAATAGAAAAAATGATAAATTTACAATTTCTGTATATCAACAATAATGCTATTTGCAATATTAGCAATAAAATAGAATCTATACCTTTAGTATATCTTAATTTATCCTCAAATGCTCTGCAAACTTTTCCCTTTAATGTAAAATTTTCAAAACTTGAATCGTTGAATCTTTCAAATAATCTTATCAGCAATATTGATGGTAATGATTTTAAACTATATGCCCTTAAAGAGCTTGATATTTCATATAATCGAATTCATTCTATAGCAACCCATTTTTTCTTGCATATTACATCTACTCTCAAGGCACTCAATCTTACAAGAACATACATGAAAGAATATTCTTCAATTTTAGAAAAAGTTCATGCTCTTGAAACCCTTATACTAGATGATAATTTGCTTACAAATATTCCTTACAAAATATTTGACATGAAAAAACTCAAATACCTTTCCTTATCAAATAACCAAATACAAGCTATTCCCCAAGATATAGAAAGTCTTATACACCTTAAGCATATCAATCTATCATATAATCATATTCATGATTTTCCTTGTATAAAATCTCTAAAAAAATTAGAAAAAATCAATCTCAATAATAATAATCTTAAATCATTCCCTAATGTTATGTATATGAAAAAACTCAAAGAAATACATATTGCCTATAATAATATAAAAACAATCCCTCAATGGATTCCATTATTAAAATATCTTCAAGAACTGAATTTGAATTCTAATTTTATCAATACTCCTGATATTGCATTTCATATTAAAACACTTAAACATTTATTTTTACGCAATAATAATATTCAAAATATTACTCTTGATACAATAGCATTTACATCACTAAAAATTCTTGATTTATCAGGCAACTATTTAAAAGAAATTCCAGATGATATAAAATATCTCCATAAACTTAAAATACTTAATCTTAAAAATAATGTTTTAGAATCATTGCCACAATCTATAAAATATCTACAATCCCTTAAAGAAATTATTTTAAAAGGAAACCAATTTACACAAATGCCCCATGTTTTACTTTTATTGCCCTCACTAAAAACCCTCAATATTCAAGCAAACAAGATTTCAAAAAATTATATTGATTATTGCATATTTATTGAAAATATATATCTCTAAAATATTTTGGGTATCATAGAAATAATATTTAAACTAGCTTTTCTATGCTTTGTTGTAAAGTTTATATTCATGGGCAAGTAACATATTTCTATTACCCCTAAGATAAATAATGCATCAGCATTTCTATATGCAATCATGATATAAAAAAGCAATTTAATTATTGCAACCCTCATTTTAACATGCTCACAAAATATGTACAAATATATTGATCTTATTCCCTGAAAGAGCACTATATACTTTAAATGACTCTCTTTATTACATTTTTTAAAATTTATTCCAAAGTACCATTAATTTTTCATTACTGTAGATTCTTTTTATATCCCATTTAAAGCATAGATTAAAGGCTTTTTTATGTGTTTCTCTTAGCTTGTTCCCTAACCCAATTAATCCAAATTTTAAAAATATTAATACTTACCTTACATTCATATCCTATACTTCAATGAAGATTTTTATTAATTCTACATTATAAGTCTTGCTTGTATGGTGTATCATTTCTATAAAGAATTTGTTTATATTTTAGCATTTTGCCTTAACTACTATCAAGTCAAATTTTTTAATCAGTCTTATCTTTACCACTCTTTTAGTAGTTTTTTAATATCAATCTTTGCTCTTTTGTAAGTCTTTGTTTCTTTGATTCTCTTTTGGATAGATATATTTAATCCATTCCTTTAAAACTATAAAAACATATAATAGAATTGCTATTTTTCCTGTTTCAACCTTCAATAGCAGGTGTATTCAAAGCATGTCCCATGTGTTGTTAAATTTATAGATTAAACGCATATTATTCTATATATTATACATAGATTCTATCTTTTTGATATTGCTTTAATGCTTCCACATTAAGAGCAAGTTTAAGAGTTTTTATAGAATCTGATAATACTGAACATTACCTTTGCTAAGATTTTCAAGCATACAAGCTTTAAGCCCAAAATACAATAATGCTTTAGTAGGATTGAAGTTTGTGTAAAAATCAATAAACCTTGATTGCTTTTTTTAAATCTTAATACCTGAAAGACTTTATTGAGATTAAATAGCTGTAATATATGCTTACTTCATACATAAATGAAAATTACTCTTTTTAATCCATTTTATTAAGTGGCTTTATATTTTATTGATTCTGAAAAACATCTTTAGTTCATTATACTTTAATCTTATATGCTCATTACCTTTGTTTATATCTGTATCAAATTATAATAATCTATCTTTATATGTAAAATAAGTCTTTTCATTTATTCTTCTAAGATAGAATTAAAGCCCTGTTAAACCTTTTTGTAGTAATTTATACCACTCTCTAAGTCTTATATGAGTTAATGAGCGACCCCTTCACCTATAAATGCCTAAGGGCATGAAATGGTGGGATTTAGTAATTATAACTAAATCTCACTATAAATCTACAAATTCAAATGAGAGAGTAATAACCCAAAAGAATTTAGCTCATACTCCACCATACAATACATTATATTATAAACTCAAGCGTATTGAAATAAGTAAGTACAATGCGAACATAAGGAGGTTAAGTAGCAGCATTGAAACTGATAACACAGGCTACTTGAGATATATAAATGGGCAACCTATTAAAATCTCTTAATCTTATAGAGTAGTTTAACAAGAGCAATAAAAGGTTCTTGTAAGACTAAAAGAGTGAAAAACTTAAAAAAGAGCTAGTAACTTTTATGAATAAAGAATATAATAATGGCAATAAAAGAATCTCAAGGTAAATAACCTAAGAAACTCTCAATACTATAATTCAAGAAATACAAGATACATTATATCATCTCATACTACAACTTTAAAACTTTGTCTTTAATATGCAATAATAATAACATACTACTAGCATATAGGAATATCAAGAATAACAAAGAGAGTAAAACTACAAGAGCTCATAATAAGACTAAATAATATACAAAGCTTTATATATATTCTTATGGATTTAAGAACTAATAGGAGCACACAAAGGGGTATATAAAAGCTAAAGCATTAAAACTCATGAATAACAATAAATTACACTTTGTAAGAGATAGAGATAAAGTTTCTTTGATAATAAATCATGAACTATTAAAACAATTATGGAGTAAAAGATATATCCAAAATGCTAAAAGTAGAAATGTTTGGAATAGGCAAAACTAATATGGGAACAAGATTATATCCCCCTTATTATATCCCCCTTGCTCTCAATAGTTTTACATGAATGAGATTGGTATATCTCTAACCAATAAGAAAGCTTTAAAGCTAGACATGAATATATATATAACAAATACAAAGCATTAAAAACAACCAAGCTCAAAGAATGTATTAAGCCCTTAATTCCTATAAGTTATATTAGGAATATTACCCTCTCACATGAGTATATATAAAGCAGATGATAGAACATACACAAAGATTAAAAAGCAATACATACCCATGTTACAATATGTTCTTAATAATCCTATTACTAGTAGGAGCATAGAATAACGATAACAGAATAAGTAAGCTATGTGCAAGTTATAGTAAATGTTAAAAATAGGTGCTATAAAATGCTTTCACAAATACCCTTATATTTTAGGGGCAATGATGAGTATAATAACTTAATATGGTTAGATAAAACTATATATAAAGTTAATCCATGCAACACAATTAATACTATAAAGAAATATCTTAATGCAATAAAGATAGCAAAGCTTACAAAAAGCTCAACTTATTAAGAATAAATGCGGGTAACAAACCTCTATAAAAAGATTCTTTGTTTATCTTTGAGATGAAATAATAATTTAAAATTATGGTAAGCTCTGTCAAGCTCTTATCTTAAAATATTTGTTCGGTTTGAGATTAGGGAAAACCTAGAGATAACTTCAAAGGGTTAGGTATTGCTAAACTATTCTTAGCACAATAGCACTCTAAAACTTGTACTTGTTATTATATATTTTTTATGAAAAATACTCTAGTATAAGCACTTATTTTAAAATTATCAGTATAAATTTAATGTTCTTATTGATATTTTTAAAGAATCTCATCTATTACTAGCATCTCTTGTAACTTCATTAGTCTTTAATAATTCTTGTTTATCCCAATTTTATAAAGTTTGCATGGTAAGAAGCTTTGAAATTCATCTTATTGCAACTAAGATATTATAAAATTTTATAACAATACCAATCTAAAAACTATAAATAATTTATATATATTTATAGCTTTTAGATTGTTTAAACATGCGATTAATCCTGTATTGCATGATAAATACCATTTATATCATGTCGCCTTTAGCGATATTACAGCAAAAGAAATTGTCTTATTTTATTTTTTACTTCAAAAGAAACAATAATTTTTCTCACCTAAGAAGCAAAAGTTTATCTGTAAAATTGAACAAAGGCAATTCCTCTTTTGTTTTGATGATTTTTTCAAGCTTTTCTAATGGATATTCGCATGCTCTTAATGCTCCAAAATGTTTTAATGAGTTTTTATCTTGATAGAAGGTATCAACAATTTTTGCTTTTTTCTCAATCATAATTTGTAATGCTCTATCCATGGAATTCCTTTTTAAAAGTATTAATGTTTTACCATATATTAAGTATTACTCTACCTATAAAAGAAACTATATGCACTATTAAAAGATAAGAAACAGAAAAAATAAAGGGATAAAAGAATAATTTAAATTTCTTTTTAAAAATTTCTTCCTTTACTTTATTATTTTTAAAACGATAGTATATTTCTAGTCTTTTATAGATTAAGCAATAGCTAGATGGTATTAGTAGAATAATAGATATTACGAACATAATAATAAAAAAACCTTGAATTATTTCAAGCATGTTCTTCACCATTTATATATAAGAGATTGCCTATAGCATTGAAGTATTCACTATCTTCATGGATTACAAAATTATCAGCATATGTTTTATCGATAAAATACGCTCCTCCTCCTATAAAA
>JARHYY010000012.1 GCA_029258405.1 Helicobacteraceae bacterium | reverse complement strand
AGCTAGTAGGTTTTATGAATAAAGAATGCAATAATGTAAGTAATTAATCTCTATATATAAAAGATTCTTTGTTTATCTTATGAGATACATGAATATTACATATAACAAGCTATATGTGAAATGTTTGTGTGGTTGGGGGGTTAGTGTTAGGATGGTGGGGTGGTAATATGTTTTTATATTTGATATTCTTATTTAGATTGATACAACTTAACTCTTTTTATTTGTTAAGAATCTCTTATGTTAGATTCTAGAGATTATATGCCTATTGCATTTTGTTTTATGATATTATTCTTGCGATTTATTTTGTTTAAGATTTTCTTGCTCACGGATAAACAACAATGATATTATTTAAAATAATATAAATCAATGTATTTTTTAAAAAATATATTGACTATTGAACAAAAATTAATTATAATTTTGTTAAGTTTAAATTAAATTTTAAAAGGCATATTATGCTTGTTATTAATAATTTAAGTAAAAAATTTGGAGAGCATACTATTTTGCATAATATCAATCTCCACATTAAAGAGGGTGAATTTTTAACCCTTGTAGGCGAGAGCGGGAGTGGAAAGAGTACACTTTTGCGTATTATTGCCGGTTTAGAAGAAAAAAGTGGTGGAGAGATTCTTAAAGATAAACAAGATATATCTTACAAAAGCCCAAAGGAAAGAAATTTTGCTATGGTATTTCAAAGTTATGCTTTGTATCCACATTTTAATGTGAGAGAAAACCTTGCTACTGGGCTTATTGCAAGAACTAAAATGAGATACAAGTTACCTTTTGCTCAATTTTTAAGCAAAAATGCGAAAGAGCATTTTAAAAATATAGATTCTAAAGTGTTTCAGGTAGCTCACAAGCTTAAAATAAATCATTTGCTCGATAAAAAACCTAAGGAGCTTTCAGGTGGGCAGTGCCAAAGAGTAGCACTTGGCAGAGCCATTGTGAGAGAACCAGAAATGTTTTTGATGGACGAACCGCTTTCTAACCTTGATGCAAAATTAAGGATTCATACAAGAGCTGAAATTAGTCAAATACATAGAGAGCTTAATAAAACTTTTATTTATGTAACTCATGACCAAACAGAGGCTATGAGCATGAGCGACAGAATCGCCTTTTTGGTTGATGGTTGTTTATTGCAAGTTGATAATCCAGATGCAATGTATAATAATCCTAAGCATCTCAAAGTAGCTCAATTTATAGGCACACCCACAATCAATATAACACCTATAAAATTAGAAAATAACACTATCAAAATAGATGATAATGGTAACTTTATTTTAGCTATTCGTCCAGAAAACCTTAAGCTTGATGCCACAAGCACTCTTAAGGCTCTTGTAAAAAATAAAGAGAATATGGGTAATGAGTATCTCATTTATACAAATCTTTGTATCAACACATATTCCTTTGTTCTTGCCTTGCCTCCAGAAATTGGAAAAAGAATCACCCTTAATGAAGTAATTGGTTTAAACTTCGAGCCAAGTAAAGCATATTTTTTTGATAGAGCAGGGAAAAGAATAGACATTGAACATAAAAGTGATTTGAAGATATGAAAAATTCTTACGCTCCTTTTATTTTTATAAGTCCTGCTGTATTTTTGATGTGTATTTTGCTTATTGCACCTATTGTTTCTGTGATATTTATGAGTTTTACAGATTATCAGCTTGGTAATGAAGAAATAAATTTTATAGGCATACAAAATTACATACAGCTTTTCAATGATGAAGTCTTTTTTGTTTCTTTAAAAAATACTTTTTTATATGCTCTTATTGTATTGCCAAGCTCTGTTTTTGGCGGTTTATTTATTGCTCTGCTCATAGAATCAAAAAACACTTATAAAAGTTTTTATCGTGCTGTCTTTTTTTTGCCTGTGATGGCTACTTTGATAGCTATGAGTATAGTTTGGGAGTATATCTTACATCCTGATATTGGTATTTTAAATAAGCTTTTAGCTCTTTTTGATGTTAATGGAACGAATTGGTTAAGCAATAAAGACACGGTACTCTATTGCTTAGCAGTTATTGGAATTTGGCAACAACTAGGCTATAACATGGTGCTATTTATTGCCGGCATCATGGCAATCCCAAAATCTTTATATGAAGCTGCAAAATGTGATGGTATAAGCACGATGGGAAGCATGCGTTTTATTACCCTGCCTCTTTTAGCTCCTGTATTTTTATTTGTTCTCATTATTAGTTCCATCAAGGCTTTTCAAGTTTTTGATACTGTATATATTTTAACCTTAGGTGGTCCAAATCATGCTAGCGAGGTATTACTCTTTAGCATTTATCAAGAAGCATTTATGTTTTTTCGCACAAGTTATGCAGCGGCTATTTCAGTGATTTTTTTGTTCTTTATTTTACTTTTAACACTTGTTAAAATACATTTTTTAGACAAAAAAGGGGTTTAATGTTTTTTTCAATCTTAAGACATAGTATTTTAGGTTTTTTGAGTTTAGCTTTTTTATTTCCATTTGCATGGATGATTCTCACAAGCTTTAAGCCAGAAAATGAAATTTTTTCTCTGCACCTTAGTTTTTTTCCTGAAAATATAGCCTTGATAAAAAATTATACCCAAGCTTTTCAGCAAAACCCTCTTATGCGGTTTTTGCTAAATGGCATTATAGTTACTTTAGGTATTTTGATAATACAAATACTCATTGCCTATCCTTGTGCTTATAGTTTATCTAAACATAATTTTAAGGGCAAAAAGTTGCTTTTAACTACAATAATATGTTGTTTGCTCATTCCTATGCATGTTATTTGTGTACCATTGTACATGCTAATGCATAGTCTCAACTTACTTGATTCATATACTAGTCTTATTTTACCCTTCAGTATTTCAGTATTTGGTATTTTTTTAATACGACAGTTTATAAATACTATACCAAATGATCTTATTTATGCTGCTAAAATAGATGGCTTAAGTGAGTTTAGTATTGTATGGAAAATCATTTTTCCTCTAACTACTCCAGCATTAATTTCCTTTAGTATCTTTTCTATTGTAGCGCATTGGAATGATTACTTTTGGCCCCTTATTGTCATTAGCACTCCAGAACTTTTTACCCCCACTTTAGGCGTAGCTACTTTTAAAAATAATGAAGCTGGCTCTAGCTATGGTGCTTTAATGGCGGCTGCTACTATAGTCGTTATTCCTTTGATTATTTTATTTTTACTTTTGCAAAAGAAATTTATGCAAGGTATTATTACTACAGGGATTAAATAAAATATGTTTATGATCATTTATCCCCATAGTTCTATATTTTTTTAAAGGATGTATTATGAAAAAATATTGTTTGTTTGGCATATTTGTTGCTTTGTTTTGTCCGCTTATGGCACAAACAGAATTAGTAGTTTCTTATAGCTATACATGGTTTAATGATTTGCACGCTAAGCTGAAGAGTGAGTTTGAAAAACAAAACCCCGATATAAAAATAAAATTTATAGCCCCTACACAAAATTATGAAGAGCAGAGTGCAAGGCTTTTGCGTGAAAAGATTATAAACAAACTCCCTGATGTAAGTTTTAATAGCTATGCCTCATTGCCTATAATGGTAGAAAAAAAGATTGCACTTGATTTAGATTCTTATCTTGGCGATAAAAAAGCCTTAGGCTTAAGTGATACAGCTTTAAGCTCAACCACTCTTGAGAATAAAGTATATGCTATACCCTTTGCGAGTTCTTTACCTGTAGTGTATTACAATATGGACTTAATCAAAAAATCAGGATGGAATAAAGCATTGCCAAGCACTTGGGAAGAGATTTTTGAATTGAGCAAAAAACTCAATGCAATCAATAAAGATAGTTTATTCTTTGCTGAAACAGATACTTGGCTTATATTAGCCCTTGCCTTACAACGAGGAGGGGTTTTAGTCAATGAAAAAGGCAAAGCCGATTTTAGCACTCCTGCATGGCAGGATACTTTTAAAATATTAAGCCAAATGCATACCGAAGCAAAAATGCCCCCTATTAAACGAAGTGAAGCTATTGCATCTTTTTATGCTGGAAATTTAGGCATGCTTATCCAAACCTCTGCTGCCCTTACCCTTACAGAAAAAAGCATCAATTTTCCCTTGCAATTAGGTAAATTTCCAATACCCAACAAAGAGGGCAAGCTTCCCGTTGGTGGTTCTGTGGCAATGCTTACAAGCAATAAAAATAAAGAAGCGGCTATGAAGTATATCTTATTTGTAACAGGGGAGGCAAATAAATTTGTCCCTCAATATACAGGCTATATGAGTAGCAACACAAAGGCAAATGAACAGCTTAAGGATTTTTTTGCTAAAAACCCTAACTACACCGTTGCACCATCTCAAATCCACCTTATGACTGCATGGCCTGCATTCCCTGGCAATAATACCATAAAGGCTACTAATACATTATGGATTAATGCTGAAAAATTGCTCACTGGAGCAAGTATTGACTATAAAGATATTGCCCAAAAAGCCAATGAAGATATAAATAAATTATTACCATAAAGGAAGGATATGGTATTTTTTGATTATGATGGAGTTATTGTAGATAGTTTATGGCTTTGGGAGCAATCTTGCCAAGAGGCAGCAAAACTCATGAATTTTAAAGGTGGTTTTCCGCAAAAACCGTATGCAAGGCTTAACCCTTTAAACCACAAAGAAATAGGTAAAATATTAGGACTAGAGCCCTTAGAGTTTGAACAAATAGCTGATAAACATTTCTTAAAACATATACATCTTATAAAAATGTTTAACGGAACAAAAGAGCTCATAACAGAGCTTTCAAGGAATTATAATCTAAGCATTATGAGTGCAAGTTCTGAAGAAATAGTGCAACAATCACTAGATTTTTTTGAAATATTGCCGTATTTTAGCAATCTTTATTGTGGAAGCAGTATTTCAAAAGCAGAAAAGCTTATGCAATATAAAGAGGCAAAAAGTATAATGGTAGGCGATAGTATAAGCGATATGGAAGCAGCAAAAACTGCAAATGTCTATGGCATAGGAGTTTTATGGGGATGGCAGGATGCACTAATGCTTAAAAATGCTGATATTCTCGTAGAAAACCATGAGCAATTAAAAAAAGCAATAAAGGATTTTTATGAAAATCATTCAGCTCACTGATATACATTATGGCAATAAAAAAGAAGCCATTTATGGACGAGAACCATCTTTTACTTTATCAATGGCAATTGAGAGCATTAACACAAAGCATAATGATGCAGATTTTTGTATAATCACAGGAGATATTACACATCATGGTAGCCTAGAAGCATATCGCTACCTTAAAAGCGATCTTGACAATTTGAAAATGCCCTACTATGTGCTTTTAGGTAATCATGATGAAAGAGCTCATGCTCTTAAAGTATTTTCACATTTAAAAAGTGATGAAAATGGCTTTGTGCAATATAGTTTTGTTTATGGGCATATAGTTTTTTTAATGCTTGATACTTTGCAAGGACATGATGAAAACAAAAAACATGCTGGATTCTACTGCAAAAAAAGACTTGATTGGTTGAGAAACAAACTTGAAACCTACAAGAATCATGATGTATATATAGCCTTACATCATGCCCCATTTAATACAGGTTTGCTCGCTATGGATAGCATGAGGCTTAATCAAAAAGATTCCATAAACCTTTATAAAACCTTGCAAAATCATAAACATATCCGCCATATTTTTTTTGGGCATTATCATAGCACATTGGCAGGTAAATGGGGGGATTTTTCTTTTTCTTCACTCAAAGGCATAAGCCATCAAGTAAAGCTTGACTTAATAGATAAAGAAAATGTATGGCTTGATTTTAAAAATCCAGAGTATAGTGTAGTTTTGATTGATAAGCAAAGCCCAGAAGAGCCAGCAACAATTTGCGTACATTATGAAGATTTTATGTTTGATAGAAGACTTTATATAAAAGAATCTATCAATTAACAAGCCATTTAAAAATTAATAAAAATAGTATTTATATTTTTATGTATAAACCAATTATTCAAGTATACCATTTATTCTTCAAATACTTATATAAAGGGGGTAGGATAATAATAAGCACAGCCCCCAAAAGGAGAGCTTTAGCGATAAAGCCTTGATAGAGAATAGAAAAATCTCCATTACTTATAGAAAGTGCTCTACGCAAATTTACTTCTAAAAGTTCTCCTAAAACAAATCCTAAAATAAGAGGTGGCATAGGAAATTCAAGTTTTCTTAAAAGATAGCCAATAACGCCTATAACAATGATCAAGAATAAATCAAAAGTAGTGCTATTAATAGAATAAACCCCAATAGCAGACATTACAGCTATAATAGGGACCAAGACCCACATAGGCACACTTAAGATTTTTATAAAAAGTCCTATTAATGGTATATTGAGTAACAAGAGTACAACATTAGCAATGAGCAAAGAGGCAATAAGCCCCCAAACAATATCTGCCTGTTCAATAAACATAGTTGGTCCGGGGTTGATATTATAAAGTGTTAATGCCCCTATCATAACCGCTGTAGTGCCAGAGCCTGGGAGCCCTAATGTAAGCATAGGAATGAATGATCCGCATGCTGAAGCATTATTTGCCGCTTCAGGAGCAGCTACACCTCTTAAGTCCCCTTGCCCAAATGCTCCCTTGTTACCTATGAGCTTTTTTTCACTCATGTAAGCTATGGCACTTGCGATAGTTGCACCAGCACCCGGAAGAATGCCTACAAAAAACCCCATAAATGCAGATCTTATGATAGCCCAAAAACAATATATAAATTCTTTAAAGCTTATGAGAATATTGCCTGTTTTTTTGATAATACCTTGTCCTGTATGTGTATGTTCTACAATTAATAAAATTTCACTTATGGAAAATAATCCAATAACAAGTACAATAAAAGAAATACCATCATAAAGGTGAGGATTTTCAAAAGTGAAGCGATAAACGCCTGTATTACCATCTATACCTATAGTTGTTAAAAACAAACCAATAAGTGCTGACATTAAAGAGCGTATTGGTTTTTGAGCCATCATGCTCCCTAAAGTAGCAATAGCAAAAATAATGAGTGCAAAATATTCAGTTGGACCAAAGCTTAAAGACCATTGAGCAAGCAAGGGCGCAAAAAGAATGATACCACAAAGGGCTACAAGAGAGCCTATGAAAGAACTGATGGCGGATACACAAAGTGCTTTTCCTGCTTTGCCTTGTTTGGCTAGAGGATGTCCATCAAGTATAGTCATGATAGCAGCAGCATCTCCGGGTATGCCTAAGAGTATAGATGAGATACGCCCTCCATATTCACAACCCATATAAACAGTAGCAAGTAGAATAAGGGCTGATTCAGCAGGCAATCTCATGGCAAACGCTAAGGGCAGAAGTATTGCAACACCATTAATAGGACCAAGCCCGGGCAACATACCTACAATAGTGCCAAGCAAACAACCAATTAATGCGATAACAATATTTGAAGGTTCAAATGCTACGCTAAAACCCTGTATTAAGTATAATAATGTATCCATTAAATCCTTTCAAATTAAGTAAATATTAAACCTATTGGTAAAGTGATTTGAAGTATAGAATCAAACAAATAATATATGCTGATGCTACAACACACAGCAAAGATAAAAGCGGGAAATAATTTTGCTTGAAAAAGAAGCGACACACAAAAAATAAAAAATATACTTGAGAGCACAAAACCTAAATATTCAAATAAAAAAGCAAAAATGCAAAATGCTATAATCAAAGCGATAAGCTTTTTCCACACATCAAAAGCATACCATTTTATATTGCTCTTTTCCTGAAAGAAAAAAAGCAATAATGAGCATAAAGCGAGCAAAGCTAAGGTTGCCACAGGAAAGGGGCGAGGACCAAGAGGCTCATAAGAGAATTCTGTTTGAATGCCCCACCCTATATATACCCCTATTAAGGATAAAGAGAATAGGACAAGAGAGCATATTTTTGTGCTGAACATTTTTATTTTATGAGATTAAATTCTTTTGCGAGTGCTCTATATTGTTCTGTTTGCTGTTTTACAAATTCTTCAAGTTCCTTACCATTTTTATTGAATTCAAATAAACCTCTTGAATTTCTTTGCTCTTGGAATTCTTTTGTTTTTTGAAGCTGTTCAAAGGCGTTAAGCCACCACTCATAATCTTCTTGAGCTACTTTTGGTCCCATATAATACGCCCTAATGGCTGCCCATTGAACATCATAACCTTGTTCCTTAGCTGTAGGTATGTCAGAAAGTGTTTTTCCCTCTAAACGATTGGGGGCAAATACAGCTAAGACTCTTACATTGCCCGATTCAACTTGTGGAATAATTTCTGCTAAACCAGCACTAATTACATTAATATGATTCCCAAGCAATGAAATAAGGGCATCTCCACCGCCTTCAAAAGCTATATAACGCATTTTCTTTACATCAATTTGAGCAACTTTGGCTAATAATGCTGTTTGCATCCAATCTTGCCCGCCTATAGAACCACCTGTGCCAAAACTTACAGAATTAGGATCTTTTTGTAAAGCCTTTATCAAATCAGATAAATTTTTATATGGAGAATCTGATTTAACAGCTACCATACCATAATCAACTCCTGCACCTGCAAGCCATTTTACATCATTTTCATTATATTTACCATGTTTTCCCGTGGCTATATTGAGCAAAGTTCCACTTGAAAATGCCACTATTACATTAGAATCTTTAGCCTTATTTGTTATCATGGTATTATACGCTACCACACCTACACCACCGGGCATATAAGTTACTTTTAGTGGTTTAGAAATAAGCTTTGTATCAAACATGCTTACTTGTGCAAGCTTACAGGTTAAATCAGCACCACCTCCGGGTTTAGCTGGGGCTATACATTCGGGACGATTGGGCTCTTTTGCCATGACGGATAGAAAAAGCAAGGGGACAATGAATAATGATTGTAATTTCATGATATATTCCTTAAAAAAATTTTTGTATTCTATCATTTTTCTTATAATTTTCTATTTATCATAAGATAATAGGACAGGTGTTTTTTATGGTGTAACCTTATTACACATAGCACAATGAATATATGAAATGATAAACATCGCACTGTTAAACCTAAAAACTCACAAAGAATACATTTAAAAGAATTTACTCAATATCACATACAATGAGCTACCATGAATGTATTACATGAGCAAATCCATTAAACAACATATTGCATAAACCTATTGCAATACTTTATTGATTCTAAGGCATAAGTTTAAGCTCTTGCATAAGAATAAAGCAAGTCCCTAAAACAAAAATCACAGCATTTACCAATCCCAACTTTAACATTATCTCCACATCTCCCCACTCTAAACTCTAAGCATTAACATTCCCCCCAAACCACACAAACATTTCACATATAGCTTGTTATATGTAATATTCATGTATCTCAT
>JARHYY010000055.1 GCA_029258405.1 Helicobacteraceae bacterium | reverse complement strand
TCCATATTATACATAATGATATTGCAAATTAATACAGCTTTGAAGCTCTCCAATATTAATAGCATCTTGTAGATTATATCCTAATCTTAAAAGTAAAATTTATAAATCTTTTCTACATTTTATTTTTGTGGGTTTATTGTGAAAAATTTCATTTCTTGCTTCGCGGATTTTATCTATTTTGCTTATAAGAGATCGCTTTGTCCCATAGATTTGGAGTGTTTGGTTTTTATATATTTTAGGGGTAGCAAAAAGCACAGCAAGTTCGCTGTAATGATCACTTAAGATTCTTTGTAAATCCCCTAAAGAGAATATATCAAACACTTCAAAAGTGCTATTAAGATTTTGTAGTTTTCTTTTATTTGCAATGATTGAAACCTGCTTTAAAAGTTTGTTTTCTTTTGCATTATCACTTTGAGATTTTAAAAACCAATCATCTTTGTCTTTATTGTAGAGTTTTGCTATTTCAACCGCTAGTGTGCTACGCAAGGCATTTTCAAAACAATATATCATTATTACACACATATATATAGAAATGGAACTTTATGATGATCCTAGTGATTTTGAAGGGGGGGGTTATTATAGTGAAGATAGTGATTTGTGATGAGGATTATATTCTAGATGAATGGGCAGAAGCCCAAACAATACATATGTTTAGATTATAGCTAGTTTTAATGATTAAAATATATAGGATTGTGAATATTTTTATATATATTAAAATGATTGAAAGATTAATGATTAAATGAGATGGATTCCATTAGGGCTAGATTGAATGCAATAGTAAGGTATAAATATCAAATAGCTTTATATATATGATAATAGATAATTATAGATTATGGAATCTTTATATAGCACAAAACATTATTAAATAATGCTTTTTACATATGCCACACTTTTTTTACAACCTTCTTTTTGTAGTCTTAAAAGTCTTTCTAATATCCCTTTAGAAACTTCTTGTGGATAATAATATTGCATAGCCTTTAAATCATCAAATAAAGGTTGTTCTATTTTAAAAACCCCACTTCCTAAGTCTTTTACTCCCCCTGTGCCTTTTGCCCTTTTAAAAGTCGCACAATATGGATAGCATTGTTCAATATTAATGCGTTTTAAACCATTTTGTTTAAGCATATCAATGCAAGTTTTAATATCTATATTTCCATCACCTAAAGGCACTCCACAAACATACTCTACGCCATCTTCTATAAAAACAATATTATCTTTGCAATGTGTGCTAAAAGTATATTTTGCCATATTTTTACAAGCTTTAATTGGTTCTTCATAAGCCATCATAGCATTACCAAAATCATATAAAAAACCTATATTAGGATGCTTGACTAAATCAAGTAATTCAAGTAAATCATTAGAGGTTTGGTATTCATGATTTTCTATTGCGAGTTTCAAATTATATTTTTCTAAAATAGGAATTAAAGCTTTAATTTCATCTTTAGCTAATAAAAACTCTTCTTTATTGAAGGTAGCAGTAATTTTAGAATCATCAAACTTTCCATCACTTGCATTATGTGCTTTTTTATTCATATCTGTTAAAGGCACATAAGAGCGAATAATATCTGCGTTTAAAACATTTGCCACTTTTGCAATTTTTTCAAACTTTTTTAAATCAAAACCTTTAGAATCAATTTCACAATACATATTATACTCATCTAATTTTGCTTTAATTTTGTCTAAATGCTCTTTATTGTTATTGCCTAAAACACCCCATTCTTCATCTAAACCAAAATCTTTGATGATATTAATTATTATGCCATCACATTCTAATTCTTTTGCAAAATCAATATAAGAAAAAATATCCATTCTACCATTTTGAAACCAAAGATGCATACTTTCTGTCTCTAAGCCTATTTTCATGCTAATGCTCCTTGCTGTAAGTTCTTCTTTTTTATCATTTTTAACAAAATGCTTGTTATGATAATTCCACATACTATAAATATTCCCATAATGCTAAATACTATTTGATACCCTAATAATCCTTTGAAATGATCAATTATAAACCCATAAAGTGTAAAGCAAAAAAGTTGGGGTGAATAACCAAGTATGCAAGCTATACTCATAGCCGCTCCACTAATCTCTTTTGGAATCTCTATCTCATCTACAGGAGCAAAAAAGGTAGCACGCATGGTAAAAACAATAGCAGCAAAACCTAAAGTAAAACTCATACCTAAATAAATATTTAAATCTTTGTGAGGCATAAAAATTAGCATTAAAATTACAATTATTGCTAATATTAAGGCAAAACGCAAATATTTTGTTGGTGAATGAAATGTTTTATCTGCTAAATACCCACCAATAGGACCACCTATTAACTTTAAAGTATATTGATTAATGATTCCATAAGCCCCCACCAGTGCTACAGGCATTCCATAAATATCTTTTAAGAAAGGTATAAAATAAGTTAAACCACAATATATTGAATATATAGTAAAAATTACAAGAGAAACAACCCAAATTTCGGGCGTTTTTATCGCTTTTATAACGCCATTCCACACAGCTTTATTTTTGCTAATTGTATGCCCTTGTTCATCTGTTGTATTAATTTTATCATGCTCAAGGAGAAAATATGCCAAAACACCAGCCACAATAACGCAAAAACTATAAAATAATATACCAGCTTTAAGCCCATTAGCATTTGAGCCTAAAAGTACAAAAATTCCCAAAGCACTAAAAGCTACTATTGTGTCTATCACGCCCCTACCAGCTTCTAAAAAACCAAAAAGCCTACCTTGTTGAGTTGAATCCCCAAGCAAACGAATAGCTTTCAACAAAACAGGCCAATAGACTACCTCTCCAAATAAAGACAATAATCCCCAAGCAATCAAAATACCATAAAAAGATGGAAAAGTAGAGATATAAATCCCTACTAAACCTACACAAACAAGAGAAAATGGTATAAGAATCTTTTTTGAAAAACGATCACTTATGTATATAGAAGCAAAGTTACCTATAGTTTGCACTATGCCATAAACTGAAAGTGCTAAGCCTATTTGCGTGTTACTAAGATTCATAAATTCTTGCATAGGAACATAAAAGACATCTTTTAGTGATGATAATTTAAAAACGGTTCCACCACCAATAATTAAAACTATAAAAGTAAGCCAACGAATTGGTTTTGAGTTACTCACATTATATCCTTATTATGCCTAATATTTGGTATTTTCAATATTTCCATAAACTCAACTATATACAAACAAATATACATATTATTTATAAAAAATAAAGTATTTAGAATGATTATCAAAAATATGATATCTTAAAAATCAAATGAAGTATATTATTTGTGTAGATTTTTATATATTTTTTTATTATATGTATAAAAAAGTAACAATAAAAAGTTTGCTTGGTGTGTTTTTTCTCTTAAAACTATAAATTCAGTTGAACCGAAAGCTATTTCATTGTCTTGTAAAAAATCTACAAATGCTGTTTTTCCATTTTCTAAACAAGGCGTAATCCTAGCAAACAAGGTATCAC
>JARHYY010000040.1 GCA_029258405.1 Helicobacteraceae bacterium | reverse complement strand
TTTTATGGCTTTACTTGTAAGTGAGTGAAATATTAAATCTATGCTTGCAGAGATATTTGGTGATGCGTATTTGTAGTAGTTATGTATGCCTATTATATAAGCATTCATTAAATCTACTGCAATAGCTCCTTTTTGTAGCATTCTCACTTTCTTATTCACATTTAGCACTATGCTTTTAAAGGCTTTATTGCCTATATGGCTCTGTAGCTACATATTTGTGATTGTTTTTGCTATCCTTGAGCTTCTTATTTGCTTTGATTTTAAATCCTAAAAATTCGCTGTATTGCTTTCTTAGGTTTGTGATTTGGGATTTTTCCTCACTGATTTTTAATCCTAACCGCTCTTTTAGCCATAGCTTGATTGCCATGAATAACTTTTTAGCTTCGTTATGATGTCTGCAAAATATTTTGAAATATTCTAGCATATCTCACTATGAAACATTCTTTGAGCTTAGTTGTTTTTAATGCTACAAGTTTTTTATCGTTTCTGCTGTATTCGTGCTTAGTTTTAAAGCTTTCCCATTGATTAGAAACCCACCAATCTAACTCATTTAAAACGATATTAGATAATAAAGGGGATATAATTCCTTCTTGTGGTGTTCCCTTATTGGTCTTGCCAATTCCAAACACTTCAGCTTTAAGCATTTTGGATATTATTTTTAAAAGGTTTTTATCCCTTATGCCTATACTCCATAATTGTTTTAGAAGTTTGGCATGATTCACTTCATCAAAGAAGCTTTTAATATCTATGTCTATTACAAAGTGTAGTTTGCCTTTATTTGTTAAGATTTTGCTCTGGCTAAGGTTTCAAATGTGCTTCTATTAGCTCTAAACCCATAAGAGTGCTTATGAAACTTCGCTTCGCATATAGGCTCTAACACTTGTTTTATAGCTTGTTGCATTATTCTATCTCTTATAGTGGGTATTCCTAGTAATCTAGTTTTTTCACTAGGGCTTAGGTATCTCAACTCGCCTTATAGGCATAGGGTTGTAGTTAGATAAGGAATTGCGTATATATCGTATCAACTCATCAGTATGTAAAGATTGTATATCTTTTATAGTCTTATTATTAACTCCTGCGGTTTTACTTCCTTTGTTATTCTTTATATTCCTATATGCTAATAGTATGTTATTACCATTGCATATTAAAGGCAAAGTTTTTAAAGGTTGCATTACACTTAGGTGATACAACTCATCTCGTATTTTCTGAATGTCGTAGTATTCAGAGTTTCTAAGGCTCTGAATTTTCAACTTTTTATTTAAGCCATTTTGAGATTCTTTATTCACAAAAGTGCTTACTCTCCTTTCATAAGGTTTTCACTCTTTTAGTCTTGCAAAAACCTTTTATTGCTCTGATAGATTACTAAGATTAATTAAAGCACTCAAAGGCTAGCTTAACCTTCATTACAAAGGTTTCAACGCTCATGCTATCCATTCCATAAGATTAAGAGATTGTAATAGGTTGCCCATTTATATATCCCACGTAGCCTGTGTTATCAGTTTATACGACTTCTTATGTTATATATTAATTGTGTTCCATAATTCCTATATACATATACCCTTAGGTAGTAACTTTCCTATGAGCTTGATAATGCCTGTAACACTAAGGTATTTCATAGAATCTATTCTTACTTTACCTCACTCACTATGCTATTACATGATATACATTTCTGTATATTAAAAGTATAGATTCTTACTATTGCTACTTCGTCAGTGTATAAAACACAAACTTAGCATAGGTATTTTAAGCTCTCCGACCTATCACTACTTAATACCCTCGTATTCGCATTACGGTTACTTATTTACATAAGCACTTCGGTAGCTCTCAACCGACTTCAGCACGCTTTACACAGCAAATTAATAACATAACTTATTGCATAGCGAGTTAAGTAAATCCCTTTGGGACTTACTCCCTCATTTGAATTTGTAGAATTTATAGTGAGATTTAATATCTCTATACTAAACCTTTAAACAATTCTTTGGTGGAGTTTATTAAGCTTAATAGAGTGCTTTTTGTCGTTATGAGACTTTTTAGTGCTATCACCTTTGGTTCTTAGGTGTTACTTTTACTAAGTTGTCTTTGAGCTCTTTTTAGCTTCTTAGTAAGCTTAGTTAAGGGTTTAGGTGTTTTGATTACTAAGTCATTAGATAAGCTTATATATGTGTTCTTTTAAACTCTTCTTCATCTATCTCTACATTAAAAGAAGCATAGAATTTATGAGCTTTTTGAGTAATGGTGCAAAAATGAATCTTGCCTTCAAATCATAGATTCTCTCTTAGTTTGATATTTCCTAGATGTGGAATCTTTAAAAATTGTTTGTTGTTTTTTAAATGTTGGATAACTTACTTTACCTTGCTTTACATCTCTAAAGAATGTTTGAAAGGCTTTGTTGAGATTTAAAAAAGGTTGTTGTATTATGCTTACTTCATATTTAGTATTACATTCTTTTTTAAAATCTAAATATGTTTTTTTAATACCAGCTTTGTAATATTCTTGCCATTTAGCTAATCCAACATCATAAGCAAGCCTAGAGCAACTAAAAGCTTTTTTGAAATAAGTGATATGCTTGTTTTTGATATGAGCTCTATTTTATGTGAGATTGTCATTAATTACACATTGCATATCATTAAGCAATTTTTTGTTTTTCTTGCTTTTGCTTCCATAAATCCTAGCACTACATACAGTAATAATCTCTAAAACATCTTTGGCTAATTCTTCTTCAAATGTAATATTTTCATCACCTTTATTGATTATGATGACTTCCACTTCTTTGGCTTCACAAATTGCAAAGACTAATTCAACTCCAAATCTTAATAATCTATCTTTATGGGTTAGTCTTTTAAGCTGACCTGCTAAGATAAGATTTAAAAGCTTTGTTAAACTCTTTTTGTACCACTGCCTAAATCTTGGATAACTTCATAGTTAAAATTAGCCTAGCACAATAGAGTTCTAAAACTTGCATTTGTCTTATTAAATCCTCTTTTTGATCAGACTAGATACTCTAGCATAAGCAATGCTTTTAAGATTGTCAGTGTTACATGTAATGTTTTATTGAGATTTTTTAAAGATTCTAATTTATATCTACGACTTCTATTTGTGATTTCATCAGGTTTTAACAATCCTTGTTTATTTCAATTTCGTAAGGTTTGGCTAACAGCAAGAATCTTTGATGCTTGTCCTATTGCAATTGATATATTCATAGTAGGAATTGAATCAAGTTTTTATAGGTAATGTCAAGTTTAAAACTATAAAATACTAAATAGATTATTTGAATCTGTAGGAAACCCAAAAAACAAATTTTGTTCACCATATCCTAGCCTTATTCAATGCAAGCCAAGCTACATACAAACCCTATGGATATATATTGCAATGTGGTGTGTCATTGATATGCAAGGGAGTAAAGGAAGTAATATAGCCTTCTCCTATATTTTCAAGCTCTGTATTATTGTACCCAAAAAATGCAATGCCATTTTCTTTCGCACTAAGATAGTCGTTGTAGCTGTCACCGATGAGTGCTGTCGCTTGTCGTTCAAGAAAAAATTTTTGGATAAGAGATGCCACATTATCTTTTTTGGGGGTGGGTGAGCCAAGTATTTCCTTGAAATATTGCACTAAACCCAAGAATGCACAGAGTGAACGTAATTCTTCCTGTTTTGAACCAGAGGCAATGAATAGAGAATGTGTTGTGTATGTATTGTGTATGAATGTGAAAGTGTCTTGAATGATGCGTTGCTTATCATAAAGTTTTGCATGGACAATATGATCGAAATCTTGAATGATTTGCTGTTCTTTTTGTTGTGTCAATTCTTGCTTAATGATGTGAGTGAAAAAATGCTGAAACTTCACAAAACGCGAAATCCCCCCATTAGCAAGATGATATGCCTTAAATTCTTGCAAAGAAGATTGTGGATATTCTCTTAACGCATACAAAAATGCTTCTGTGCGAATGTTCACAGCATCTAGAATCACCCCATCAAAATCAAAGATGAGTGCCTTATAATCTGTTAATGGTTTTGCGTACATGTTTGACCCTTGCATTTTTAGCATTATAACAAAAAATACATAAATATATTGGTTTTTTGTAATA
>JARHYY010000016.1 GCA_029258405.1 Helicobacteraceae bacterium | reverse complement strand
CGCTATGGGTGCAAATGCAAACAGAGCCATTGCTGGAGATAATATCGATGGAACTTCTGCTGGGGTTACCACTCTTAGAGGGGCAATGACAGTTATGAATGTAGCTGAATCTGCTATTAGACAGCTTGATGCTATTCGTGCAGACTTAGGTTCAGTCCAACAACAAATGATAAGCACATTGAACAACATCACTATCACACAAGTGAATGTAAAATCTGCTGAATCAAATATCCGAGAAACAGATTTTGCTGAAGAGAGCTCAACTTATAGCAAGTTGAACCTCTTGGCACAATCTGGAAACTACGCCTTAAGTCAAGCAAATGCTACACAGCAAAATATCATGAGACTTCTTCAGTAGTTCTAGCTCTGTCCTCTTGGACAGAGCTACTCTCGTCTGCATCATTTTCCTTATAAGGCGTTTTTTTATCATAGAGCAAATGATGCCATAGGGAAAAAGCTGCTAGGGATAATCCAGCTGTTACATGTATCTGTTTTCCTGCTTTGGTTTTCAGAAAAAAGGCACTGCCCACAGTGAGAGCTAAGGAAACACTCATGCCTATTTTTGCAATTTCTCTTTTTTGAACAATATTTTTTTTAACCATTTTTATTCTTTTTAAATTTTTTATAACTATTTGCACATGTTCTGTATGTTAAAATAGCAGAAATTAGTGCAGCAATTCTAAGCATAAGTGCCATTTAAAACCTTTTTTTAGAGAGACTAAAGCTCCTAAGAGCATTGAGCAATAAAAGTATAGTTGTTCCATTATGCAAAAAAGCGGTTTGTATTGGTGAGAGTTTGCCCAAAGTAGCAAGCCCTAATATAGCACTATTAATACCAACAGTGGCTTTAAAGTTTGTATTCACCCTAGAGAGGCATGCATTAGCAAACTCTTTTGCATCAGCAACCGCCTGAATATCATCACGCAATAAAACAATATCTGCACTCGCCTTGGCAATATCAGCCCCTTTATGCATACCAATGCCTGCATCTGCTTTAATAAGTGCTGGAGCATCATTAATACCATCACCTACAAAGGCAACCTTTTGCCCTTCTCGCATAATTTGTTCTAAAATCTCTGCCTTTTTTGTGGGCAAGAGCTCTGCATAACAACGGTCAATGCAAAGCTCTTGAGCTATTTCATTTGCTTTTTCTTTTGTATCTCCTGTGAGCATCACTATTTCTTTAACGCCACTTTGTTTAAGCTGCCTTAGCACTTCTTTGGCATTTGGTCTTATTGTATCCTTCAGCATAATAACACCTATGAGCTTTTTATCATAACCAATAAAAAGCGGTGTATTGCCAGAGCTCTTAAATTCTTGTATGGCTTCCTTGTGTGCTTGAAAGTCGATATGCTCATCTTCTTCTAAAAAATGTTGCGAACCAATGACAACTGTTTTTCCTTCTATCTCACTTTTTACGCCATGTGCAACAATGAAAGTTACTTCTTCATGATGAATATGCACAAAATCTCGTTTTTTTGCTGCTTGAACAACAGCTTCAGCAACAGGATGAAAATAATGCTCTTCAATGCTTGCTGAAAGATTAAGAATATCATCGCTCTTCCATTTATCAGAGAATGAATGCACATCAATAACTTCAAGCTCGCCTTTGGTTAATGTGCCTGTTTTATCAAAAACAAATACATTGCTTTCATAGAGTGCTTCAATACTTTTTGCCCCTTTAATGATAATTCCATTTTTTCCAGCACTGCTTATAGCAGCCTTAAAAGCCACAGGCGTGGCAAGCTTAAGAGCACAAGAATAATCAGCCTGCAGCACAGAAGCTGCACGCGTTAAATCTTTGCTATACAAATATGAAAACACAGCTAAGCCCAAAGTAACAGGCACAAGACCATCTGCCATTTTTGAAGCACTCAGCTGTATAGATGATTTTTGTACAAGAGTTTCTTCAATATAGTTTTTGATTTTAGCTGTTGCTGTAGAATCGCCAACACTTTCAGCCCATATCTTTATTTCGCCCTCCTCTACAATAGTGCCTGAAAGCACCTTATCGCCTCTTGTCTTTCGTATGGGCGTGGCTTCCCCTGTCATAGATATTTGATTTACTAAACCCTCTCCAGATACAATATGCCCATCAACACAAATAGTGTTGCCCGCATTAACAATAACTATATCACCTATTTTTAATGTATGCGTATCAACTAAACGCCGCTCTTTTTTGCCATCAATTATTTGTTCAATCCATGTTTCTTTTACTTGGGGTTTGCTCAATTCCTTAATGAGGTCATTGCTTTTATACATAGTCATTTCTTCAATGTATTCACCCAATGAAAGCATAAAATTAGCAGAATTAGCCGTTCTAAAATCTTTGCGATGTAAAGAAATGGCTATTGCCATAGCCTCAAGCACTCTTGAGGTAATGCCCTCTTTAAAAAGCTCTTTAATGCCACTTGTAATAATAGGCAAACAAGCCACAGAGGCAAAAACAAGATTAATAGTAGGTGAATGTATAAAAGGCTCAGCAACAAGCGAAGTTGCTGAGCGAACAACTTCATAGGAATTAGGTATCTCATCTCGAAGAGCAATGTAGCTCTCTGAAGAAATATCATGAACAGAAGGAGCAAGAAGTTCTTTGAGCGCTGTATATACTTGTTCCTCTAACCTATGAATATGTTCATCATGTTCTATGATAATATTGTGCAAAATGGCATTAACACGAACATTCTTCACCCCCTCTATTGTTTCAACAGCTACTCTAAGAGGAATAGGGCTAATCTTGCACCCCTTTGTATATTCATAGGCAAACCTTGTGCGAAAAGAAGTGCGATGAATAGTCTTTAAGGTTAAGCCATGCTCAAGACTCACTATAATTTACCTCTGCTTTAGCATCTTCATAGCGCTCCTTAAGCTCTTCAACCCCAACTTCAAGCAATGATGATAGCTTTGCAAAGCTTTTAAATATGGCTTTTTGTGCATCTTCATTTGTGAGTATGAAAGTAGCCACCGCCCCTACAAGCACACCCTTAAGCATATCTTTTTGGGTAGTAGAAGTACCAAAAAACGCCGCTAGTTTGCTAGTGTTTTTAGGGTTATCTGCATTGCTAGCATCAGCATTATTTGCAGGAGCATTTTGTGCAATATATGGGTTTTGCATGGTTTGGAGCTTTTGTTTGGCAATATAAGGGTTATTAGAAATCGCTGAAACATTCTCTGCTACTTGCATTACATCTTCTTTGTTTTGTGCATTATTAGCATTTTCAATAGCTGTATTAGCTGTCTGATTCATTTTCTTCTCCTATGTCTGATTTTTGTGTGATTTGCTCACAGCTGCTCTCATCTGCAAATACTTTGTTAATAGTATATGCCGCTAAAGCACCAGCAGCAACAAAACTTATTGCCTCCAATGCTAAGTGCGTGGGCGAATCATCGTTATTTTTGCCAATGGCATTGGTTGCCCCAATAGCCGCTGCTGTTATAATAGCTCCTTGCAAAGTGGATTGAGTTGTTTGTTTGAGAGCTCTTTTTTTGTCTATTTGTCCCTTTTTGTATTGTGCATAGTTGGCTGCCCCTGCACACATAAGAGAAAAAAGCCCCCCGCTAATAGCATGCCCTGTAATAGAGCGATAAGTTCCTGTATTAATAAACATTAATTACCCTCCTTTTGATCCTCTTGAGTTTCTTTTCGTTTTTGCTTTATAGCTTCCTTTTTGTCAATAAATGTTTCTTTGGTAGCTTGAATGGAATCTTTTATATCTGTAAAAGTTTCCTTTCCTTTTGCTATAACATTGCTGATTTCACCTTTAATACTGCTTATATTCTTTGTATCTCCTTTAAGTAAAGAGCTTATTTGTTTTCTCTTGTTATAGGCAACAACAGTTGCACCCCCTACAATAAGTCCAAAAATGAATGGTACAGGCATAATTTACTCCTTATTTTTATTTAAAAATTCATTAAGAATCATTGCTGATATTCCACCTAAGATAACCCCTCCAACCAAAGAATAATTAAGGTTACCTAAGAAATTTTGTATTTTTTTCTCATCTACTGTCCCTTGCTTAAAATCATTCATAAGCGTTTGAGCTTCAGCAATAAGCTGCTTGCTTTTTTCAATATCGCTTTGTGTAGCTGTGTTTTCTCCTTGGTATATTTTAGCTAATTCTTTACGCACAATAGGCAGATGATTATTATAGCTTATAGCTTGAAAACGATAAAAAACATCTTGCACCTCTACATCAGTTTCTGTGCTTAAGAGCTGATTGTAGAATTGAATTTTGTTATTTTCTTGTATAAGCACTGTTTCTAAAACATCATCATAGAGCACAGCGTTGGCAAAAGTATTTGTAGCTGGAATACCCCTTTGAGAGAGCAAAAACAACAATGCATTAATTTGTTGTTCTTGCGTGGCAACAAACTCACCAAGAAAAGGGTAGTCCCTGCCCCATTGATTATTGCATGTTTGATATAGAGCATGGATTGAATATTCTTGCTCTAACGCCGCTAAAAGATTATTTTGTGTCATTTTCAAGCTCCTTTTTAAGTTTTAAAATAACTTCTAAAATCTCATCAAGTCGTTCTTTTTTTATCCATGATTCCCATAATGACGAGTCAAAAAGTTCAGGATCGTATTGTACAGTGAGAGAACCAACTATTAAATTGATTTTAATATCTTTGATAATAGGAATCTTCTTGATGGTATCAATAAGATTTTTTGTATCTGCACTACTTGCCTTAGCATCTTCTCTCAATTTAGAGCTTACACGAAGTCGTATCCTGCCTGGAGTATGATGCACAATAGTGAAGTAATCAGATATCTTTTCAAGCAAATCCCGATTTATTTCCATAGAGTTTTCCTATTCAATATGTCTCATAGTTAATTCTTATTTTCTCTTTGAAAATATATCAAAATTTCTTTAAATATTTCTTAAATTAATGCTATGAATACTAAAAATACGACTTTTATTATTGTGCTTAAAAGTAATAATGCAATATTTTAATTCTTAAAATTATTTACATAAACAATATATATTAAACTACTCCTAAACTTTCTTGAACAATTTTTAGCATAGCATAAGACTTTTATGTTAAAGTATTCATAAGCAACTGTTGCAAATGATTATACATTCTTTTGAGGTTGATGAGGTTTCTTACAGATTTAAATAATCTATAAGAGCTATAAATACACATTAATTATTTTGAAATGCAAAACTAAGAGAGAATCTACGATTTAAGGGCAAGATTCATTCTTGCACCATTACTCAAAAAGCTCATAAATTCTATGCTTCTTTTAATGTAGAGATAGATGAAGAAGAGTTTAAAAGAACACATAGTCTCAGTTCTGCTTCCCACCATCAACCCTCTCTTCAAATTCTCCAGGAATAAAATCTCCTGAAGTGGGATTAACTTGAATGTAGGCTTCTTTATCTCTATTAAAAAAATATCTAATAATTTGATTCTTTT
>JARHYY010000073.1 GCA_029258405.1 Helicobacteraceae bacterium | reverse complement strand
ATTATTGAATGGATGTAGAGCTTATTTAAATCAATAGCACGATTCCAAAAACTAATAAATTATTAAACTTGGTATTGCAATATTCCTCGCTTATGTTTGTATAGGCTTTATTGTGGTATAAATTTTTATGATTTTTGCATAACGCCTAAAAAATCTATTAAATTTTGTTATGAGCGATACCAAACCCTTTAATATTACCTCTAGGTTTCCCCACCCCAAACCAAATAAGCATTTAACACATAAGAGCTTGACATAGCTTGCCATAGTGTTTATCATTTTACCTAAACAAAGAATCTTTTTATATATAGAGGCTCATTACTTACATTATTGTATTCTTTATTCATAAAACTTGCTAATTCTTTTTACGATTTTCACTCTTTTAGTCTTGCAATAGCCTTTTATTGCTCTTGTTGCATGACTATAATTCAATACAATAACCAAAGGCTTATAAGAGCTTTATGCTCATACCTTTACACTCAATAGAGGTTTAAGAGGTAGTAAGAGCTAGATAATGCCTATAACATTATAAGATATTGCATAAGAATCATTTGTGGCTTTATTCATCATTGCATGATAAATATTTCTATCTCTTATATATTAATTCTTTTATATTGCACTTGCTTATAACTCTAAGCATTAAGAGTGCTGTATTAATCTAGCACACACTTTAGCTCATAATATAACTTATTGCATAGTGAGTTCCATAAATTCCTTTAAGACTTACCCTATTATTTAAATTTTTAGAATTCTAATGAGATAGAGTGTATTTTGCTTAATCTCACTATTTTATAACTTATAGGTATATAGGTGAGTGAGTTGTACAGTTTTACATTATGAATCCTAATTGGAATTTTTTAACTTTAAGTAAATAAATAAAAATCTTTAAATAGGGATAATTTATGCTATAATTTATATATGAAATCACCTATAATTGATAAGGAATCATTTTATAATAATGTCTTTACATGGTATAAAATACATGGAAGAAAATATCTTCCATGGAGACTTGAAGAAACTAATATTGAGCAACGAGCATACAAAGTTTATGTAAGTGAAATTATGCTCCAACAAACACAAGTACAAAGAGTGCTAGAGCATTTTTATTTTCAATTTCTTGAAAAATTCCCCAACCTCAAGAGCTTGGCTTATGCACTTGAAAAAGATATTCTTATAGCATGGCATGGATTGGGATATTACAATAGAGCAAGAAATATGCACAAAACAGCTCAAATATGCCTAATGCAACATAATGCTACATTACCTCAAAACCTAAATGCCCTAAAAGCATTGCCGGGCATTGGAAAATATACAGCTGGGGCAATATATTGTTTTGGTTTTCTTAAAAATACATATTTTTTTGATGGGAATATCAAACGACTTTTATGTCGCTTGTTCGCCCTTGAAAACCCTCAAGAAAAAGAACTAGAATCGCTTTGTGCAGAGCTTAGCCATAGAGATAGTTTCACCTATCACCAATCTTTACTAGATATAGGTGCATTAATATGCACTGCAAAAAAACCAAAATGTGCAATATGCCCTCTTTATAGCCTTTGTGCAGGTAAAAATAATCCGATGCTTTACCCGCAAAAAAAGAAGATACCCAATCATAAAACAACCCTTGCTCTAGGTGTGATAATAGTTAAAGATTCTGTGTTTCTTGTTCAAAGTCAAAGAAAACTTTATTTAGGTCTATATAATTTTTTAGAGATACCTCATCCGCACTCAATACATGCTCTTATATATCAAGATCATTTTAAACATAAATATACAAACTACTCCCTCCACATAAATATATATAAAGCCTATTTTAAAAATATCTATGAAATACCACAGAATCTTTATAAAATTATTACTGTGCAAAATGCCCAGCTTTATCAAATCTCATCTTTACATACTCTCCCGTTTTCAACTCTTGCTTCTAAGGCGTTTCATGTTCTTACTCATGAGATATAAGGCGGAATGTCGGTTGTGAATAGGTATTTTTAGGAGCTATCTCTATAAAATCATTATGAAATGAGCGTACAGATTCATAAGGATTAGAGAATGTCTTTTTATTTTGCTGCTTGTTTAGGTTTTGCTGGTCATACATAGGCAGTTTTAAAGGCTCTAAATTTTTTTTTGAAAGTTTTATAAGCTTAGGTAAATGCTCTTTGAGTTGCACATATCTCTTGCGAACATCTTGAAGATATGAAGAAGCTAGCTTATTTTTTTCTTTATCTTTTTGCCAACTAAAACCTTTATTGTATGATTTAATGACACTATCCCAATCATCATTAAATGCCTTTTTCCAATACAAAAGCTGACTAATAGCCTCTTTAGCAGCAAAATCATCATTGCGTACAAGAAGTTCCCCTATCCTATTTTGTGTAAATCCATTATTTTTAAGCTGTGGGTAGCGTTTAAGCACTGTAGGGATATGAGCATGGAATATGCCCGCACTTGGATCTTGAAAATTCATGCGATATTCTCCAGCACATGATTCTTTCCATGCTATTGCAGATAGAGTAAATCCTAAACCATAGGGTTCGCCATAGCGATAAGCTTTGATAAGAACATCAATTTGCCTTGCTGAAAGCTGATTAATATTATCAACACAATGGTTCTCGAAAATGACTTCTGCATACAAAGAATAAGTAAGCAATAAAAACAAAGCAAGTTTAAACACAATTTCTCCCTTTATTATTATAGCTTAAGACAGCAAAAGCTGTGCCAAAAATCTATCAACAATAAAACTGCCAAGCATTTGCTTGAATATATACAGCAGCAGTTTCACTTTTAAGAACAATAGATTCTGCCGTAGAAACTCGCATAAAATGTTGAGAAAGTTCTTTTTCATTTTTGCTAAAGCCACCTTCAGGACCAATAATCACACTTGGAATCATATTTAACTTAACATTATGCAAGGGAATCCCTCCAAAATCAAAAAACAAGGACTGCGGGTAGGCTTTGAGCACTTCTTGTAAATCATTCATTTCTTCAATTTGTACATAATCGCTTCTCCCACATTGCTGTGAAGAATTTATAGCAATCTTATAAGACCTCTGCATATCCACTTTAAAATTATTTTGACTATATTGCGATTTAAAAAGGGTGATTTTTTTTGTGCCTAATTCATTGAGCATGGGCAATATTTTTTCAAAATATTTTGTATCAATAAGGGCTAGAATAATATGTAATGGGTATAAAGGGACTTGTGGTAAATTTATAGAATCAACAAGCTCTAAAAGAGCTTTTTTTTTATCAATTTGAATACATTTATAACTATAAAGCCTATCATCTTGCATATTCCTCATAGTGATAAAGGTAGAAGCTGATGTTCTCCGTGATTTAAAAATATGTAGATAAAGCTCCCCTTCTACAAGCAATAAATGCTCTCTAGCATCTTTATGAAAAAAAAATTTCATAGATTATACAAGCTTTCCAAAAAAAGCACTTAAGGGATAATTCTTGCCGCTCTCACGCAAATCAGCAAAGGCTCTTATATGTACAAATTCATTTTGTGCATGATGCTTAAGCCTATCATTAAGACTGCTTATCATTTCCAAATCAGCCAATACATACAAATAAGTTTCTTCAGCATTCTCATTTTTATCTGCTAATTCTTCAGCAAATCTTAACCATGCATCTGGATCTAATATTTTCTTAAGTTTAATAGTAAAATGTAAAATATCACTTTGTGTATATTCTGCCTTGTGTATAAAATCAGTAATCCTTTGTGTGTTGAAATGTATTTTTTTCAACAAGGTTGATTGCAATAAAGCTCGTGCAATGTCTTTATCAACTTCTATTTTATCAATATAAACAAATACATCAATTTCACTAAAATGTTCCAAAAGAGCAAGAAAAGCAACTTTTTTCACTTCTTCTGGTTCTGTATTCTTTTTGAGTACATTAACGGTATAGACACAGTCTTTTTTAAATCGATTCTTTTTTTCAAGTAGTACTAAGGGCGAATCATTAGCAACTCCAAGCTTACGAACATCAACACTTTCTCCATCTAAAAGAGCCTTATACACATTAAGAAAAGTATCAATTTTTTCAACACCACTAGGCACAGAGTTTGTATTAGGAGTAATATCAAATCTCTGAAGTATTCGTGAAATTTTTTCTATATTATCCGTCTTGTAATGAAAAAAGGAATGGTGTCCAGAAGCTTGAGCATGAATTTGGTCTATCAAAATAAAAAAATCATTTTTTGCCCATCGAGCTTGTATTTTATTCCTTATTTTATTCACAAAAATAGCCAAGCAAACAATAATAAAAAATAAAGTCAATGGCATAACAACCCATAGAGCAATAGGAAAACTAAGGGCAATTTCTGCACTACCTGTATGAGAATCAATAGCAAAAAAAGATGGTATGAACACAGTAAAAACATAAGTATATGATTCCTGCGTAAGCGTATAAGTATAAAGTCCAACAGCCAAAGATAATACTATCCATAATATTACTAAATTTCTTAGTTTCATTATTTACCCTCATTTTGTTTTTCTACATACTCTCTGCAAATAATACAATATTTTGCATGAGGTTTTATCCTAAGTCGTTCAATATCTATTTCATCTCCGCACATTTCACAAATCCCATACCGCTTTTCTTCAATCTTTTGCAAGGCACATTCTATATCGTCAAATTCTTTTTTATGATGTTTCATGAGAGTATCACCTAAAAAAGTTTCTGTACTTATTAAAGCATAATCAATTTCATCGTGCATTTCTTGTTTATGCAAGACTGCAATAACATTTTCATGATGTAAAAAATTCCCTGAAAGCTCCCTATGTCGCTCAAGTAGTACCCTATGAAGTAAATCGATATTTTCTTTATTCATAAAACTTAATCTCCTGATATTATTTGTGATAAGGATGATTTTTTATCAAACTTAAAGCACGATAAATTTGTTCTTCAAGAACAATTTTAGCCACATTATGAGAAAAGGTAAGAGGGGACAGTGAAATAACTTTATGACATCGCTGTAAAAAATCCTCCTGCAATCCATAAGCACCACCAACAAAAAAAACAACCATATTCTTATTCTCTAGCATATTAGCAAACTGCATACTATCCATTCGCTCTCCACACACATCAAGAGCTATACAAAATCCTTCAGACAAATGAGGCAACAAAAGACGAGAATACATTTTTTTTATTTCTTCAATGTGTTGCAACTGCTGAATCCTTCCAGAAAATACATTTGTAATTTCTAACCTAACCCCTAATCCTTTGCATAATTTTATATAGCGATTGCTTATCGCTTCAGTTGCTCCTTTTTCTTTTTTAGAGATGCAATACAAAAGTACTTTCAGCATTATTGTTTAAAAATTTTAAAATTGAGCTTATTTTTGCTTTAAGCTCCTTACGAGGCACAATCATATCAATTAATCCATGCTCCAAAAGAAATTCTGCTTTTTGAAAGCCATCGGGCAAATCAGTACCAATTGTTTGCTTAATCACTCTAGCCCCTGCAAAGCCAATTGTTGCACCGGGTTCGGCAATAATGATATCTCCAAGAAATGCAAAAGAGGCACTTACCCCGCCCATAGTTGGATCTGTAAGCACAGATATAAAAGGAAGTTTTGCAGCAGAAAGTTGAGCAAGGGCTGTGCTTGTTTTTGCCATTTGCATGAGAGAATAGGTGGATTCCTGCATTCTTGCACCCCCGCTAGCACTAATTATAACTAAACCTTGTTTACTCATAATGGCTCTTTTAATCGCCCTAATAATCTTTTCACCCTCAACAGAGCCTAAAGAACCACCCATAAACCCAAAATCAAAAAAAACTATTTGAGCTTTTATGCCATTTATGGAGCATTCCCCTGCCAAAACAGAGCTTGGTCTTCCGCATTTTTGTGCCCCTTCTTCAACGCGTATGTTATAGCTCTTTTTATCAACAAATGAAATGGGATCAACAGGATAAAGATTTTTGTCATATTCAACAAGGGTATTAGGGTCGCACATCATAGCTATACGCTCTTCTAAGGAAATTTTCATGTGATAATTGCATTTAGGGCAGACATTATGCTGCACACTCACTTCTTTATAATACATTAAAGCATTACAATGCGAACATTTTATCCAATGGCTTGTCGCATTTTCAGTCTCAACTTTCTCCTTTCTCCCATCTTTACCAAATTTAAAAAAATCGGCAAGTCCCATGCTAAAATCCTTTTTTGTTTTAAAAATATTTGTGTTTTTCAATTAAGCTTTTAATAGACAAAAAATCTTTCTCACTATGTGCTAACAACAAAGTATGTTCATCACGATAAGAATACAGCCCATCAGAAATAAAAATCCCTGCCTCTATATCATACATCCTCAAACGACCTATATACAACATAAAGCGACATCTTTTAGAATAAGTTAAAGAAAGGGCTAAAGCACCAAGGGAGCGAAACTTAAAACCTTTCTTGCAAAGTTCTTGAGCTAATAATACATTCTTAAAAGGCGACTCAAAAATGCCCACTTTTTGAGAATATATATCATCATATTTTTTCACAATCCCATTGTGAAGCACAAATGATTCACCAGAACAATAATTTAAATCTCTAAAAAAAAATTCTGAAGAGCAATAATTGGCTACAACAGCTGCCTTAGTTTTTTTATCTTTATCGCACAATGCAATAGAAGCTCCAAAGTATGGAATAGAGGCTACAAAATTATCACTCCCATCTAATGGATCTAATATAATAACATCATCAAGAGCATGGGCAAAATCAAGCTTACCACTTTCTTCAGAATGAATCGTTCCAAAAGCAGACAAATATTTTATAAATTTTTTTTCACAAACTAAATCAACTTCGAGGCTTATATCTCCACCAGCACCTGCTGAATGCTTTTTTAAAAGAATATCTTTAGGCATACATTTAATATTCTCTTGTATCTCAAGAACAGCAGCAACGGCACTATCAACAAAAGGAGTTATATTACTCATCATAATCCTTGAAGCTGAAATCTTTGAGCTAGAATTATAGCAAAATTTGATACCATATAAGAAAAAAATACCAAATTTTAAATAGTAATAAAAATAATGAAACTAGGATTGCAATGCAAGGATTTATCATATATATACAACCTCATAGAGATGAAGATTTGTGGGTTCATGTATTAACTGAAAATGAGATTCTAAGACTATATCGCTTTTATGGTGCAAGACATAGCATAATAGCATTAGGGCATAAAATTGACTTTTTTATACAAACCGAGAGTTTTAAAGGAATCAGCAAACTAAGAGAAGCACTGCATCTTGGTTTTACATGGGAAAAGGAAAGAGAAAAAAAAATACTATGGCAGAGTTTTATAAAACTCCTCTTTAAACATCTTAAAGACATTCAATATATTGATTCTTTTTACTATCATCTCCTTGAAGAAACCGCTTTGCGTTTGCAAAAACAAAACCCAATAAGGGCATTATGTGAAACTTATGCTAAAATTTTACATTTTGAGGGGCGTTTGAATACATTAGAATATTGCTTTATATGCAACACTCCATTAAATGAATATTGTGTAATTATACGCTCTTTTTTGGGAATATGCTCTGAATGCCTTCATAAATCACATAATTCTTCAAAGTATCATACACTATTCAATAGGGCAAAAATAGCTTATTTTATACAAAACCACGATATCATGATGCTTGACGATAGAGAAGTAAAAGATGTTTGGCATATTATTCTTGATGGCTTGTAGCAATATTATAAATTAGGTAACCCTTTAAACATTACTCCCAAGTTCCCCTACCTCAACGTATGCAAGCGTTTCATGTATAGCTTGCCATAGTTTTAAACATTCATTTATCTATCAAAATAAACAAAGAACCTTTTTGCAGAGATTCTTCATTCATAAAAGTACTTATGCTCCTTTTGAATATCTACTTTATAATATTTTCACTCTTTGCAAAAACCTTTTACTCCTCTTTAAACGACTAAGATTCATTAAAACACTAAGGGCATATGCTTCATTTCAACAAGAGCTTAACACTTATGCTTGCATTCATCAATATAAAAGATTTTATAAGTTTGCTCTTTTGTATCTCAAGCAGCTTGTGTTATCAGTTTATACTACTCCTTATCTTTTTTATTCCCTTTAAGGCTTGCCCTTTTATTGAGATTTAGGGCTAAATTCTATCGTTTTATGCATATTAATATATATGGGTAAATAGGCTAGCTCATGAGTACAATTCCTTTATAGCCCTATGTGCCTGTTCAATTGCAGTATGCAACCAAGGAGCCCAACTTGCATCAGAATTAGCAATAGCAATATTACCAAAAGGCTTTCTTGCTTCTAAGATAGCTTTTTGTGATTGTTCTATATCATCAAATAATGTATTGATAGAATAAGAATAACAATGCGACCAACGATTAAGGGTAATGGCTAAAATATCATTTTCATGATTAAAGCCAGCCATGCCAAGCATGCCCTGTAATTCATTGCGAATAATTTTTTCATGTTCTGCAAAAGACATATTAAGCAATTCATGCCTTGCAAGCTTAAATTGATCTCTTGCACTCAAATTTTGATAAGGTATATTCACCCCCCACGACATATGCAAGCACATAGGTTTATTGGGATCTACAGGATGTTTATAGCCCCCCATATTTACAGGATAATCAATTTTTACTCGAGCATAAGGACATTGTGGAGCATAAATCTCACTAACGCCAAGCTTAACAAAAGGTTGCCAATTTTTTATAAGTACTTTTGCATACATAATTGGTGCTTTAACATTTAGGGCAAGGGCATCTTTTTGTTTTTGTGGTAGTGTTGGTATAATATAAGGAATCATTCCATTATATCCTGCCATAACAACTTTTTTTGCAAAAACTTTATGTAATTTTTTATCTCCAGAGTGCATATAGCTTAATTCTACGCCACTATCAATATTTGCTGCATTAATAACAGTGCTTCGTAATCGCAATCTTGTAGGAGAATCTTCCCTATCAAGCATTGAGTAATCAAATTGAGCCAACACAATATCATCCATTGTGCTACCCGGAGCAACTTTAGGGATAAGATTTCTTACCATTATCCTTACAACCGAAGCATTGCCATCTGGAAAATGATAGTTATATAAATCATCTCGTTCTGCATGTGCCTCTTCATCTAATGGAGGTAGCCCAATATGCTCTAATCCGGGGAGCCAACAAACTCTTGCTGTTTGCATAGATATAGAATCAATGCTTAATGCAGTAAAATCGTTTGTTCGTTTTTCAAAATACGAAATAGCCTTATCGCTTAATTTTACTTTTTCTTTTAAAAATGTTGCATAACTTGTCTTATCTCCATAAATAGCTCTTTGTTGCTTACTCATGCCTTTGAGCCAATCTATTTTGCTCGTATGCAATGTAATTAGATCATCAATATCTTTTTTAGGGAGCGGAAACGCAGAAATAAAATCAGCATCTGATTTTGCATTAAGTCTATCAGGTGGAATATCATCAGCTACCGCTCTTGATGGATCTCCGCTTACCACCTTATCTATCCCATAATGTTCTTTATCAAAATATACTCCACGACTAAGCCCCATATCAGGATAAAAGTCAATGTTAAATCGCTTGCCAAGTTCATCAATATCAATATTAATCGATTTTAAAAAGCTTACTACTTCTTGACTATACAAAGATTTTGGAGATTGAAAAGACTCGCTCCCTCCATAACCAAGAATAAGTCCATGCTCTGTTTGAAACTCGTTCCTTTTCGCATGCCCACCAAAATCATCATGATTATCTAAAATCAAAATTTTTGCATTCTCTCCTAGCTTTCTCCTTCCTAGAACTGCAGCACACATTCCGCTAAGTCCAGCACCAACAACAATAAGATCATAATGTTCCTCTATTTGATGCGATGAAAAATCAAAGTTTTCTCCATCTCTTAGCATGTGAGCAAATTCATAACTTTCATCTGTACTTCCTCTTAGCCCTTGAAGAGATGGTGGGTAATAAGATTTTATAGCCCAACCTTGTGTATGCAAAGGTTTTGACGCAGAACAGCCTCCAAGCACAAACCAAGCACCTCCAATAGCTACGCCAGCCATACCATTTAAGAAATCTCTCCGTGTAATTTTCACAAAATAACCCCTTGTATAAATATTAAGATAATAATTTTACTATAAACTACTTAAATGAAATATTACAATATGGTTCATAAGATAATGAACTTGTTTTATTGTAAAATTTTTTTATAATAATTTATAATATTTTATGTAATAATACAAATTATTTTTATAACTCAAGGTTTTAGGAGTATTTATGTTAAGTTCTCTAAGCAGCAAACTTACCTTTAGCTCTATAATAATATTTCTCATTGTTATAATTGCTATCAGTGCATTTAATTTTAAAAAAACTTCTGAAGATGTAAAAAACCTCTATGAGGGCATACAAAAACAAACCTTAAATTCCGCTGTTACAAGCATATCTATAACAATGATTGATGAATTGCAAGAACATTTAAAAGTATTAGCAAGGGATATGGCTCGTATGGATAGAGATGATGTTTTACAGCAAAGAATTATTATGAATAGTATAAGCAATCTCACTAAATACCCCCTTGTATATTTAACTTATGATAGCGATGGCAAAACAATTTTTGCATATTATGATGAAGATGGTAATACGGAGCTCTCTGCTGATTGGGATTATATGGAGGTTGATCGCAGAACTCGTCCATGGTATATTGAAACAAAACAAAAGCAACAGGGCATTGTTACAGCTGTTTATGTCAGTGCAATAGGTAAATATAAGGGAGGACAGTTTATCGCCGCTACTACACCATTTTTTAAAAATGGACAATTTGCTGGTGTAGTTGGTGTAAATACAAGAGTTGATAACTATCAAGAGCGGTTTGAAGCATTCAAGAACAAAGAGCTCCCTACATTGAGTATTTTTATTACAGATTCAAGTGGTAAAATCTTTTCTCATGAAGATATAGATTATATGAAAAGTGGTGCTGGTGCTTTTGTTGAAAAAGCTCTTGAAGATGCACTTAAGAGTGCTAAAGAAGGCAAGATTGAATATACTTTTCCTACGAAAGATGGAAAAACAGTCGAAAAGATAGGATTTTATAAACAACTCTCATTTGGT
>JARHYY010000003.1 GCA_029258405.1 Helicobacteraceae bacterium | reverse complement strand
AAACAATAAGGGATACATATGTTTTTGTTAAGAAAATTTACAGATGGCTGTGCATTTTTAGCCTCTAAAATGCTCCCTGATTCATTTGTATTAGTTGTTATTTTAACATTAATTGTTTTTGGTGTTGCCATGCCTCTTACACAACAAAGCCCTATGGAAATGATTAATCATTGGGGCAATGGTGCTTGGAGCTTGCTTTCATTCTCTATGCAAGTAGCTCTTGGGCTTGTATTAGGGCAGGCTCTTGCAAGTGCTCCTATGGTGCAGAATTTTTTTAAGAAACTTGCTTCTGTGCCTAGTGGTCCTTTTAGTGCTATTGTAATGATTACATTTTTAGGGCTTTTTACAAGCTGGATTAGCTTTGGCTTTGGGCTCATTATTCCTGCAATTTTTGCTAAAGAAATAGCTAAGAATATAAAAAATGTAGATTATCGCTTGCTCATTGCTGCAGCTTATTCTGGTTTTGTTGTGTGGCATGGAGGGCTTTCTGGTTCTGTCCCCCTTGCTGTAGCAAGTGGAGGGGATACATTAGTAAAAACAACTGCAGGGGTGCTCACACAAGCTATTCCTGTAAGTGAAACAATCTTTTCAGGTTATAATATGGCTATTGTGATTGTTATTGCTCTTTTGCTCCCCTTTTTACTAGCCCTTATCCATCCTTCAAAAGAAGATACAATCGTTGTTGATAGCAAACTCCTTGAAGATGTTCAAGAGCAAGAAGTTATTAGTCATGAAAATGATCATACCATTGCAAGTTATTTAGAACATAGCATGCTTGTAAGTTTTGCTATTGGTATTTTTGGTATAGTATATATTATAGAGCATTTTGTTAATGGGGGTAGCCTTAATCTCAATATCATCAATATGATCTTTTTATTTGTAGGAATTTTGTTTCACAAAACACCTCTATCGTATGTAAAGGCTATTGAAAAGGCTACAAAAAGTGCAGCAGGCATATTATTGCAATTTCCCTTTTATGCTGGTATTATGGGCATGATGGTAGGAGCTTCTGCATCAGGGGATTCTTTAGCAGGGTTGCTCTCTCTTTTTTTTGTGCATATTTCAACACAAGATACATTCCCCTTATTCACCTTTCTCTCTGCGGGTTTTGTGAATATCTTTGTCCCATCTGGTGGTGGGCAATGGGCTGTGCAAGCACCTATTATGATGCCAGCTGGAACAGCTCTAGGTGTTGAGCCTTCTGTAATTGCTATGGCAATTGCTTGGGGTGATGCTTGGACAAATATGATACAACCTTTTTGGGCATTACCTGCATTAGCTATTGCTGGGCTTGGTGCAAAAGATATTATGGGCTATTGTGTGGTAACACTTTTATTTACAGGTTTGATTATTGGTCTTGGACTTTTATTTTTAACATAATGTTTTTTTAGTTAGTTTTATATTCCCATGAGTACCAGAAACCTTTTTAAGATTAACTTTTGTCCAATTGATTCTATATTTTTCAAAAAAATTTAATAATATTTCAAAATATAACTTGATAAGTTATAACTATATTTAATAGAAAATAGAAATTTAATTTAATATAATATATAATACAAGATATATTGTACTAAGTTAAACAATATATATATTTTAGTTATTTATTGTTTAATTTATAAATTAATGATTCCAATAACCTTAGGTAAAATGCAGGTGCAGACAGTTAAGAGAAGTTTAGAGGTTGAATTTAAAGCTTTTAATGCTAAAGTAAATACCATATACATTAGTGAATATTGTTACCTATGCTAAAGCGTAAAAAAATATATAATCCTCTTTCTAAAGAAAATGTGAATGAACGAAGAATATTTGGCGGTAATCCTACAAGTATTTTTGAGCTCAATAAAATTAAATATCAATGGGCATACAATCTTTGGAAAGTTATGTTAGCAAATTCATGGTTTCCTGAAGAAGTTAATATGAATTCAGATAAAAGAGATTATAATAATATATTAACAAGTGCTGAAAAATGTGGTTATGACCGTGCTTTAGCACAATTAATTTTTATGGATTCCTTACAGACTAATAATCTCATAGATAATATTAACCCCTATATTACAAGCCCTGAAATTAATTTGGTTTTAGTTCGTCAAGCTTTCGAGGAAGCCTTGCATTCACAGAGTTATGCGGTTATGGTTGAGTCCATCTCTGTTAATACAGATGAAATTTATGAAATGTGGCGTACAGATATGATGCTTAAGAGTAAAAATGATTATATAGCACAGGTATATGAGCAATTAGCACAGAATCCAACTGATCAATCGATGCTTAAAGCCATGTTTGCTAATCAGATCTTAGAGGGCATATATTTTTATTCTGGATTTGCCTTTTTTTATACTTTAGCTCGTGGAGGAAAAATGCTCGGAAGCACACAAATGATACGATTTATCCAACGAGATGAAGTTACCCATTTGCTCCTTTTTCAAAATCTCATTAACTCCATTCGCAAAGAACAGCCAGAGCTCTTTACCTCCTCTTTAATTGAGGAAGTACTTGAGATGTTTAGAAAAGCTGTTGAAATTGAAAGTGCATGGGGTGAGTATATTACACAAGGACAAATGCTAGGACTTACAAGTGAAATTATTCACACCTACATTCAATATCTTGCTGATGAGCGTCTTAAGAAGGTAGGTTTGCCAGTCCTTTATAATGCAAAACACCCCATTAAATGGGTTGATCAATTCAGTAGCTTTAATGAACAAAAAACAAACTTTTTTGAAGGTAAAGTAACTAATTACGCGAAAGGGAGTATAAATTTCGATGACTTCTAAAATATTATGCAGCTTACAATTCAAAACTCATCAAAATTTTGATGAAAATCTCAATAGGCTTATTTCTTTGATAAGTCGCACTCCAAACGAATCTATAATTGTTGCCCCAGAAGTTGCACTAACAAATTTTTGTTATCAACGCATGGAAGAGGCTCATGAGTTTGCTAAAAAAGCAACAGATATGTTATTGAAAGCTTCTGTTCAAAGAACTATTGCAATCACCATGATAGAAAAACACAGAGGTGGATTTTATAATAACCTTAAAGTATTCCATCAAGGTGAGATGATTCATAAACAATCTAAAACTAAACTTTTCTCCCTTGGTAATGAGCATTTCTACTTCAAAAAAGGTAATGAAGATGAAATATGTCTTTTTAATATCAATGGGGTTAAATATGGTGCTATAAATTGTTTTGAATTACGATTTACACATTTATGGAATCTTGTACGAGGTGCTGATATTATTTTGCTCCCTGCTCAATGGGGCAAAGAAAGAAAACATCATTTTGAAACACTTTCAGAATCTCTTGCCATAACCAATCAATGCTTTGTTATTGCTAGCAATGGAGCAAATGAAAAAAATGCTCGTGGCAGTGCAATTATCTCCCCTTTTGGTGTTGCATTAAGAGATGATTCAAGCGAAATTATCACTCAAGAAATTGACTTTGGTGAAATTGCTCGGGTTCGCAAATATCTTGATGTAGGATTACTTGGTGAATAGCATTAAAGCCGCACGAATGGTTGAAGAAATACACTCTCGCTTTCCGCTTACTCCTGCGTTGCAAGAAGCACTCATGAGGGTAAATAGAGAATTATTCGTTGCTGATGGCATGAAGCATGTTGCTTTTAAATTAGATGCTCTGCCAATAACTGGGAATCAATGGATAAGCTCTCCACTTACTGTAGCAAAAATGACACATTACCTTGAGGTGCAAGGAGCAGATAATGTATTAGAAATTGGTTGTGGGAGCGGTTATCAAGCAGCTGTTTTAAGCCATTTGATTAGGAGAGTATTTAGTATTGAACGGATAGAAAAAATACTATTAGAGGCAAGATTGCGTATCAAATCATTAGGTATTACTAATATCAATACTCGTTTTGATGATGGACAAAAAGGCTGGAGGGAATTTGCCCCTTATGATCGTATATTATTTTCTGCAGCTACAACATCTATACCTACCAATATTATTGAACAGCTTAATGATGGGGGCATACTTATTGCCCCTATAATTGAAGGAGACAAGCAAATTATCACTAAGTTTATCAAACAAAATTCATACTTCAAAGAAGTTCAAAAAATAGAAGAATGCGTTTTTGTACATATTCAAGATAATTTTATAAAGGGGTAATGTTTGATTTTATTTCTCATCTTTTGGTATAATAATTTTTTCACACAAAGGAGAAATAATGAGCAAAATAGTTGAGATTCTCAAACAAATTGAAGCCGATGGCATTGTTTTTGTTATGAAACTTCATAATTATCATTGGAATGTTAAAGGAATGGATTTCCATCCTACACATGCGGCTACACAAAGAATGTATGAAACTTTTAGTGAGCTCTATGATGATATTGCAGAGCGAATATTGCAATTAGGAGCAAAACCTATTGCAACTCTTAAAGATGTATTAGCTACAGCTCGCATACAAGAGGAATCTGCTTCAAGCTTTAATTCAAAACAAATTGTTCAAGCTGTATTGAAGGATTATAGTGTTTTTGAAGAAAACTTTAAAAAACTTTCTGAAGCGGCTAACGATGCCAAAGATTCAGTAACTGCTTCTTTGGCTGATGAGCAATTAGCATCAATTCAAAAAAATATTTGGATGTTTAAAGCACAGCTTGAGAGCTAGTTTATAATGGGCATTGTATATGCCCATTGCTATAATAGCAAGCTAACGCAAGCCACGCATAGCGTTTAAAAAGGCTATAAGGGCTACACCTACATCACCAAAAAGGGCTATCCACATATTTGCTACACCTAATGCTCCAAACACCATGATTGCCCCTTTTGTACCCAATGCAAAAATAATGTTCTGCCATAAGATTCTGCGTGTTTTTTGTGCAATAGCAATTGCTAAAGGAATTTTGGTAAGCTGATCATTCATAATCACTATATCTGCTCCCTCTAAAGCAACATCGCTGCCTCGTTTTCCCATGGCTATGCCCACATCACTTAAAGCTAATGATGGAGCATCATTAATTCCATCGCCTACAAAAATAGTATGTCTATTTTCTTTTTTGCCCAATATATGCTCAAGGGCACTCACCTTATGAGCGGGCAATAATTCTCCTTGGTAATGTCCTATACCTAATGTTTTTGCTATGCTTTGTACCACACTATTTTTATCGCCACTTAATAAATACATAGCCTTAATGCCTACTTGCTTAAGGGCATGAAGTGCTTGATTAGCCTCCTCCTTAATGCTGTCTTCTAAAAATATAACCCCAATAACTTCATTGTTATAGGATACAAGAATCTGGCATTCACTATCACTGCCTTGTGTATCAATTTCGCATTTCATCGCTCCAATGAAATGTTTATTGCCTACTAAAATCTCTATTCCATCAGTGCTTAGTGCATGAATCCCTCCTCCTGCTTGTTCGCTTATTTGCTCAAATTCAACATCACATTCTTCATAATCAGATTTATCATTTACAATAGCTTGTGCAATAGGATGGTTAGAATTTTGTTCTATTTTTTTTGCTATCCCAAGAATTTGCTCTTTAGTCCAACCATGTTTTACATTAACTTTTGTAATATAGAGCTCACCTTTAGTCAGTGTGCCTGTTTTGTCAAATACAATGCTCTTTGCATAATAAAGACTTTCTAAGTAGCTAGAGCCTTTGATTAAAATGCCCTCTTGAGAAGCACGACCCAAAGAAACAAAAAAACTTAGGGGGATAGAAACAACCAACGCACAAGGACAAGATACCACAAGAAAAATAAGCCCTCTTGAGAACCATTCTTTAAAAGAATCAACAAAGCCATTGCTCTCTACAATGCCAAGATATAATGGAGGTATAAAAGCAATGAGTAGAGCTAAAACAGTTACTGTTGGTGTATAATAGCGAGCAAATCGAGAGATAAACTCTTCACTTCTGCTTTTTTTAGCACTGCCCTCTTCTATGAGCTCAATAATTTTGTTAAAGGTAGAATCTTTATAGTTTTTAATTGCTTGAATATGCAAAACACCATCGATATTGATAGAGCCAGAGAGCACTTCATCACCCTCTTTAACATTAAGCGGTAATGATTCGCCATTAAGCGCAGCAACATCAAGGCTTGATTCCCCCTTGAGCACAATTCCATCAACTGCAATTCTTTCTCCTGCGAATACAACAATAATATCATCAACATTAATTGTTTCAGGCTTGACTTTTACATAGCTTTCTTGTTGCAATAGGCGTACTTCATCAACTTTCATTGATTGCAAAGAACGAATAGATTTTTTAGATCGCTCTACAATGTTGCTTTCTAAAACCTCACCTAAGCGATAAAAAAGCAAAATGGCAACTCCTTCTGCCCCTTCTCCTATGCCCCAAGCACCAAGGCTAGCAAGAGCCATTAGACTATTTTCATTAAAAAAATCTCTCCTTATAAGCCCTAATGCCGCTTCCTTGAGAATATTATATCCTAGATAAAAATATACTGCCACATAAATAGAAGTTATACACCATTGTGGCAAGGCAACTTCAAAAAATCCAAAATCTATACATAAGGTAAGCACATACAATATACAGGCGATAATAACACCATATTTTTTTGCATACGCACCATAATCATCTGCTTGTTTTTGCACACTTTCTGCACAGCATCCACATGTGCTATTTTTTATATTGAGCTCATTCATGTTACAACTCCATAATATGTTCTAAGCCTTGTTCAAAGATTCTTTCAATATGCTCATCATCAAGGCTATAAAAAACTACTTTGCCAACTTTGCAATATCGCACTAACCGTGCCTGCCTTAATATTCGCAGTTGATGGGAAGTAGCCGATGGAGAGAGCTTAAGTATTTGAGAAATTTCACTCACACATAATTCTGTTTTTTGCAATAAAGAAAGAATTTGTATGCGAGTGGAATCTCCAAAAATCTTAAAAAGCTCTGCAAGTTCATACAGCAATTCTTGCTCGGGCAATGCCTGAACAAGGCTTTGCAGCATCTCCTCCCTCTCTTGGGCTTCTCTCTCTTTTGTTTTCATTGGCAATGTCCCTGCTTTGAAATAATTCATAATTATAATATATGAATATATATTCATATATTATAATATAAAAACTAAAATATAATTTAAACATGGTTTATTCTTCAAAAATTGAAAACATATTTGGAAACACATCAAAGAAAGCAACAATAATTCCAATAGGTTTAAAACAAGTGCTTTAAATTATAGTAGAATGCAAGTAAAAAAATAGTACAATACAGAGAATTTTTATTAAAGGCATGGTGTGAATATTCAAGATTACTTTCCAAACCTATCAGACCTCGTCAAAGAATTTGGCACTCCTTTTTATCTCTATGACTTTTCACACATACAAGAACAATACTCAAAACTCAAAGAAGCCTTTAAGGCAAGAAAATCTCTTATTGCTTATGCACTTAAGGCGAATTCTAATCTCTCTATTGTTCAACATATTGCACGATGCGGAGGTGGTGCTGATTGTGTTTCTTTGGGGGAAATCAAAAAAGCATTATTAGCTGGAATAAAACCATATAAAATTATTTACAGCGGTGTAGGCAAGCAAAAAGAAGAAATACAAGAGGCATTGCGTATCGGGATACTATTTATCAATATAGAAAGCGAAGAGGAATTGCTTACAGTAGAAGAAATAGCACATAAAATCAATACAGTGGCACGAATTTCTATACGAGTAAATCCAAATATAGACCCTAAAACGCACCCTTATATATCAACAGGATTGAGTGAAAATAAGTTTGGTGTTTCTCTTGATGATGCAAAGAGGCTTTATCTCTATGCACATAAGAGCAACTCTATCCAACCTGTTGGTGTTCATTTTCATATTGGTAGTCAAATTACTGAACTAGAACCCATATCTGAAGCAGCACAAAAAATATCTGCCCTTATGCGTTCTTTGATTGCATTGGGCATTGATATTAACTTTTTTGATGTGGGTGGTGGAATTGGCATTCAATATACAGATGAGCAGATTTTTAACGCTTATGACTATGCCCAAGCGATTTTAAATGCATTACAAGGCATTGAAGTTACTGTCATTTGCGAACCCGGTCGCTTTATTGTGGGTAATGCGGGCTATTTTATTACTTCGGTGCTTTATCAAAAACAAAGCGAGAGCAAAAAAAAATTCATTATTGTTGATGGTGGTATGAATGATTTGATACGCCCAACACTTTATGCACTTGAACATAGAGTTGCTCTCTTTCACAATGGCACATATAATGATTTATGCGATAAAAAGCCTTTTTATGAAAAAAGCGATATTGTTGGTCCTATATGTGAAAGTGGAGATTGGCTTGCTCGAGATGTATTCTTGCCCCCTGTTGATAAAAACGATATTATTATTATTAAAAGTGCTGGGGCGTATGGCTTTTCTATGTCTAGTCAATATAATGTACGCCCAAAAGTAGCAGAAATAGCCTTTGATAACACAGGGAAAACATGGCTTATACGCTCAAGAGAAAAACTGCAATCTCTTTGGTGTGATGAGATTGATTTTTTAACGACCACATGAAACATGGGAGAGGAAATGGATATTATCGAGTTACGAAACAATATTGATAAGATAGATAATAATATTTTACAACTTCTTATAAATCGCATGGAAGTTGTTCAAAAAATAGGGCAGCTCAAGCAAAAAAACCAAACAAATATCTATCATCCAGCACGAGAAAAACAAATTCTTGATAGACTAAACACTATTAATAAACAACAAAATTCTTTGCTCGAGCAAAAGGCTCTTGAAGCTATTTATATGGAAATTTTTGCCATAAGTCGCAACTTAGAATTGCCTCAAAGAATTGCTTATTTAGGACCAATAGGGAGCTATACACATCAAGTAGCAGAAAGTCGTTTTGGAGGCATAAGCAATTATCTCTCTATGAATAATATAAGCTCTGTATTTAAAACTGTAGAATCTAAAAGGGCAAAATATGGGGTTGTTCCTATAGAAAATAATAGAAACGGGGTTGTTGGTGAAACACTTGACAACCTTGCTACAACATCTCTTAAGATTATAGCCGAAGTCATTCTGCCTATCCATCATGTTTTTGCTAGCATGGCAGAATCACTTGATAAGATTAAATGTATCTATTCTAAAGACATTGCCTTTGGACAATGTTATAATTTTCTCAATGAGCATAATTTGGAAGATGTACAGAGAATACCAACTGATTCAACTTCAAGAGCAGCACAACTTGCATCAAACAATGTACAATCAGGGGCTATTTGCTCACATATAGCCGCCAATATCCATGCGTTGCCCATTTTATTTGAAAGCATAGAAGATATTGCACATAATAAAACCCGCTTTATTATTATTAGTGATTTTAAAAATATTCCAAGCGGGAATGATAAAACATCAATTTGTGTTGATTTAAAAAACACCAACAAACCGGGTGTGTTAGTAAATTTTTTGCGTGATATTGAAAGCTTAGGGCTTAATATGAGCAAAATTGAATCTCGTCCAAAAAGTGGAAATAATGGGTTTGAATTTCATTTCTTTATTGATATAGATGGGCATGTTGATGATGAATCGCTCCAGATACTTACCAACAAACACAAAGAAAGTATAAAATGGTTAGGAAGTTATATAAGCACACAATAATATATTGTATTCATATTGCTAGCTTTTAGCGATACCTAACCCTTTTATTTCTGTCCATCCACCTCAAGCATGCAAGTTACAGCACACGGATTCCATCGTTGTGACGACTTGTTCCCCTACAAATATTTACAAGCATAAAACAGTGAGTTTAAGTAAAATATACTATATCTCACTATAAATTCTACAAATTCAAATGAGGGAGTGAGTCCCAAAGGAATTTACTTAACTCGCTATGCAATAGTTATGTTATTAGCTAAAGC
>JARHYY010000001.1 GCA_029258405.1 Helicobacteraceae bacterium | reverse complement strand
CTCTATAAAAAGATTCTTTGTTTATTCTATGAAATGAAATGACAATTTAAAATTATGGCAAAGCTCTGTGCTCTGAAAGCTTGCATGGTTTGAGATTGGGGAAAACCTAGAGATAACTTCAAAGAGTTACCTATTGCTAATATAAGTACAAATGATTAAAATTGTATATCAGTGATACATTACCCTGAATTTCTTAGAGAATATATAAACTTCTCAAAGATTCTCTATGTATTCAATATATCTGAAAATCATTGCATAATGAAAAATTTCAAAACAGCCATACGCACAGCCACACCACAAGTAACTTGCTCTAATACTTTACAACGAGGATCTTTAAGCATTTCATCATCAATATCAATATTGCGATGAACAGGTCCAGGATGCAATAAAATAATATTTCTATCTTTAAGTAGTTTTTTGGTAATACAAAAATCTCTACCATAATCTCTAAGGCTTCCATATATCGGAAAACTATGCCTTTCAACCTGTGTTCTTAAGCTCATAATGGCATCAGCTTCTTTTATGGCTTCTTCAAGTCTATAATAAACTTTAAGATGTGTTTTCGGGGTAAAATGCGGAGGAGCAGCTAAGATAACTTCCATGCCAAAGCGTTGAAGAAGATTGATGTTACTATTAGCTACTCGAGAATTTCGTATATCCCCTACAATAACTATTTTTTTGCCCTCTAAAACATTGAAATTTCTCTTAAGCGTTAGCAAATCTAAAAGGGCTTGAGTAGGGTGAGCATTAGCACCATCACCTCCATTGATAATAGGACAGCTTGTATGTTGAGAAAGCAAATGGGGCACACCGGCATGTTTATGTCTCACAACAATAGCACTAGGAAGCATGGCGTTAAGATTAGCAGCAGTATCATAGATGGTCTCACCTTTTTTTGTAGAACTCCTTGCGACGTCAAGGCGAACTACTTCAGCACCCATTCTTTTAGCAGCAACTTCAAAACTGCTTAAGGTACGGGTAGAATTTTCAAAAAAAACCGTAATAATCACACGGTCTTTTAAGGTGTCATGGTGTTTTCCATCAAGATAATTAAGGGCTTCTTGTAAAATGAGTTTTATTTCTTGGTTACTTAAATCATTAGTTTCTATAAGATGCCTCAAGATAACTCCTTTTAGAAGCTTGGAATAATTGCTCCTTTGTAATGATTATTAATAAAATCTCTGATACTATCACTTTGCAAAACTTCTACTAAAGCCTTAATATCTGGATTATTCTCATTGCCTTTTTTAACAACTACAATATTAGCATACGGGGAATTCTTATCCTCTATAGCTATGGCATCATGAAGAGGATTAAGATTTGCTAATAGGGCGAAATTGGTGTTAATAATAGCAATATCTACTTCACCCAAAACTCTTGGGAGCTGTGGGGCATCAAGCTCTTTAAAGGTTAACTTTTTAGAGTTTGCCGTAATATCAAGAACACTTGGCAGAGGTACATCTTTAAGGGTAATGAGCCCTTCTTTCGCTAAGATTTTTAATGCCCTTGAACCATTAGATGGGTCATTAGGTATAGCAACAACTGCATTTGTTTTAATGTCTTTAAGATTTTTTATGCGTTGAGAATAAACACCCATAGGTTCAAGATGAACTTTAGCAACTGGAACAAGTCTTGTCTTTTTTTCTGCATTAAATGAATCTAAATAGGGCTGATGCTGAAAAAAGTTTGCGGAAATAGAACCATCATCTAATGCCATGTTTGGAATAACATAATCATTGAATTCACGAATTTCTAAATTTACACCTTTATCCTTTAAGGGTTTAATAACCTGCTCTAAGATAACGGCATGTGGTTCTGGGGTTGCCCCTACAATAATTGTTCCTGCAAATAAATTGCTACCTAGCAAAAAGCCTACTACAAATGTAAAAAGTTTTATATACTTCATACAACCTCCTTTAATCATTAATTTGCTTTACAAAAGCTTCTTTTTCAAGATAATAGCGTACAGTTTTAAGTACATTAAGTGCATCTGCCCTTGAGCCATAAGGTCCGATGAGAATCCTATATACAGTTCTATTGTTAATATTTTCTTCTTGCACAATATATGGGAGTTTATGGTTTTTGATTTTTTTTGCAAAATCACTCTCTTCAGAAAATTTGCTTACTGATGCAGCTTGAATATAAAATTTACCATTAGGATTTGAAGCTACACTAACAATTTTTGGTGGCACTTGAGAATCGCTACTTGCCGCAGGTTTTGGCTTTGGTGCTTCTTTTGGTGGCGGTTGTGATTGAGTGATAATAGTTTCTTTTGGTGGTTCTGGTGCTTGAGGTTTAAATAAGCCTTTAATATCTTCATTACTTGTAGCACTTGTTGGTGGAGCTATATTAACCACAGGTGGTGGCGATTTGGTTTCTTGTTGAGCTGGCTGAATTGATTGTGGTTGTGGTTGTGGTTTTAATGGGATATTGGGATTATTTTTATTCTGCTCACTCTTTATCTTGGCAATAATATCTTCAAATTTATCTCTACTTGGGGTTGTATCGTTACTTGCAACATTAGAGCCAACATTATTTATGCCTACATCACTAAAACCTTGTGTATTAGTTTGTGTTTGTGGAGGGACTATTGGCGATGGGGTTACAGATGGTGGTTGTGCTGATGATGGTTGCTCTGATTCTTCACCACGAGTTAAGGCATAAATGGCAAAAACTACTACAAGAAGCAATATAAACGCCATAGCTACAACTAAAAAAATTTTTTTAGAGCCTGATTTCTTTTTTTCTATTTCTTGATCATCATCATCAATTAAAATATCACTTAATTCATCTTCATTGTCTCTATTCCTCATTTGCACTCCTTCTTAAATCGCTTAATTAAAATTGCTACATATGTTTTGCCCATGAGCCTCTTTCTTTATTAAAAACCTCAAAAGGCAGGGCAAGAATATTAAATTCACGCGGT
>JARHYY010000146.1 GCA_029258405.1 Helicobacteraceae bacterium | reverse complement strand
GTTAAGTAAATTCCTTTGGGACTCACTCCCTCATTTGAATTTGTAGAATTTATAGTGAGATATAGTATATTTTACTTAAACTCACTGTTTTATGCTTGTAAATATTTGTAGGGGAACAAGTTGGGCTCATATTGTAGTTTTATTGGGATAGTAAAAAATGTATTTATAAAAAAAAGAATTATGAAGTTCTCTCTTAATTTGAGAAATATCAGTAAGTCTATTTACGAATCGTTTAAAGATTTATTGAATAAATGTTTAAACGATAAGGAAAGTTTTATGTGTAAAAAAATGAGTACGAGTAAGTGCTTTTGAGAAAATTTTTATATCATAACAACTTAAATATATATTTTGATTTTGAATAATATTTAAGGATACTACCGATTAAAATGACTGACTTTAATTTTTGCGAATAAGGAGAATTAGTGGTTAAAATATAGCTCAAATATTTTTTAAAGTTTTTAAAAAGTAAAGGTAATATGCTACAATACTCTATATTTTTCAAGGAGTTTTAATGAGTGTTGAAACATTTAAAGAATTTGTTGATAGGTTTGAAAAAGGGCATAATTATAGAGAGCCTCTTGGTTTTGGTATTTGTCGTGTTGAAATAGGCAGAAAGAGCAATAAGGTTTTAAGCGTTACTTATCCTGTGTTAAATTGGAAAGGTGAGAGTAAAGGGAGTTTTGCTACATTAAAAAATGCATCATCACATGCAAGCGAAATTCATAAAAGTGAAAATGAAGAAATTTTTGAAATTAATCAGACTTTTCTTGATGAAGCTTTTAAGATATATACACCTTTTATGAGTGAATCATTAAGTGATAAGAGCAAGCATAAAAATATTCAGGTGCTTTTAACGATTAAAGCACTTATGAATAAAAAATGTGCAAAAGGCAAAAAAATATCATATCATTTTTGTGTAATTTATAATGATAAGCCTTGCGAAACTGTTCAATCAAGCTATATGAAACTTTTAGCACTTTCTTTAGGTAAAGCTCCATTGAGAAGTTTGTGCTTAGATGGTATTTTTGGGCTTTTGAGCAATGTGGCATGGAGTGGTAATGTGCCTTATGAGCTTGATTGGTTGCGAGAAAATGAAATAGAACTTAAGCTTAAAGGTGAATTCCCTGCTATTGATTTTGTTGATAAATTTCCTCGTTATCTCATGCAAGTAATTCCTCAACATGATAATATCCGCTTGCTTGATACAGCAAAAACACGATTTGGGGCTTATTTAGGTAGTGGTGGTTATACGCAAATGCCCGGTGCAAGTTATGTAAATTTTAATGCTGGTGCAATGGGTGCTTGCATGAATGAAGGTCGTATCAGCTCTAGCGTAATCATTGGAGAAGGCAGTGATGTTGGAGGGGGTGCAAGTATTTTAGGGGTTCTTAGTGGTGGTAATTCAGATCCTATAAGTATCGGTAAGAATTGCCTCTTAGGTGTTAATAGTTGCACGGGTATAAGCTTGGGTGATGCTTGTATTGTTGATGGAGGTATTGCTGTTTTAGCAGGAACTATTTTTAAAATAAGTCAAGAAGAAGCTCAGAAAATCGCTGAAATTAATCCGGGTTTTGAAATTAAAGATAATGGACTTTATAAAGGGCGAGAGCTTTCAGCAAAAAATGGCATTCATTTTCGCCAAGATTCTAAAACGGGACAAATGATAGCCTTTCGCTCTAATCGTAAAATTGAACTTAATACTGCCTTGCATTAATACATTGATAGATTAATTGTATTATATTAATAATCTGTTCAATTAATAGAAAAAACAGATTAGAGATGAAGGAGTTTTATTTATGAATAGGAGAGCCTTTTTAAATCAAAGTGCGTGTTTAGGTCTTGGAGCTTTAGGGGTGATGGCGTTGCCAAATGTTGCATTTGCCAAGCAAGCATTAACAATTTGGGGAGCCCCAGCCCTTATATCGTTGATATTAGTTACTGCAATAGAGCAAGGGAAATCACAAGAGATTATGCCTTTAGAATATAAGGAATGGAGAACTCCAGACCAACCAAGGGTTGGTTTTGCTGGCGATAATTTTATTTTAGCAGCAGCTCCTTCCAATGTTGGAGTAAATTTATATAATCAAGGCATTGATATAAGAATGCTCAATATTTTGACTCATGGACTCAATTACATTTTTACAAAAGATAAAAGCATTGTTTATCTCAAGGACTTAGAAGGAAAAAAGCTTATTTTACCTTTTAAAAATGATTTGCCAGATATTATTTTTCAAGCATTGTGCCATGCGTATAATGTGGATATTAAGAAAATACATATTCAATATGTCCAGACCCCTCCAGAAGCTTCTATGCTTTTTATGAGCAAGAATGAATTTGATGCAGTGATGATACAAGAGCCTATGGCTTCTGCGATGAATTTTTTAGCACATGAAAAAGGGATGCGTATATACCGTCGCATTGATGTTCAGGCATTATGGAGCGAAGTTTTTAAGGAATGCCCTAAAATTCCTCAAGCTGGTCTTATTGTAAGAAGTAAATTTTATGAAGAAAATAAAGAATTTTTTAAAATTTTTCATCAAGATTTAAAAGATTCTGTTGCTTGGATACTTAACAATCAAGATAATGCAGCGAGCCTTGGGGCTAAATATCTCCCAACGCCAGAATTTGGCATTAGGGCTGCTATCCCTTATGCGAATTTTGTTGTAGAGCAATGCAGTGAAATTGCTGCTCATTTAGATGCATTTTTTGAAATTTTATATCAATTAAATCCAAAATTGCTAGGTGGCAAAAAACCACCTGCAAGCCTTTATGTATGATTATTGAAGAAAATATTCCCATCTCTTTAAAGCAAATCCACAGATTAAGCAATTATTTTATTGAAGGGTGTATTGGGCTTGGAATAATTTGTGTTTTTCTTGGATTATGGGAGCTTGGTTCATATTTTACAGAGAGTTTAATTTTACCACATCCCATAGAGGTTTTAATACGCTCTCAAGCTCTATTATTTGATGAACAAGAAGAGATTCTAACCACCATAAATCGTTCCTTTATAGCAATACTATCTGCATTTAGTGTAGGTGCTTTATGCGGTATTCTTGCAGGAAGCTTTAAGACTTTTGCTAAGATACTGAAACCTTTAATGGATATTTTTTTAGGAATTCCTCCAATTGTTTGGATTGTCTTAGCACTTTTTTGGTTTGGCATGGGGCATATGAGTGTGATTTTTTCTGTTTTTATTGCAATTTTTCCATTGAGCTTTGCCCATGCTATGCTAGGGGTTCTTACCCTTAATTGGCAGCTGTATGAAGTGTGCATAGTATATCGCTTGAGTTATTTTAAGCGTTTAAAATACTTCTATGCTCCTCATATTTTGCCTCATTTACTTGCATCTTTAAGCATTGTGAGTGCTACTGGGATTAAGATTATGATTATGGCAGAGCTATTAGGGTCAGCTAATGGAGTTGGAGCAAAAATAGCAGATGCGAGAAGCTTTTTAGATACCACGGAGGTTTTAGCATATGTTGTAATTATGGTTGGTTTTATTTTATTATTTGAATTTTTTATCATTAAGCCCATGCGATTAATTTTTTTACCATGGATAAAAGAAAATAATTAGGATACCAATGCCTTTATTACACATTAAAAATCTTAGTCATTATCTTGCACAGAGTTGCATTATTGATCATTTTAATCTTTCAATAGATAGAGGAGAGATTCTTACGCTTTTTGGTCCATCAGGTTGCGGTAAAACAACATTGCTCAAACTCATTAGCAATATCTTAAAGTTGCAAGATGGAGCAATTTGCTTTATGGGTAAAATCTCCTATCTTTTTCAAGAGCATAGGCTTTTTGATTCTGTGAGTGTTTATGAGAATATTGCACTTGTTATGAAAAATGTTAATAAACAATGGATTATAGAAACCTTAAATAGTGTGGGCTTATCCGAAAAAGATTCTAAAAAGTATCCACATGAGCTAAGTGGTGGAATGCGTGCAAGGGTTGCATTTGTTAGAGCCATAGCCTATGAATGTGATTTATTGCTCTTAGATGAGCCTTTTTCTGGTTTAGATTTTAAGATGCGAAAAATTTTAATGTGCAAGCTAAAAGAGTTGATGCACGATAGGAATATTGCTATTATCTTAGTAACTCATGATGCCTATGAAGCCTGCATGCTATCGCATAAAATTTTATTTTTATCTCCTAAAAAAATGTATATTGAAAAAGAGCTCAAAATATCAGAAGAGATTAGAGATGAGCAATTTTTGCAAAAACTACTCCATGAAGATTTTAAAGAAAGAATATATTTTGACTAAAAAAGAATTGATGAGAGATTTTTTTATTCATCCTATGCGAATATTTTTCTTGCTCTCTGGAGTATTTGCTGTAATTGGGGCTTTATTGCTGCTATTGAAAATAGGAGATTATATCCTTTGGCATCAATTTTTTTTCTTGCAATTGTTTTGTGGGTCTGCATTTGCTGGTTTTCTCCTTAGTGCCATTCCTGATTGGATGCATTATACAAGGAGTCTTTTGCCTTTTAGTATCCCGTGCTTTATCTTACTTATGTTAGCAAGCATTGGAGTGTTTTTTGGCGTTGGTGAGATATTTATGCTCTTATTTTGGGTGTTCTTATGCCTTAGTTGTGTATTTTTAACCTGCAAAAAGAGCAATAGCTATCCTTTTGGTGTTATATTATCCCTTTTTTTAATTGCATTTGTAAATATTGTATCATTTTATCATTTTATGAATCCTATTGTTGTAGTGCATTTTTATATAGCTAGTATTGTAATTATAGGTTTTAGGGTAAGTTTAGTGCTAGGGCAACTTGCATTAAATAGGTCAAATCCGCTAAATCCCTATATATTCTTATTGAATCCTATTTTTAAAAATATCTCTTATATATCTTTTGTATTGCTTGGTATAAGTGAAATGTTCGCAGGATTTACGATATTGAAGGGATTTTTAGCTTTAGGGGCTGGGCTTATCATGATAGGGAGAATCTATGAATGGCATCATAGAGTATTTTTAACAACACATTATACATTTTTATATTATTGCTTATTATTGGGTACAGGAATTTTTTATTTGCTTTTGGGGATCAATTATTTAGGGGATCTACACTATTATTATTCATTATTGCATGGGATTACAATTTGGAGTTTAGTGGGATTTGTGTTTTTGATTTTTAATATTGCTTCTTTAAGGCATAGTAGTCAAGCCTATTTAAACTTCCCAAAGAGCTCAAAAATAGGGTTTATTATATTATTTTTTGCTATGTGTGCAAGAGTGTTTTTGACATCTTGGGAGCTATTTTATATTGCTTTTCCATCATTCCTAATGATTGCATTATTTATTACTTTTATTATAGTTTTTTATAATATTTATAAGAATAATGCCTTTAGCATCCCAGATTAAAGGTTTTAATAAATCTTATGGAAAAAAAGAAGCAACCATCATTTCGCTTACATCAAGTAATTCTCCTGCATCTCTATTAGAGAGCTTGCCACTATAAACAGCATTGCTAATAGCTTTTACAAAAAGCTCACTTAATGCATCTTCTCGCTCATGATAGGGGTTATGTTCTCTTAATGGTTGAAGAAATTCTTTAGAGCCTGCAAGATTACGTAATTCATAATACACTGATTCTATATAGCTGTCCATAAGAGATGCATCAAAAAGGGGCGAATAATACCCATCATGAGCTAACATGATTCGAATCATGCCTATAAAAAGTAATTGCGTTTGCTCATCAAGACTTTTTTGTGTATTGATAAAAATTAATGGATGTTGCTCATGATGAAAGGTGTAACCATGTACTTCCTGTGGGATAAAATGGTTTTTGGTATTGCGGTAATGAGATTGTCGCATAAGCAAAATGCCCTCTGGGTTATGAAGTGCTTCTAATACTTGGGCGGCTGCTTCTTTTATGGGTGTTTTTGGGGTTATATGTGGAAAACAAAAAGCAGGCAATTGATCTGTTTTGATATGTTTATAAAGCCAGCTCGTTTTGCCATGGAGATATTTTGCAAGCTCATGTAAGCCAATTTGTTCAGTAAGCATTAAGCCCCCCCTCTATGAGCGGTAGTCAGCATTTATCTTGACATAATTATAGCCTAGATCGCAACCATAAGCCCTAAAAGATTCTGTTCCTATACCTAAATCACATGTGATACATAATTCTTTCTTTTTCATTATCTGTGCAGCTTTTTTTTCACATTCTTCATCAAAGAGTATATTGCCTTTATGATAAACACATATTTCATTAAAATATATCGAGAGGCTTTCTTCAGAGCATTCTATTCCGCTTGCACCAATAGTTGAGGCTATTCTGCCCCAATTTGGATCTTCACCAAAAATAGCGGTTTTCACTAATAAAGATGAGCTTAATGCCCTAGCAGCTTTTTTAGCTTCATCTTTATTGAGAGCATTTTTTACCTCAAAGGCTACTAATTTGTTTGCCCCTTCCCCATCTTTAGCTATATCAATAGCAAGTTTATGCATTACCTCTTTAAGGGCAAAGGAAAAAGCCTCTTTGTCATAAACATTGCTCTTTTTATTGCTTAAAAGCAATACTGTATCATTAGTAGACATATCCCCATCAACGCTTATGGCATTAAAGGTTTCATTGAGTGCCTTTCTAAGCAGCTCATTTCCTTCTCCAGCTGGTATAGCAGCATCAGTAGCAATAAAGCAAAGCATGGTTGCAAGAGATGGATGTATCATTCCAGCTCCTTTGCACATTGCCCCTATTTTAAACGTGCCACTTTTGCATTCTACTTCAAATGCAATTTCTTTACAAAAAGAATCGGTTGTCATAATCGCTTGAGCTGCTTTATGTCCCTCTTTTGCATAGAGATCAAATAATTCAAATGATGCCACAATTTTAGCAATAGGCAACCGTACACCAATAACACCAGTAGAAGACATGGTAGGATTTTTGATTTGTGGATACTGTTCTTTGAGTGTTTGCATGAGCATTTCCACATCTTCTAAACCACCTTTGCCTGTAAGGGCATTGGCGTTTTTAGAGTTAATAAGGATAAAATTACTCTGAAAAATATCTGTTTTAGTTGCTGCAATGAGTCTTTTTGTGTATTTGATGGGGGCAGCATCAAATTTATTATTTGTAAAACAGGAAAAAACATCACATAGAGTTTCTGAATATATGAAGGCTATATCGTATTTGCTCCCGTTCTTCAACCCAGCAGCGACACCATCGGCAAAAAATCCATCAGCAGCACTTATGCCGCCTGAAAGGGAAAAAAGTTTAAACATATTTAAGCTCCTCTGGTCTTTCATGTTTGGCAATAATTTTTTTAACATTTCTAATACTTTGAGATGTTCCAATAATGAGCAATCTGCATTCGCTTGTAATGAGCGTATCCCCTTTGGGCATGGATATAAATTTGCCATCTTTTTGTGTAATGCCTACTATATACACTTGAGCAATATCAGAAAGATGTGTTTCTTTGACTCTCTTAAGTGCTATCCAGCTCACACGAGGCACAAATATTTCTTCTAAATCAAGAGGGGTATCTTTTTTGAAAACAAATTGCTCAAGTAAATTTTCCATATCAGGACGCGTAGCCATGGTGCTCAATCGTTGAGCCATAAGCTTTGTGGGAGAAACAACAATATCGCTTCCTAGTTTTTTCAGTTTTTCTATGTCTTCATCATTCTCTGCACTGCTGATAATATAGTATGGTTTTCTTTTTAGCTCTTTTTCAAAGAGCCTAACAGATGCGATTTGAGCTATATTATCAGCAGGGTTTTTAGATACAGTAATAACACCTCTAGCAGTCGATAAATGTGTTTTAAGCATGGCAACTTCTGTGTGGGGATTTGCATTCACAAAATAAGGGTAGCGATATTTAACTGCTTCTTGTTCAAAATTTATCTCGGGATCTACTACAACAAATGGAATATGAGATTCTCTGAAATGTTTTGTAAGCTGAATTGTATATTCATTATGATAGCAAATGACAAAATGTTTTTTCAAACGTGCTATGCGATACATCATTCTTCTTTCCTTAATAATCGCAATTAACCGCCCACGATTAAGTATATCAATAATGCTAATAGTAGCAAAACTTAATATAGCAGAGCCAGCAATCATAACTAATGCAGTGTAGATAATGGCTAGCCCGTCAAACTCTCCTTCTTTTAATGCTCCAAAGCCTGTTGTTGTGAAAGTATAGCTACTTTGAAAAAACGCTTCCATAAGCGTATAATCAGTAACCACAAGATACCCAAGAGTGCTAAAGAGTAACCCTAGTTGTAGCAGTATAAAAGGCAAACGAAAAGGTTTAAGCTGTTCGTAAAGCTCTCCTGATAAATCAATTTCTGGGCGCGTAGGTCGCTCCCAATGTAGAATCTTCCCTATCTTACGAAAAAGATCCATGTTTTTGCTATATTAAGTCAAAGCCTTATGAATTTTTTTTCATAGTTCTTAAGGTAGAAGCAGCTACTTTCATTCGTATATGTAAGCCATCTTCTAAACGAATCCGTACTATTCTTAAATTAGGTAAGAGCCGCCTTTTTGTTTTATTATTTGCATGGCTCACATTATTACCTACCATAGGTGATTTGCCTGTAATACTACATCTTCTTGCCATATTCATCCTTGATATATTTAGAATTGATTGGTTCAAATAAGCTATTATTATATCGCATAAATATGCAATTTATGCTTAAAATGAGCATTTACATTACAGAATATAACAAGGATTTTATAATATGAAAAATACGGTGTTAAAAACATGTTTTTTATCTGCATTATGCACATTAAATATGATGGCGGCAAACTTTGATGATAATCTTAAAAGCATTCTTGCTGAAACCGGTTATAATATTAAGATTATCTCTTCTGAAGAACTAAAGGGCATGAATGGCATGCGTTTAGTAAATATTGAATTTAATAAAGATGGTGAAACAACACAGAGGACACCATTTTTAGCAACATCAGATGGCAGAGGTGCTATTGTATTTTCGCCTCTCTTTTTTAGTGCTCAAAAAAGAGAACATGATTCTATTATAGAAAAAATGCTTGCTGATATAGATTCTTTTAACCAAATTCAAAAAGATTCAAAGCTTGATGAGATTTTTAAGAGCATGCCCCAAAATCGTTTTGTAGAATTGCAATCGAGCAAAAAAGATGCCACAAAAACAACCATTATTGTTTCAAGCCCAGACTGCCCTTATTGTCGTGAAGAGCTCAAAAAAATAGATACATACCTTAAAGAAGGCAATGTGAAAATGGTAATTGTGCCTCTTAATGGAATGGATTCATATATTAAGGCACAAATTATTACAAACGAAACAAAAAAATTATCAAACACTAGCGATAAAATAAAAGTGCTCAATAAAGTCTATGCTGAAAATTATACAATACCGGCTCAACAAAGAAACATAGATACTTCATTTGTAACACAAACAGCAGAAATGGTGTTTAAAACCGGGCTTATTAGGGGCGTGCCCTATATCCATGTCATGCAAAATTAATAAAGTGATTAGCTGTTATTCGTTTAAAACAGTGCTTGATATGCTCTTATGAAGAAATAAACTGTGCCATTTCTAAGAGCCTATTGGCATAGCCCCATTCATTATCATACCAAGCCATAATTTTAAGCATATTTGAATCAATTACAAAGATTAGATCATCAGCAATAATGCAACTATGTGTATCATTATAAAAATCGCTAGAAACACCATAAGATGAATCGATTTTTAATATGCCTTTAAGCGTAGTTTGTGCTTCGTGTTTAAACATCGCCCTTACTTTATCAGTAGTTACATCTTGTTGCAATACAACATTCAAATCAAGCATAGATACATTTGGTGTAGGTACTCTTACAGAATGCCCATGAAGCTTATTTTTAAGCTGTGGCAAGACAAGGCAAAGTGCTTTTGCCGCCCCAGTGGTTGTGGGTATAATATTAATAGCTGCACTTCTTGAACGCCTTAAATCAGTTGCATGTATGCCATCAAGAATTTTTTGATCATTTGTGTATGAATGAATGGTTGTAATTATGCCCTTTTGAATACCATATTTTTTATCCAAAAGAAAAGCAATAGGAGCAAGGCAGTTTGTCGTACAGCTCGCATTTGAAATAATGCTTTCTCCTTGATAGAGATGGTGATTAACGCCCATAACAAATGTGGGGGTATGATCTTGAGCAGGTGCAGAAAGGATTACCTTCTTGACACCTTTTTTGAGATGGTGCTTAGTGCTTTCTTGGGTAAGAAAACGCCCACTTGATTCAATAACAATTTCAGCTCCTACTTTACCAAAATCTATATCTTGATTGTTTTTTTCTTGGGTATATTGCGTTGATACTCCATTAATAATTAAAGTATTATTATGTATATCAATATCTAAATGCTTTTGCTGATGTATAGAATCAAATTTTAGAGCATAGGCAATAGAATGTATAGGTGCAATATCATTAATAGCCACTAAATGAATATCTTTTGAATGAGCAATTAAACGGATGAGGCATCGACCGATTCTACCACAGCCATTAATGGCGATATTTAAACTCAATATGAAGCTCCTTGAGTGGAATAAAAGTCCAAATATTACAAAAATACCGCTTAAAGTAAAAATACTATAAGAGCATAGTGAATCAACTTTGAAATACAAAATCATATTATATACATATTATATAATCGTTTATTTATATGCTATATAATAGCACATGTGATTGATATGAGGCATTATTGTTCATATTTTCATTATCTTTATTATGCTATAATATTTGTGGATTTTACATAAGGAGTTATTATGTCACTTTATGACCGACAAACAACAAGAGGCAATTACACCTCTTCTTATGAAAGAGAAGAGTCTCAATCATCAACCGCTCTTTCAACTTTTGTTTCTCAAACCTATCAGCTTTTTGCTGCTTCATTGCTCGCCGCAACAGCCGGTGCGTACATCGGGCTAGGCATGGTTGAAACCATCAAAACATGGTATTGGGGTTTATTTATTGTTGAAATTCTTGCCCTCGTAGGCTTAATGTTTTTAAAAAATAAGCCCGGCATTAATCTCATTTTGCTCTTTACTTTTACCTTCTTAACAGGTTTGACGCTTACACCATTGTTGTTTAATGTGTTGAATATGCCAAATGGTGCTAGTGCAGTTGCAAGCTCATTCTTAATGACTACCATTATTTTTGGTGTTATGTCTGTATATGCAATGAAAACAAGCAGAGATCTAGCAAGCTGGGGTAAAATACTTTTTATTTCAGTTATTGTAATTCTTATAGGTTCAGTAGTAAATATATTTTTAGGTAGTCCTGTATTACAGGTAGCTATTGCAGCTATTGCTACTTTAATATTCAGTCTTTATATCGCCTATGATACTCAAATGCTTTTAAGAGGTGCATTCAGCTCGCCAATAGAAGCAGCTATCGCTCTTTATTTAGATGTGTTGAATATTTTTATATCTCTTTTACAGCTTTTTGGGATTTTAGGTAGTTCCAATGAATAAATGAATAATTGAAAGGGGTTTATATGCTCATAGAAATCACGCAAGATTCTTTACAAGATAAGCTCAAAGGGTTGCAGGAAAAATCTTTTTTACTTGTTTTTGGTGCTCAATGGTGTCCAGATTGTGTACGGATAAACCCATATTTGGATACCCTAGCACAAGAGTTTTCTGCTATAGATATTATAAAAGTTATTATCGATAAAGTAGGTAATATTGATAGTTCTTATAATATTCGTAAAATACCTACCTTGATTTTCTTTAAAAACGGAAAAGAAGTAGGAGAAAGGCTCATAGAGCCAAAGTCTATAGATCCCATTAAAGAGGCACTAAGTAAGAACTTTTAATTGCAAAAGCAATAAAATTTGCATCTCACTTGCCCTCTTCTACATGGGCATTGGGCTTAATGATGGTGATACTCTATATTCTCACTTGAAAGAACTTTTACTGAAGAAGCAAGAATATGCTACAAACAGTAGCTATATGCAAAATTTTAACAATTAAATACTTCTTCTTTTAGGGTTAAATCTATTAAAAAATGTTATAATAAAATAACTATCCTAAGAAATTAGGGATAAAAGCATATTAATGAATACAAATCGTAAGTACCACTTTTAAATCAAAGTGATTTTATGTTTAAAGCCAAAGATGTAAAACATATATAAACAATACAGTTTCAACAAATTAACTCAATGCAATATCTCCCCCCAAACCACATAACCATTTTAATACATAAGCACTTAACAGAGCTTACCATATGTAATATTCATGTATCTCATAAGATATATCATTTTATTTAATACAATAAACAAAGAATCTTTTATAGAG
>JARHYY010000141.1 GCA_029258405.1 Helicobacteraceae bacterium | reverse complement strand
TAGTAAATTACACTTTGTAAGAGATATAGATATTAAAAGTTTCTTTGATAATAAATCATGAACTCTTAAAACAATTATGAAGTATGGGCATAAGGGATAAAAACCTTTTAAAGATAATATCCAAAATATTTAAAACCAAAATGTTTAATAGAGGTAAAACAAAAAAGAACATAAGAGATTAGTGCCCTTTTTTATCTCACATAATTTAAAATAAATGCGATTGATTTATATCTCATGACAGTGTATTCTTGCAGAATCAAAGCTAAAATAGCAGGAATAATAACAAAAATGTCATAAGTTATACAAGAAATAATACACCATAATATCAACTTAAGACAGAAAAAGAGGGGTTATTGGCGGTAAGGCATACTAATTTCACTCTAATTTCACTTTAAAAAGATATATGGAATCATGATTTTTAATTTTTCTTGCTTTGTTCGAGCAAAATAAGGATGGTTTTCCCGAAAAAAGGATATATCAAGTTCTAAAAATGAGTTTTCGCTCATTAAGATTGCTACTTTTTGAGCATATTGCTCCCTTATTTCAGAATAGGCAAGCAGATAGCTTAATGCTTCCAAACCGCTATACCCCCCTCCTTTGCTATGAGCATTAAAACGCTCTTCACGAAAATGTGAGTAAGCATAATGGGTATTGAGATTCCACATATATGCTCTGATGGATTGCCTCAATGAATTAAATACCCGAATGCGTCTTTTGTTGCCTCTAATTTTACGAGCGGGCACATAAGAATGCATAGTATATTCCCCAAAGAGATTATTATATTTTTTACTATAAACGCTAATCCCCCATCCACTCTCTAATGCTGCTTGGGCAAGGGCAAGCGATGGCGGAATTATATCAATGCGTTTTAAGTATTCATTGTAATTCAATAGTCGGTTTATGCGATAGCGTTGTGCAATAGCGACTATTTGTTTATATTGATTGTTCTGAAGTTTTTGTTGTATATGTTGCAAAAAACTCTCCTGAAAAAATTCTAAAACATACTGACGCTCTTGTGCAATTCTTTTATTTTCAGATTCAATCATGGGCAATAAAATAGCAACAAATTCTTTTTTACGCTGCTCGCCCTTGGGAAGGCTATTGAAGTTTTCAGGAAACTGAATAACTTCTGGAATGAGGAATAGAGGATAAAATATACATATAAAATATATTTTCTTACATATAAATTTCATACTTAAGCTACTATTGTGCCACAAACCTTCTGCACCTTCCCTTTAAAAAAAAGTTTTTCTCCTGCAAAACGAAAATATAATTCTTCATTACTTGCTGGTATGACTATACCCTCTTGTGCCATCCATCTTTTGCTACAAGCAACCACAAAGGCAGCAGCCATTCCTGTTCCACATGCAAATGTTTCTGCTTCAACGCCTCGCTCAAATGTACGCACCCTAAGTTGCCCTTGAAATAAACAAACTATATTTACATTAGCATTATATTTATCACGAATATGCTTCAATTGACTAGTGGTTAAATTATCTAATTCAGTATCTAAAATTACAAGATGCGGAACACCTGTGTTTATGAGCCAACTTTCTCTACCATATTCTTTAAGATTTTGCTTAATAATTTTTGGAACACCAAAACATACTTCAACATTATTATCATCATATACTTCAGCATAAATAACCCCTGCACCAGAGAGAAAAGAAAGCTTTGAAGGTGCAAGATTATGGGTATACGCATACAATGCAACAGCACGACTCCCATTCCCGCACATATCAGCAACACTGCCATCAGCATTATAAAACTGCCATATAAAATTATAGCTTTGCGAACAAGGGGGCAAAAGCACAATAAGCCCATCAGCACCTATGCCATTTTGACGATGGCAAAGCTCTTGAGCGAGCTTTGCTCTATCACATGCATGAAATGTGTGGAATATAATAAAATCATTTCCACTAGCAACATATTTTTCAACATACATATTTTTCTTTCAAGGTTTCTAAATATCGTTCTAATTCAAGCTGCAATTCTGCTAGCGAGCCTACATTGTTGATAATATATAAAGCTTGTGCTTTTTTTTCTTCTATATCGTTTTGGAGGGCTATTCTCTGCTGTGCTTGAAGTAGTGTAAGTTGGTTTCTCTTTTGTAATCGTATTTCTTGTAATGTCCTTGGTGCATAAATAAGCACATTGCTCTCAAAAAAGTCAAATAGATTCTTTTTCTCAAAATAAATAGGAATATCTACAAAAAAAGGCACACAAAAGTTTTCTAATATTTCTGCACTTTTATAAAGCTCATCAACAATAAATGGATGCACTATTTCTTCAAGTTTGTACATTAATTTTTGATCTTCAAAAACTATTGCCCCTAGCTTTTTTCGGGAAATTGATGTACCCTGATCATCTATAATGCATTCTCCAAAGACTTCAACTATTTCTTGAAATTTATTTTGCAAGGCAATATGGGCTACATCATCTGCCTCTATAACCTTATAGCCATACATTTTTAATAAACTCCCAACTGTGCTTTTACCTGTAGCAATACCTCCTGTAAGTACAATACCATATTTAAATTTCTTCATTTTCTTTTTCCATAATTCTATTTTAATTTTTAGCCACACCTCTGAGCTTCTTTGAAAGCCACTTTGGCAATACAAAACAACTCTGATGCATATGTGCAGAATAAAAATACACATCCTCAAGCATATCTGCCTTTTGTAGTTCTAAATCAGCTAATGGATGAAAAGCACAAGAAGCAAAAATAAAATGTGATTCCATATTATTGAGATAGGGTATAAAAAATGGCATGACGATTCTAAAATGATCGGCAAAAAACTGTATTTGTTTTTTTGCTTCTGCAAAAGAATGCACAAAAGATATATTCTGAGCAATAAGAATGCTTGTTGCACTCAAATAAGGCTTAATATCTTCAAAAATATTTTTAGGCATTCCTGCATCAGCAATCAATATATCAATTTTTTTATCTTGTAACTTATTCGCCAAAGTAGCTACATTTTGTATTAAGTTTGTTGAGTAAGGCTTTTGCAATGAATCACATATGAAACTATAAATAGAGGGAGCAAAACAAACATGATAGGGCTGTATATGGTTTTGTGAGAATTGTTGCAATATATATGGATTTTTATCCGTAAATACAACTACATTTTGGGCATGAGAGTGTAAGCATAATGGAATATAAGTGAGCATTTCTGCTTGAGCAATAAAATCTTCTTGAGTAAAAACACATTTTTTATTCCACAAAAATATTTGAACATTATCCCTAAAAGCTTCAAGAATATTTCCATGTTCTTCCTGCTCACCTACCTTATTTGCAAAAGCATAATGTGGCAAAAAACTATTGTGACAAATATTTTTCATAATTATCCTTGCATTTTATATATTAATTTTTTAAATTGTATGTGAAACAAGCTTAAACACAGCTCAATCAATGAAAAAATTACAATAACAGTTATTTAAATATTTATATGGAATAATATGCTATTATATTCATGGAAACCTTCACAACAAAATAAGGAACAATCATGAAACTTAGTGCAAGAAACCAACTTGAGGGCAAAGTAACTAAAGTTAAAAAAGGTATGCTCAATAGCGAAATTACACTTGATATAGGCGGTCCGATAATAACTTCTATCATCACCAATGATTCTTGTGAGCAGCTTAACATCAAAGAGGGCATAAAAGCTATTGCTATAATTAAGGCAAGCTCTATTCTTATAGGTGCAGGCAATATTCAAGGGCTTAGCGCAAGAAATCAACTCAAAGGCATAATAGAATCAATAAAACTAGGAAGTGTAAATGCAGAAATAGCACTTAAAGTAGGTAATCATCAACTTGTTTCTATCATCACACTAGCTTCCTCAAAAGAACTAGGCATTGCCATAGGTGATGAAGTTACCGCTATCATAAAAGCAAGTAGTGTTATCCTTGGAGTACATTAGCCTATTATCACAAAGAATATACTCTATTATAACCTTCTCTTTGTGTTCATCTCTCAAAGCCTATGAGCTTTGAGAGATTCGCCACTATGACAAATAAGAATCTATAGCTTTCTTTGCATCATGGTGATTTTTTTCTCCATCAAGATTTTTTTGTCTTAAAATCTTTTCAAGAGTGTTGAAATCTTTACTATTCTGATCCAGATATGATATATAAGTACTTTGAAAATTGAACCTTGTGCCAAATGTGGCATTATTTCCATTCATGCTAAAAAAGAGCTCTCTTTGCATTTGAGTGAGATACATTAAGCCAATACCTTTTTCTCCTAAACCAATAAGATGAGATGAATTAAATCCATCTTTGTTTGTTTCAGGAGGCAGAGTAGAGGCTGTATTATCATTTTTACCCTGTAAATCTCCACCAAAAGCAAAAACCCTTAAGCCCTCAAGCATTGAACCTAGACCATCTCCAAACGCCTTATCAATTAAAGCACCAAAAGCTGTTTTATCAGGACTTGTTCCAGCTAAATCGTTTGCTTTAGAGAATAGAGGTTTGTTGGCAGTGAGCTGATCCTTTTCGCCTAGATCATCAAATAAGAAAGCAAAATCTTGATTTGCAAGATCTCTTCCATCGCCTTCATAATCTACTTCAAATGGTTTTCCATTTTGTAATTCTTTTAGCACTTCTGGGCTAAGGCTATCTGCGTTGCCAACAACTTTTGTATAAAAACTACGAGTAAGCGTTACATTTGCTTCTATATTATATTTATTACCATTCTTATCTGTAACAACACCAGAAAAACTAAAATTATAAGTCGTAGTTTGCACTGCTTGTTGTGTTGCAATTCCTGTTTGTGCATCATAGGTTGCTTCATAGCTCATGCTATGTGCAGTCTGAAAATTGTTCATAGGGATAGCATTAAAATCTTTAATATCCAACGCAGGAATAATAGGACGAGATTCTGTTGCCTTATTTTCATCTACCTTGGCGGTATCTTCTTTCTCTTTTGTTTTTTGTTGGGCGTCTAAGCTTTGAAACTGTGGAGGCAAGGCATTAAAGTTGTTATCTTTTTTTTGAGGGTTCAATAGCTGATGAAAATTCTGCAGTTTTTCTAAAATATTTCTACTAATATTTGCTTGAAGTTTTTCTAGCGCAGAAGGCTCACTCTCTTGAACTAGCTTTTTTTTCAACGCATTAATATGGTCATTAGAATCGACTTTATCATCATTGCTGCCTCGTGCATCTTGTGTGTCTTGATTGATGGATGATTCTCTTTCTTGATTGTCATTTGCTCGTTTTTTAAACGCATCCATCAGTGAGGGTGATGAAAATGGAAAAGGTGCTCCAACTTGCATGTGGTTTTCCTTTGTGATAAAATTTGTCTCAGAGACTTAAAAACTATATCGACATTTTTGTTTTTTTATAAAAAGATTATACCCTTTTTTTGAATAAAAAGAGAATATCTGTCCTTAAAAATAACATTATTGAAGCTACAAACAAAAACACACCCACAAACCACGACCAAAAAAAACCACCACCGTTAAGTACAAAAGAATAAAAAACCACATGAGGAATAAGTCCAATTGCCGTCGCTACACAATATGAAATGAACGAACAAGAACTCACGCCCCAAATGAAGCTAAAAACATCAAATAATGCAAAAGGTAACAATCGAGAAACTAATATAAGATTAAATTGTTTTTGTTGCATATAACTTTCAATATTTCTTAATATGGCGGAATCAAAAAAAGTGCTTGCACCTTGCGTAATAATTCTTGCTATAAAAAAATTTATAAGCGAACCAACAAGAAGCCCAATATAAGAAAACAATATGCCCCACAAACCAAAAAACGATTCATTGACATATATAAGCAATATGGCAGAAACAGGAAAACATATTGCCTGAAAAATTAATAATGCACAACAAATACATAAAACTGGATAAGAAAAAGATTGTATGTATTCTTCCAAAAGCTCTGGATAAGAAGAACCCATAATAAAAATAGCTGAATTAACTGTATCATGCCATGAATCAGAAAAAGCATACAATGCAAAAAAAACGACAAAAATAACAATAATAAACATTTTTTTTACACATTGTGGGCATATTTCTCTTGCATTCTGATGCTTGTCCATGATATAACCTTATTAAATAAAGCGAAATTTATAGAGAGGTAAATAATTCAAGAAGTTTTTTGAATGGCTCTGGATGCAGGATTCGAACCTGCGACCAAGTGGTTAACAGCCACCTACTCTACCGCTGAGCTAATCCAGATTATGAGCTAAAATTATAGCTTATATTAAAGGCATTGTCAATACCAAAATGAATTGACTCTTGCTTTTAAAGAATAAAAATCCTTATTTACCGTTTTACCGTTATGAACTTGCTTTAAAAAAACTTATATCAAAAAAAATCAAAGAGGTACAACTGAAAAATAATTTTTATGTAACTATATGTAACTTCTATTCATTATTTTTTATTTCTCAACATGCTTATTTCATAAATAAAGTTATTCTCTGTATAATAAATGAAACATTTTACAAAACAAGGAATGAGGTTATGGTTGATGATACACTCGATTCAAAATCGCTTACCATGAGTATGCTCATGACACCTCAAATGGCAAACTTTTCAGGTGTTGTACATGGAGGAGAATTACTTAAAATTTTAGATCAAGTCGCCTATGCGTGTGCGGCTCGCTATTGTGGCAAATATGCTGTTACGCTCTCTGTAGATAAAGTTTTATTCAAAAATCCTATCAAAGTAGGGAGTCTTGTAACTTTCCTTGCTCGCGTAAATTATACGGGCAACACCTCTATGGAAATTGGTATTAAAGTAATTGCTGAAGATATACAACAACGATTTAGCATCCATACAAATAGTTGTTTTTTTACAATGGTTGCCAAAGAAGATGGAAAACCAGTAGCGATACCTCAACTTACACCTAAAACATCTGAAGATATCAGGCGGTATAATGAGGCAAAACAAAGAAAAGAAATACGCATGCGTACATGTAAATAAATAACAAAAGGGAGAGTTTTATATTATGGGAACAGAAACAACTATATGGCAGTTTGGCTTTTATCCAACTTTAGTGTGCATGGTTTTTGTGCTTCTTTTTGGGAGATTTGTCATTAAGCGTGTAAATTTTTTGCAAGACTATAATATTCCAGAACCTGTGGTAGGAGGTATTTTAGCGGCAATATTTGTTCTTTGTGCTTATGAGTTTTTAAATATTGGGTTTCAATTTGATTCTTCTCTGAAAGATCCTCTTATCCTTGCTTTTTATTCCTCTATTGGTTTAAGTGCAGATTTTGCCTCACTTAAAAAAGGAGGGAAAATGCTTGTAATTTTCCTTGTTGTAGTCGTAGGGCTTTTGTTTTTACAAAATATTATTGGTGTTGGCATCGCATACAGTATGTCTGTTGAGCCACTTATTGGAATGCTTGGTGGCTCTATTACCATGAGCGGAGGGCATGGAACAGGAGCAGCATGGGCAGATATATTTAAAAATCATCCATACAACTTTACAGCAGCTACTGAAGTAGCCATAGCATCTGCTACATTTGGGCTAGTCATGGGCGGGCTCATTGGGGGTCCTACTGCTCGTTACCTCATCAAAAAACATAATTTAAAAACACCCGGCAAAGAACACAATGACGATAATCCACATGGATTTGAAGCACCGACAAAAGAAAGGCTCATTACACCCATAAGCTTTATAGAATCTCTAGCCCTCATTGCATTGTGCCTTTTGATAGGTAATTTACTAAGCGACTTCATGAAAGGAGCGGTTCATTCTTTCAACTTGCCTACTTTTGTATACTGCCTTTTTGTTGGAGTTATCCTACGAAATGCTTTAAGTTTATTAAATATTCATCAAGTTTTTGACAGAGAGATTTCCGTATTAGGAAATGTATCACTTTCTCTTTTCTTGGCATTTGCCATGATGACACTTAATCTAGGGCAACTTGTAAGCCTTGCATTACCAATGATTACAATTCTTATCTGTCAAGCCTTATGTATGGTGCTTTTTGCAGTATTCATTACCTTTAGATTTTGCGGAAAAGATTATGATGCAGCTGTACTCGCAGCAGGTAATTGTGGTTTTGGTTTAGGGGCAACACCTACTGCTATGGCAAATATGCAGGCTGTTACCTCGCATTATGGACCAAGCCATATGGCATTTATTGTTGTTCCCTTGGTCGGAGCATTTTTTATCGATATTATTAATGCAATAGTTATTCAAGCCATGTTGCAAATCTTTTTTTAACATTGCTTTAAACTGTAACGGTACTTTTTTAAATATTCCTTGCTGGAAACCTTAGCATTCAGCAAGGAAACAAAAGCCCTCCCTCATTAAAATAGTGCCCATCCCTAGTCTATGCAACTCATCAGCAGTAGGCAGCTTTAAATATTACCCCCCCCAAACCACATAACCATTTTAATACATAAGCACTTAACAGAGCTTGCCATATGTAATATTCATGTATCTCATAAGATATATCATTTTATTCAATACAATAAACAAAGAATCTTTTATAGAG